>CANIAS010000072.1 GCA_947465495.1 Candidatus Pollutiaquabacter sp. | reverse complement strand
TTGGTCATAGGATGGGATGCTGCAGACTGGAATTGTATTGATCCTCTGTTGCGAACAGGAGCCATGCCCAATTTGCAACGATTGCTCGCTTCGGGTGTGCGGGGTAACCTGAAATCCATCGAACCTAAGTTATCGCCGATTCTGTGGACTTCCATTGCTACTGGTAAGGTGGCAGAAAAACACGGTATACTTAATTTTGTAGAGCCCCGACCAGATGGTGAGGGTATTCGTGTGTCGCAGTCGACATCCAGAAAAACAAAAGCCGTTTGGAACATACTTTCGCAACAACAACGGGTCACCAATGTCATTGGTTGGTATGCATCACATCCGGCAGAACCCATCAACGGACGGATTGTTTCCAATTTGTTACACGAAGGATTTGTAATTCAATCCGGACAAAATACTGGCACAATCACAGTGAAAACTGGAACTACATCTGGGGCCATCACGGTGAAGTCGGTTAGTTCCTGTGGAAATAGTTCGGCATTTAGTTTGACCGTTACCATTGGTACTTGCACAACTGCAAGGACGACGGAATCAGGATCTTTCTCACCGGATGATGAAGAATTCTTAGATGTGACATTCTATCCAAATCCTACATCTGATGTTATCCATTTTGTGGCCACATCTGAAGCCCCTCAATCTATTGAGGTCTACAACATGGTTGGTCAACAAGTGATGAAACTTGGTTGGCAAAACGAAGTAAGTCTTGAGTCTTTGACTAACGGAACATACTTTATTCGATTTGTTTTCCAGGATACTTATATCACTAAAAAAGTGGTTGTAGGAAGCCTTCGGTAACAAACTTTGCAAATAGAAGAGCGGGCTGTCTTTAAGTAAGACAGTCCGTTTTTTTTAATAGGTTGGAACGTATGAATAATTAGCTCAATCTGCCTAATCGCTGTCCAATTTTTTTAGTGTTGATGTATTAATAGCTAATTTGAAATAGCGAGTATTTACACTTTTCAACTACTGCTATTCAACTAATACTAGTTAACCGGCTTCGGTTTTTACGATTACTGGTTCGACTTTTACTCGATTTTATGGTTATTGATGGGGTTAAAAACACCTGCAGTTCTCGTTAATCATTTAGATTTCAATTAGATGACTTAAGAAAATCTTAATAGAACAATGTAGCTATCCCACGTCTTGTTTGTCGTTGCTGATACAGCCCTCTACTTTTGGTCGAAATCAATAGTATTTAACCAATAGTATCTCCATCAATGATTACTCCAGGTCATGAAACTAATAATATCAGCTTTACAGAAGGAGCTGCATTGACTAAACGTTTTCGCGATCAAATGAAATTGGGACAACATTTGGGTGGCTTAATCGGTAAGGCTGCTTTTACGGCTTTGCTGGAACAGGAAGGGTGCGTTGGCGTACGTTATTATTTTGGCCTTAATGGCGACAATGAGTCTGAAATAGTATTCGTAGGTGTTGATGCTGACGGCAATGATTTGATAGGAGATGATAAGTTATGCTTAGATAAAGCAGATAAATGTCCACCCAATTGTGGCGATTTAAACATCCTTAACAGTTAATCTGTTTGATCTTTTTTTGTTTGCCCACCGGATAGAGTTGCTCCATTCTATCTGGTTTTTTATTACTTTCATCGAATCGTAATGAGACTGTTAATTAATCTAACCATTCTTACCGATTTCGTGCCGATTTTATACGGCCTGAGGTTTTACCGTACATTTAGTAGTGACTTGAAATTTGTTTTCTTTTTTTTGTTGTTCACCGCTTTGGTGGATTTGGTTGGCGGAATCACAGGTTATAATTCTATCAATAATGAGTGGTTGTTCAATTTGCAAAGCCCGGTTGAAACCATTGCAGAACTATACCTAGTGCTACGTTGGTTCAATTTGATAAATTACCAAATGATTTATTCGTTTTTATCAATAGGGTACTTGGTTTATTGGTTTAGTAGCACCGTATTAAATAGCTCAGTGATGATTTACAATACGGATGAAAAAACCATCAAAGGGCTGCTGGTGATTTTGTTGTATGGTGCATTAATAGTAAAGTTTATTTTGAAAGATACTCATAACGTCTTTCATGATTATCGTTTTTGGTTCGCTGCATCTATTTTTACGTATTACACAAGTACTTTTTTCTTTATGCTTACGAATGATTACTTGACAAGTTTAGCTCAAAGTGGCATGCTTGATTTATCGTTTATCAACTGTTTGGCCATCATAGCTTTCAATGTTTTAAACACAATAACTTTTAAATGTTACTTACGAAAGCGGAATTTATTTACTACGTAATCGCTGCATCCCTTGCTATAGGTCTGGTAGTAGTCTTCTTTTTCATTGTTCTAGCTGTTTATCTTAGAATGCGTTTAAAGCGTAAAGACGATCTATACCATGCAATCAATCGCACGGAGGAAAATGAACGAAACAGAATTGCCCAGGATCTGCACGATGATATTAATCCATTGCTTTCAGCCATCAAGCTTGAGCTGGAATCAATGGCCGATCAGCACACGCAAAAAAAAGAACTTTCTGTGATTGCCCAACGACTGAATGGCGCAATACAAGAAGTGCGTGATCTCGCCAGAAGTATGTCATCCACCATAGTGCTGAATCTTGGTTTAGTAAAAGGCATTGAACAGTTTGGAAATTCAATTTGTAAAAGTGCTCGGATTCAATTCAACCTATTTTACGAACAGCTTCCTGATCAAATTTCGGATTATGCTCAATCCACTATTTATCGTATTCTGCAAGAATTATTGGTAAATTCCATTAAACATTCTGGATGCACGGAAATTAATTTATCGATAAGTATTGAAGCGAATGAGTTGTTTATTGAATACAACGATAATGGCACAAAAGGTATGGCTTCCAAGGATGCCACATTCGGTATGGGCTTAAAAAATATTGCATCCCGTGTCGATGTTCTTCGAGGTCAGATGGCTTTTCCTACTGATGGTTCTTCCAACGCTCATTATACCTTTACGTTTCCATTAAAACAACTCGTATGAATACCATTCAACTTGTAGATAATCAATTGCTTTCCGGAATTAAAATCATCATCGCTGATGATCATCCTGTGTATAGGAAGGGGATTGTAAGTACGCTTAAACAAGTTCAATACATAAGCAAAATAACGCAAGCTGCGAATGGACAAGAAGTACTGGATTTGCTCAAAGATGAGCTGCATGACTTGGTTTTAATGGATGTAAGAATGTCGCCGTTGGATGGAATTCAAACTACTGGGCTCATTCGGTCTCTTTATCCTTCCGTTCGTATAATTGGACTCTCATCGTACGATGATGAAAGTTTGGTGTTTTCCATGATCCATAAAGGAGCAAATGGTTACTTATTGAAGAATACCGATCGGGAGGAAATTCTGCTAGCCATTCGAAAAGTACTTGCTGGGCATACCTACTATTCTGATGAAATTCGCTCCTTGTTGCACCATAGCTTGGATAAAGTAATGTCTGGGTTTACGACTTCATCCGAGGATCAACTTGAACAACCAATACTTCGCGAAGTCCTATTTTTATTATACCACGAGTTTACCAACGACGAAATTGCCAAGTTGCTACACAAATCCACTCGTACCGTTGAAGCATATCGCCGTCAACTTCTCAAGTCTACACAATCTACCAACCTTGCCGGATTGGTTAAATATGCAACCAAGAATGGTGTCATGGATGATGTCAAGCTGAAAATGAAATTTAAGGAAGCATTGGTGCTTCGTTAATTCAACTTGCTGATTTTCGTAGCCATGACAGCATTCATTTTGTTTGTTGTCATGTTTTTGGGTAAGCGGATCAATTCTGTTGGCGTTGCATTCCTGCTTTTAATAGAGCTCGCAATAGTATTCCGATAGCGATTCCAGGTATGACTATCAGCCACCATGCTTCTGCATTTCGTTTGGCTTCGTGAATCAACATGCCCCACGATGGGGTATTGTAGGGGAGTCCTATTCCAATAAACGATAACCCCGCTTCGGTCATGATCGCCCCGGCAGCGCCTGTAAGAAAAATGTTCCGCACGATGCTGGATAAATTTGGCAACGCATGACGGAATAAAATTTGTGCATCGTTACTTCCGGCTGCATGAGCGTGTTCGATATAATTTAAGTTTCGTATTCGCCGCGTTTCTGTTCGAATCAACCGTGCAGGTTCGGCCCAAGCTGTACATCCAATCAGTAGTATCAGACTTGTGATGGATGGTTTCAAAATAGCTGCAATAGAAAGTACAAGTACTAGTCGAGGCAGGGAAATGAATGTAATGGTAACTGCTGTAAATATTTCATCCACTGGAATGGAAATGTAACGATGATAAAATGGCTGAGTAAAAAATCGTGTAACGATGGAGATAGCCTTATTAATCAGCCATAGTAAGATCAGAATTACTGTGAAGCTAATTAGTAGTTTTCGCCAACCATTCATAGAGGCAAGTTCAATTAGTTGAATAGAATAGAACACACTGACAAAACCTGCAAAAAGAAATCCCCATAAATTGATTCGTTGTATTTTCAGTCGATCGTTACCATAATAGCCTGCAAACAGGCCTGAAAGGAGCCCAATGAATGCTGCCAAAAGCATGGAAAAGATTCCGATAATTAGCGAAGTTCGACATCCGTGAAGGAGGATTGACAATACGTCCTGTCCACTACGAGTGGTTCCCATCCAATGCCGGTATCGCCATGATAACTTGGTGGTAGTACCATCCTTCTGGGTATGGTATTGAGATTTAAATGGTGAGGCGAAATTCGTATTCGCAGCATCTTGTTCGCTTGGAGAATAGCATATCAATGGCAAAATTTTGAACTCACAGGGTGTGAAGCGCCAATCAACCTCGGATGAAAGTACTGGAGAATTGCCAGGTATTAGTTGGACGTAGGGTGATCCACTGAATGCAGGGAATTGGATGCGTCCTCCTGCTTTTAGTACCAATGGATCATGGCTTGCTATTAATGGAGCTAGCAATGCAATCATTAAATATATGTGTAATATGCGGTACCTTGATTGAAGAGTCGAACTAATCCGCTGAAGAAAATTTATGCTCATAGACTACCGCCTTTCACAATTCGTGGATCCAATCTGGCAATCAATAGGTCGCACACCGCAAAACCTGATAGTGTAATAAATGAACTAATTAAGAAGACAGCACTTAATACTGGATAATCTTGTCCAACCACTGCTTCCTGGAGTAAACTACCCATACCAGGTATCCCAAAGATGTATTCGAGTAGGACAGCACCGGAAATAGCTGCCGGAAATGCAAAAGCAGCAATAGTTAAGAGCGATGGTAGCAGATTTCGTAAAACATGACGATTCAATATTGTACGTTTATCGTGACCTTTGGCCGAAGCTGTGCGTGCGTAATCAGACATTAATTCTTGCGACGCTGCATCCCGAATACTTCGAAGTAGAAATGCGGTTGTTCCCAAGGTATAGCAAATCGTCGGAAGTATGAGGTAAGGCAAAGAATCTGAAAATTGTTGGATGAAATTTCGATTAGGACGTGGCACGAGTGGGCCGATACCGGATGCCGGTAGCCAGTCTAATACATTGGGATTGGCAAAAAGGGTCAATAACAGTATGGCTATCCAAAAGGAAGGAAGCGATAGTAATGTCAAGCTGATTGATTGAATGATTCGATCGAAGGTTTTGTCGCGCAGCTGTGCAGCGCGTAAAGCAATTGGAATGCTAATCATGAATGCTAATGCCATCGCGACGAGCGTAAGGCCTACAGACCAGATCATGCGACCAGTTAATAGTTTTGCGACAGGCTGGCGTGTGTTGTATGATTTACCAAAATCGCCATGTACTATTCCTTCTGTAAATTGACCATCTCCAAAAAGCCAACGATGAAATTGATTGTCGGAATGAACCTGTATAGTTGGAATCCAGTAGTAAACCGTGCTGTTCGAATCTTCATGCTTGCTGTCTTCCATACTTTGAATAGAAACATAAAAAATAGGAAGATCTAAACCGAGAAGATGTCGCCAAGCAGCTCGAGTGGAATCAATTTGATGTTCATTCGTTGGAAACGTTTCATCGTGGGTGTTCAAACTAACAAAGCGATCGACGGGGTCGCCGGGAGCCATTCGGATGAAAACAAAGGCGAGTAGTACCGAAATAATCAGTGAAGCGAAAAGTTTCAATAATCGTGAGTACAATCGCTTCAAAATTGAATCGTATTAATTTATAGCAAAAGTTAGTTGATGTAAACTAAGGCCGAGGAATCAGTCTAAATTCACCTACGTTCATTCCAGGTCGATCTGGAAATAGTCGAACATGTCCCCATCGTTTATGAATGATGGTTTTTCGCAGCGAAGTATAGAGAAATACGTAGGGTTGTTCGTGATAGATTTCACGCTGTAATAGATGACTCCAATTTATCCGATCGGTATCATTCACGGAATGGTTGATTTCTGCAATCAGAGAATCTGTTTTGGTATTTCCAAAGCCGGAATAGTTAGAACCGTGATTTGTCCATGAAGCAGTAGACCACAATTGAGCATAATCTTCCGGGGCAGATGAGCCGCCCCAGCTTCCAAGCAGAAGGTCAAAATTGTGGTTGCGGGCTTTCTCTAAAAATATTTTTTGTTCTACAGCGATAGGTTCAACTTCAATACCTGCTTTTGCGAGTTCTTGGGTAATCAATCCTGCCATGTCTTTCCAGTCTGCAGACGTATTGAGATACAATAGTTCCATCGACATTCGAATACCCTTTTTATCGATTACTCCGTCGCCATCATGGTCTAACCAGCCGGAAGTATTCAAGAGACTTTTAGCTTTCTCAAGATTATAATCGATCGGCACAAGGGTGGTATCACATTCGTTTTTAAACGGTGAAACGTTAGTGGTCATTCGACGTGCCGAATTGCTAGTTGATTGATAGAGTAATTCGATGATACGGTCCACGGAGATTAAGTGAGCTATGGCTTCACGTACATCACGATTGTTAAAGAATTGGGAATGGGTTGAGTCAGGTTGAGTGTTGAAGCAGAGGTAGCTGTAATTGAAAGTGGGAGAAAGTACGCAATGGTAGTTTTTGCAAAGGGCTGGATCGCTTGCCAGCTGCAGAAAGGTAGTCATGGATAAGTAAGAGGTAACATCGTATACTTGTTTTTTTAATTCCAGTGCAACGGAACTTTCGTCTTTGGCAATTTTGAAGAGCAGTTGTTCTGGCGCTCCCGGCTCGTGCTTTTTTCGTTTAAGCAGGATGGAAATGCCTGGCGTCCAATCTGCGACAATATAATCTCCAAGTCCGTTTATTTTAGCTGCTGAGCGCCCGAATTCATCACTGTTAAATAGCTCGAACCACGCATGAAGAGTGGTATCTTTTGACAGCTGATCAAGTGGTAGGTGTTGTAGTAGTTTACCGGGATCGTAAAAATTTCGTTGTAAAATAGGAAAGCCAGACAGGAAGGAAACGTTTTGGATGTGTGGCTGTTTCATTATCAAGGTGAAAGCAAGAGGGTCCTTGGGGTCAGGGATGAAATCCTTCATGTTTGACCAATAGGATTTATAGGCTGGATTTAGAGTTTGTGGGGAAATATTTACCTGGCAGGTAAAAAAGACATCGGCCGCAGTGACTGGCTCCCCATTATCCCAGGTGATGCCTTCACGCAGTCGGTACATAAAAGTGCAACCATCGTTGGAAACGGCAGGGAGTGATTGGAGTAGGTCAGGGGAAAGTCCGCTTGCTGAATTGGTAGTAACAAGGTAACGATGGATATACCCAAAGATCTCGCTTCGTTGTCCGGAAGTGCCATTGGTGGGGTGTAGGTTATCGGGTTCGGCGGTGATTTGTAGCACCAGGGTCGGCGATGAGTTCCAGGTGGAATCAGGTGCGGTGGTATCCTGGAGAGTTACAATTCCTTGTATGACAGACAATTCAGCCGTATTGGTTGAAAATTTGCACGCGCTGGCCAATGTGACCAAGGCAAAAGCGAGTCGTATGTATGACTGACGGAATAGCATGGATTTGAAGTAAATATAGCAGGCGGGTACACGCAAAGCAACGAAGCGGAGCTTTCTTGAAAAAAAAGCCTCAAAAATTCGTATTTATTTGTGAAAGGCCGTTGTTTTATTAACTTTGCAGCCCGTTCGGAGAGATGCCTGAGAGGCCGAAAGGAGCAGTTTGCTAAACTGTCGTACGTGTTAAAGCGTACCGAGGGTTCGAATCCCTCTCTCTCCGCTTAGTTTGAGAGAACGAAGAGAAGAGGGGAAGTTTCGAGGGAGATTGAAAGGAAGTAGAGTACATGAAATGAAGGGAGATTAGTTTGTGCCGGTCAGTTCATGATTAATAAATATCGGGGCGTAGCGTAGTCCGGTCATCGCGCCTGGTTTGGGACCAGGAGGTCGCAGGTTCGAATCCTGCCGCCCCGACCACAAGAAAGTGAAGAGAGAGAAGTGTCACCACTAATCCTTCTTCATTTTTTTTTGTGCAATGAATATAGAAACTTGATTTTTTCAGTATTTCTGATCCCGTAGCTCAACCGGATAGAGCAACTGCCTTCTAAGCAGTAGGTTGTGGGTTCGACTCCCGCCGGGATCACCGCTTTTTTAACTACTGCCCATCACTTTTTGATGTAACACTTTCTAAAATAATCTATTTTCTTGGCTGGAATATTAGCTCGTTTTGAATTTACCTTAATGGTTGTTTTTGGTGTTCTAAACTATAGTATTCACCTCAACACCGACACTCGTTTTACGGTCAAGCTATTTATTTCGGGATCACTTATCATCAGTAAATAAATTCCACTTGCCATTGTATTTGGAATGTTCAGCTCAATCGGATTCGCCTTGGCTTCAACATCCAGCAGTGTTCTTCCTTGCAGATCATCCAGTCGAATACTTAAGTTATTTGCGGGAAATTTATTCAAGAAAATAGTTAGTGTGCTGTGTGCCGGATTCGGAAATATGCTGACCTCATCTTTCGTAATTGGTGCTGTCACAGAAAGACAAGCATCGTAAATAACCAGGATACTATCAATCGCTATACACCCTGAATCTGTCACCGTCACAGTGACATTAAGCGTATCTGTTCCGCTAAATATTGCATGGTAGGTGCTACCTGTGCTGCCATCCATCCATGCATACGATTGGTATCCTTGTCCAGGATCAAGTATAACCGTAGATGTAATACAAACCACCGTGTCAGTACCAAGGTCTATAATTGGCGAATGATGCACGAGAATGGACTGCATCGCAGCATCGGTACATCCATGGGCATCGGTGTAATTATATACGATCAGCGAATTACCCGAAAGTCCGGGTATGAAAACATTTGAAATATTGCCGTTGATGGAGTAGGTGCCACCGAGTGGCAACCCTCCTTGCAAGGCAAATACAGGGTCATTCTGACAAACAGCTGGAAAGGGGCTCAACGTAACGATTGGTAAGGCAAGTACATTAATTACAACATTGGCTGTTGCTGTACAAGCATTGATGTCTGTAGCAATTACCGTATATGTAGTCGTGGATGAGGGACTTGCCACCACGGATGAATAGACGGTTGAGCTTAATCCATTCGCTGGCGACCAGCTATAACTTTGCCCGGCTGTTGCACTGAGGGTTGCCTGGTCTCCATTGCAAATAGAGGTAGTCGATGCTATCACTTGAACCGAAAAGCTATGCATGGTGATGCTGGCAATCGGGTAATTACCCGTCAAATAGTTAATGGAAATTCCCGCGCCGTCGTATTCAAAAACTGCAAAGGTATAGGTCGAATCAAGCAAAAGTCCGCTAATGGTAACACTGGATCCACTGCCATCATAAACGACATAGTTACCGTTTCCTAAATCGCTTCCCGTTCCGAAATTCGAATTGGCTATGTATGAATTTCCGTCTACCGGGAGCGCGGTAATAGCTGTCCCTTCATGTACAACCATGATTCTCCTGGATCCACTGCCGGGCTGACAGGTAACTCGAACGTCGATACATTGTATTCGATCAATCAATAAGGTACTCGCAGGTACAGTTGGTTCATTCACGGCATTTAAATTCAATTTTGTCAATATGAAATCGGCTAAGGGATAGCCGCTGACAGTAGCCCCGCCGAAGGTGGCTGTATCGTTGAAGAAACCGGTGCTGTAGATGTTATTGTCCAAATCCGTTGTTATAGCGATTCCAGCATCGCGCCCAATTCCGCCGCCGGTTCTAATCCATTCTATTTCTCCATTGTGATTATAAGCAGCTACAAATAAGTCCCTGTTACCATGACTATAAACTGGAAGAGTATCGAATGCTCCGTGGTCGTCGAATTGTCCTGTCACATACAGTACATCGTGCGAACGGTCAAAGTGACATCCTTCACCAAAGTCTTCATAGTTGCCTCCGCCACGCTTTATCCAACTGACGTGTCCGGTCGTGTTCACTTTGCAGACGAACATATCCCATCCACCTTGACTCGTCAACGATTGACCGTCTGCCTCCAGGGTTGATTCGAAGTAACCGGTGACGTAGCTATTTCCTGTTCCGTCGTTGCTTACGCCATAACTCTTTGTAGTTCCACAGCAGTTGCGAAATGGAAGCGCCCACCGGAAGTTGCCACTGGTATCATAACTAGTGAGGAAGGCGCTTTCAACTCCGTTGGCATCGGTTATCCTAGTCCCACTGAAGTCCGCAAATCCATTGAAACTGCCACTCACAAAAAGATGTCCTTGCCCATCCAGGGAGATGCCTCTTCCTCGGTCATCACCGTTTCCTCCGCCTTTTCGCGCCCATATAGCATGTCCATTTGGATCGAATTTAACCACGAAACAATCTTGTCCGCCATTACCACTCACCAGCGTGCTCGAGCCATAATGTGCCGTTCCGCCAAAAGCTCCGGTCACATAACTATATCCATCATCATCCACAGCGATGGCTAATCCGCGATCATCACTCGTACTGCCACCCACTATCACCGTCCATAGTAATTGTCCATTGGGATTGTATTTAGCAAGAAATCCATCGTTGGCTCCTGCGGCAGTCAGTGACATCCCTGATCCAAAATCAGCAGTTAATTCTACTTCGCCAGTTACATAGGAATTGCCGTAACGATCAACCCCGATACCCGCCGCAACATCTCCGTCTGTTCCTCCTGCACGGTGCAACCATACAAGATTACCGTCTGGATGGTATTTGGCTACGAAGATGTCGTGTTGACCTGCCGAGCTGACTTGTACGTTCCCATCAAAATTAGTCGTGTATTCTATCTGACCAGCAATGAGAACATTGCCGCTATCATCTGTAGCAATGGAATTACCATATTCATACCCCGGTGATATTCCCGTCCGTGACCATTGGAAGTTTTGAGCGAGTGATAATTGACCGTAAGTGTAGAAGCAAATCAGTAGTAAAAGTGTTCGTTTCATAGCGATAAATTCTTTAAAAATGAATAATGATAAAATTTGGTAGTGATGCCCAATTCCTCGTTCAATCGGAAGTTGTTCCAATAGTGTGCTGTAATAGGATGTAATACTATACAACAAGCATCTTTTGCCTGCTGATCAAATTCAGTAGGCGGGATGATTCTTTTTAAAAAAACCAATAAAATGCGGCAGTAGGTGTTTCTGTATATAATTGACTATACGACACAAACTTCCCAAGAAAGTGTTGGTG
>CANIAS010000071.1 GCA_947465495.1 Candidatus Pollutiaquabacter sp. | reverse complement strand
GGCTCTCCACTTTTCTCTGTCGTTGCTGGTTCCAATGCGTTCGTCATTGCCAACTTCAAAGAGACGCAGCTTGATAAAATACGTAAGGGCCAAACGGTGGAAGTCACGGTAGATGCGTTTCCTGAACATGCCTTTATTGGTACGGTATATAGTTTCTCTCCTGCAACTGGGGCTAAGTTTAGCCTGCTACCTCCCGATAACGCTACCGGTAATTATGTAAAAGTGGTTCAGCGTGTGCCAGTAAAAATTCTATTGAACTCGGATAGTAGTTCAACGACTTTACTCCGTCCAGGAATGAGCGTTCATGTGTCCGTTCAAATAGATAGTTGATCAGTTCAATTACACCTTATTGTTGTATCGATAGATGGAAGTTTCCGTTTCCAAACGTTGGATTATCACCGGAACGGTGGTCATGGCTGCATTGCTCGAGCTCATTGACACTACCGTGGTCAACGTCTCACTTCCGCAAATCATGGGAAATTTGGGTGCCACCCTTGCCGATGTAGGTTGGGTGGTCACATCCTACGCCATTGCTAACGTAATCATCCTGCCGATGTCAGGTTGGTTAGGCGCACGATTCGGTCGAAGGAATTACTTTGTCTTCTCCATCGTGATTTTTACCATCTCGTCGTTCTTTTGTGGTAATGCACATAATATTTGGGAGCTCATCATTTTCAGGTTTGTGCAAGGTGTTGGTGGTGGAGCCTTACTTGGAACTGCTCAAGCGATTCTTATTGAAACGTGGCCGAAAGAAAAACTCGGCATGGCCACAGCTATTTTTGGACTAGGTGTCGTCATTGGGCCAACCCTCGGACCAACCCTCGGTGGTTACATCACCGATCATTATTCATGGCCTTGGGTGTTTTTTGTAAACCTTCCACTGGGTGTTATTGCAGTGCTTTTGACGCTGACCTTTATTCCACCGTATCCTGCCACCAATCGTGGAGGTTCCGTTGACTGGTGGGGTATCTTACTATTGACCGTCGGGGTAGGCTCTCTGCAGTTTGTACTCGAACGTGGCGAGACGGAAGACTGGTTTGAAACAGATTATATCATCTATCTAACTGTTATTGCTGTCATTGGATTGGTAGCTTTTATTATTCGTGAATTAACCACGGAACAGCCTGTGGTGAATTTGCGCATCATGAAAAATCCATCCCTTGCTATCGGCATGTTCACAACGTTTATTCTTGGATTCGGCTTGTTCGGTTCTGTATTCGTATTTCCAGTGTTTTGCCAAAGCCTGCTTGGATTTTCAGCTCAACAAACAGGAATGTTGTTGATCCCCGGTGGATTGTGCACCATTTTTATGATGCCGATGATTGGTAAAATGCTTCAGAAAGGTGTGCCTCCGCAAATTCTTGCCACCTTCGGATTCTTTTTCTTTTTCTTGTTTACCTGGTTTTTGTCTAAATCAACGTTGCAGTCTGGAGAATCTGAATTCTATGTCCCCTTGATTCTTCGTGGCATTGGACTTAGCTTGCTGTTTGTTCCACTGACCACTCTGGCGTTGTCAAGTCTTCAGCCCAAAGACATTGGACAAGGAACAGGACTAAACAACATGATGCGCCAACTAGGCGGATCCTTCGGTGTGGCCATCATTACTACCATGCTGCATTTACGACAAGGAGTTCATCGCTCACGATTGATTGAGGGTGTAACTAACTATGATCCGGAATTCAATGCGCGTTTTAACCAGATCAAACAAACGATGATGGCAAAGGGCATGAATGGTATTGATGCGCAACAAGCTGCGATCAAAGCGATTGATGGACTCGTCATTCGCCAAACGTACCTATTGAGTTACATGGATGCATTTTGGTTTACCGGTGTGTTCTTCCTCTTTTGCATTCCGTTGCTATACCTCCAAAAGTTTAAACGCAAAGGACCTGTTCCAAGCGGAGGCGGACATTAATCCTAGCTACGAAAGAGCAACGAGCTGTCGCCGTAGCTTAAAAAACGATATCCAGTATGCATGGCGTGTTCATAGATCGTTCGCCAATCTTCTCCCACAAATGCTGCTACTAGCAACAGCAATGTACTATCGGGCTGATGAAAATTTGTAATTAATCCGTCCACAACCTTGAATTCATAACCTGGTGCAATCAGAATACCGGTGGTGGCTGTTAAAATGTTACTCTCGCTTTGTTCAAGATAATCCACCACGGCTTGCAGTGCCGCTAAGCAAGTAGGTGCGGAGGTGCTTTCGTAGGGAAGCCATTGCTCAACATGCAGTGGGATTTTTACTCCTTGCAAAATTAATACGCCTATCCAGTACAAACTCTCCAGTGTTCGCATCGAGGTGGTGCCCACAGCAATGATTCGGTTTTTTTCTGATTTTAAATCACGCTTTTGAATCCTGTCAACGAGCGTTTCAATCGTAGTTTTTCGAACGAAGATTCGTTCCTCGTGCATGGTATGTTCGCCAATGTTCTCCGATTTTATCGGCCGAAAAGTGCCAGCCCCGACGTGTAACGTAACAAAGGAGGATTCAATGTGCTTAGCTGATAAGGCTGAAAAAACGTCATCGGTGAAATGAAGCCCTGCTGTTGGAGCTGCTACGGATCCTTGCACATTGGCATAGACCGTTTGATATCGAAGTTCATCGGATGGCTCAGCTTCGCGGTTGAAATAGGGTGGAAGTGGCAGCTTTCCCGCATAGTCAATCACCTCGGCAAAAGTGAACCGTTCATCCCATTCGAAACGAATGGTGAGCGGTCCGTTTAGTTCACTATTCTTGATTGCGCGAAGGGTAAAGTTGCCATGTGGAGTCATTACTTCTGCCTCTTGAAATGGTTCCTTCCAGCGTTTTAGATTTCCAATCAGGACATTCCATTCACAATGCCCTCGCTTCCCTAAGGCAATCACGGGGTCATTGACATCAGCTGGTTCAAGACACATTACTTCAATGACACTTCCTGTTGCTTTTCTGAATAACAAGCGGGCGTGGATGACCTTTGTCTCATTGAAAATCAACTGATCTCCTGCATTTAGTAAATGCGGGAGATCTGAAAATAGGTGATCACTGATTAGGCTGTGGTCGTAAAAAAGCAACTTACTACTACTTCTTTCCTCCAAGGGATAACGAGCAATCCGATCGTCCGGTAACACATAGGTGAAGTCTTTGGTGGAAAGCTGACGTGGATTTCGGCTGCGCATGGTTACAAATATCCGATTATTTCGCCAGTGTTAGTAGTGATTATGGAAGGCGGATGCACTTCGCCCACCTTGTGCCTCGACTAATAGGATATCTTTGCAAACTGCTATGATGAAGGATAAAAAATCAAATGCGATGACGTTCATTTTCATCACGCTCTTAATCGATGTCATTGGCTTAGGTGTAATATTGCCTGTGCTCCCAAAATTAATTCAGGAGATAGAGGGTGGAACCATTGCGGATGCTTCACGCTATGGTGGCTGGCTTACGTTCGCTTATGCATCCATGCAGTTCCTCTTTTCCCCAATTATTGGCGGGCTCAGTGATCGATATGGTCGTAGACCGGTCCTGCTCGCTTCTTTAATCGGCTTTGGGTTGGATTATTTGTTAATGGGATTCGCTCCTACCATCTCCTGGTTGTTTGTCGGTCGACTCATTGCGGGTGTTACCGGAGCGAGTTTTACGACGGCAGGTGCATACATCGCTGATATCAGTACACCAGAAAAAAGGGCTCAGAATTTTGGCTTGCTTGGGGCTGCCTTCGGACTTGGCTTCATTATTGGGCCTGTTATTGGTGGGCTGCTAGGACAATTCGGAGCGCGCATTCCCTTCTTTGCCGCCGCGGCGTTTGCCTTAGTGAATGCACTTTACGGATATTTTGTTTTACCTGAATCCTTGCATCGCGATAATCGTCGTTCGTTTGAATGGCGCCGCGCTAATCCGATTGGATCTTTACGGCATTTAGGGAAATACCCGGTTGTGCTACAGATGTTAGTGTCCTTCATATTGATTTTCATCGCTGGCCATGCTAATCAATCTACCTGGACATTTTATACCATCGAGAAATTTCATTGGAACGAAGCCTGGGTTGGCTATTCTCTTGGATTCGTAGGATTGATGGTTACCATCGTCCAAGGAGGATTAATCCGAATCGTTGTGCCAAAAATAGGTCAGAAAAAATCTGTCTACTTGGGATTGACATTCTATGCGATTGGATTCATGCTATTCGCTTTTGCAACAAAGGGTTGGATGATGTTCGTGTTCATGATACCTTCAGCACTCGGTGGTTTTGCCGGACCTGCATTACAAGGAATCATGACCTCTCAAGTTCCGTCGAATGAACAAGGGGAGCTGCAAGGAGCATTGACGAGTTTGATTTCTCTCACGTCTATTTTCGGACCACTATTAATGACTAATTTATTTTTTTATTTTTCAAAGGAGAATGCTCCGGTCTATTTTCCAGGTGCTCCATTTTTAGCTGCAGCTATTTTATCCGTATGCAGCTTATACTTTGCTATACGAACACTTCGTAAAGTAGAGTCAAATTAACAATTGCAAACCGATAAATTAAACACTAGCTCATTCGAGGGAACGAACCGTCATTTTTTTTCCATCCATAAGCATCCTCCTTTTTCTTGACGACAAAGTGGAAGAGCGGCATACGCATCAGGATGATGCAAGTGCAGGTAGTGCGAAAAAATTCGAATCTCAAAAGCGGTATTATACATGAGAAATGCACGCAATAAATAGTCTTCGTTCCAGTTCCAGCCATTGTACACCCATTTTTTAGGATACTCAAACGGATAAAACACGTCGTGGAAGTGAATCAGCACACCGGATTTGAGACGCGGTAAAATGTCAAACAGAATGTAATTCACATCGCTACCCGTTTTGGATACGTGTGAACTGTCAATGAATAAGATGTCTCCCGCATTCAGTTTGTCAAACGTCTCCAAGGGAACGGATTGTATTGGACGCTCAATGAGTGTTGCGGATGAACGATCGGTTGGTTTTAAAAGACTGTTCAGTCGTGCGGTATATGGCTCAATAAACGTCAGCTGAATAGTATGATTAAAGAATCGTTCGTTCACATCAAGCATCAACGCCGACGAAAAGCCGGATCCGACCTCTATGATTTGCTTTGGTTTATATTGACGAATAACAGAATATAGCAGAATGGCATCGGAATAGGTATACCAGTCGTTTTCAAAATAAAAACGATAAGCGCTATCCGGTTGCTTTGGAAATGGAATTTCTTGGTAATACGCTGCGAATTTGGAAAGCAGAGAAATCTGTTGTTCGGTTTGCAGATCGATTCCAGGGACTCCATCTAACTTTTCATTCTTCCAAATCGCGGCCTCATTGCGGCGCACTTCATCCACCGAAATGATCGGCGAATAATAATGTCCAGCAGGATAAAGAGCATTCTTCCGATAGTTCTCGCGTTCTTCAAACAGGCCACGGACATATGGTAGTCGGTTCAGTAAGGCACGAACAGTGTTTTTAAAGCCCATGGTCGGTAGCGGTTGACTAAGTGTAAAAATAGGATTTAGGAACCAATAAACATCGTTCGAATTCCTATGGATTCCAGAGCTATTTGCGCTATGCCTTTTTTCGTGTTGTCACCAGTCCAGTCATCATTATCAATGCTGAAAAGAGGATGACTTGAATGATGAGTGATTCGTTCGCTAATGCACATTTTTGAGCCAACGGAATTGAAAGGAATAAGAGAATGGTAATCAGTCCTCGCGGTGCAAGAAATAACAATGGATAAGTAGGTAGCCGGAAATACTTAAGGAAAATAAAGCGCAGTGCAAAGATGCCTGTGGTAATAGGAATGGACCATTCAAGAGTGGCACCATGAAGAAGCTCGGACGTCTTGATCATGTAACCAAAAAGAATGAAAAAGGTGGCTCGTATCAGAAAGGCGATTTCCATGGTAAGTTCACCAAACTTCGGTACTTCGTCTTCGAGGACTTCAGGCTTTAGTTTTTTAATGACGGGTAGATGCGTTAGCTGATTCAAATTCCCAAGAAATAATCCAAGCAGCAGAATGAAAACCAATGCAGGTAGATGATAGAGTTTAGCTATTGAATAAACAAGTAATACCATCAGAATGATCGGTGTGTATTTGATGTGATGGTCAATTTTGCTCAGCAGAAATGCCAAGAGTAAGGTAGCAATCAATGTAATCGCTAGCATGATAACTAACTCGACTATAAAACTGACAAAAGATCCGGCCCCAATGTGTTCGTTTAGGGTGATGAAGTTGAAAAAAATAACACCGAAAATATCAGACAAACTGCTTTCGTATGTAACGAACTCGCGATCTCTTTCGTGAAGATGCTTTGCACTGGGTATGGCAATGGCGCTGCTGATAACGGCCAAGGGTATTGCATTTGCAAGACCGTTTTTTATGCCAACACCCGTGTAATAGTCGAAGGCATACGCTAATCCAAAACTAAAGAGAAGAATTGGAAAGAAAGCGATGATGGCCGACTTGGATACCAATGGGAGTCGTTCTTTGTTCAAACGTAACTCCAAAGAGCCTTCCAGTACGATGAGAATCAAACCAATCGTTCCCAATACCGGCAGGACCTTGCTCATGTCTGGCATTTCAATGTGCATCGCCGTCGTTGTTTCCCGCACCGCCCAACCAAGTACTAACAGTAAAATGGCAGAAGGAATTTTTGTGCGCGAAGAAGTGATGTCGAAAAAAAAGGCAATTATTAATAAGGAAGAGAAAGTGATGAGTATCGGAGCGACCATAAACAGTTTGCGTTCGAAATTCGTTTGGTAAATATGATTCCCAATGGCTTTAAAGGCCCAGCTTTTTTAAGAATGGAGACTTAGTTTCAGGCATTTTTATTTTATATCCCAACGCAAATCGACCGAACGAGTATCCCTGTGCAAACGGATTGGTGTCTTCGAATGCGCTGGAAACGGTATAGGCAATGGCAGTCAGTGACATGTACCAACGGTCTCCATTGTATCCTGCTACAACTCGTCCTTCAGCATGTGCACCGAAAGTTTGTTTTCGAATTTGGTCGCTGTTGGACTGTGCATCAGATTTTC
The DNA here is from genome assembly GCA_947465495.1 of Candidatus Pollutiaquabacter sp. GTDB lineage: Bacteria > Bacteroidota > Bacteroidia > AKYH767-A > 2013-40CM-41-45 > Pollutiaquabacter. Next base: position 5,120 of record CANIAS010000071.1, on the reverse strand, counting down.
CTTGTTGTAACGAAAGCCCGGGAATCAATGTTAGGCTGACGAAGAACTTGCGACTCTTGGTAAAAGCAAATGTGTGCAGGTATCCAGCATTTAAACCCACCAACCGAAAATTGAAATCTGTAAGGGCTTCATCCTTATTGAAGTAGTTGTTAAACTTCTTTTCAAATAGTGCGCTGTCGGAATGATAATAAGCAAGGGAGTAAGTCATGCCAACGGTGAAGCTACCCGCACTTTTCTTTTGTCGCTCCAGTTGCCAGATGGCAGCAATGTTGCTAAATTTTCGCGAATTGAATCCGTAATTTAACGTGGCATAATAAACGGAGGAACGGACGTCGTTCCGGAATGGATAATTTTCAGTGGCAGGATCAAACTGTGGATCGAAGTACGTTGGATTTTTCAGGTAAAAACCTTCCGTCTGTTGGTAGAAATTACGAAACCAGAATTTCCGAGTAGTCAATCCAAATCCAACATTACTCATTTTGGTGTATCCTTTTTCCGCTGGACCGGTGCGACCGAATGAAGACGTGTATTCGGCGGTAATCCATTTGTAGTCAATTCCCACTCCAAAACTAGTGGGTAGATTCGTGGAAAAAGTAATAGGAGTCCCTTTTTTATCATAGACAGACAAATTGTTTGTTGTCGATGCTGAAACTAGTGTTACGACGAAATCGTCCCTAAAGCTCTGTATGTAAGTGGTATCATAGCCCGGATCTTTCCAGGTGCTGTCCTGCCCATAGGCTGCTGTCAATAGTGCCAACGTGATAGCGGCACACAGTAAAGCTATTCGCATGCCATCGTTCTTTCTTCAAAGTTTACAGACATGTAAAGCAGTGTATACTTGTTGTTTCCTCTATCAATATTCATTCAATAGACTCTTTATTTAACAGCTCAATGTAATGCAGTAGTATGAAAATTACAACCTTATTAAGCCAACAAGAGATGTTACTTTTTCTTCGGAGGATGTACTGGAGCTGGAGCTGGAGCTGGTGCTGGAGCCGGTTGGGAGGAGTTCGTGTTTGGCCGTTGTTCGTTGCCGTTGGATTCACTTTTTTTAGATGATTGGTCTCCGGATGAAGTTCCAGCGCTATTGCCTTCCCCAAAAGGAGTAGTGACAATCCAAAATAGCGCATTGAAAATCGCCCCAAACCACTGGCCTGTTCCTTTCCCATAGCCGGCCCATGCATCATGTCGTTTTATGCGGTAGGCTTCTTTTTTATAAGCATAGGTGTAGTTGGGGCTATCCAATAGTCGAAGATCGGGGTAGTTTAGATTTTTTTCGGTAGGCCTGATGCTGGCACAGACAAAGGAGGGAAGCCATCCTAGAAATGGAGTAATGATTAACGTAGTAATCCGCATGTCCTCTTTGATATTTTTATCCAAATAGTAGGCATAGGCATCTACCTTCCCTTGTTCTTCCAGCGTGACCACTGGCGCGGCACTATTCTCCACACGGATGCTATCCGTAGTTAAGGAGTCTGCAACGTGTTGAGCTTTGTTGAAATAGTGGGAATGTGCATCGGAATACTGGATGCTGTTGACCAGCGATCTGGAGATCCGTTGCTCCGTGTTGGTCGAATCTTTTAAATCGATGTAGGTGAGGTTCGAGTCATTCACCACTGTATGACTGGATTCGATTCGCTCGCCGGTCTGTAGTAAAATTACATCTTGTCCCTGGCTGCTTGCTGTGAAGGATATAAAAATCAGTAGCAGTACGCAGAACTTGTTAAGGTAAATGTGAAGTAGTGGTAGCCGGGTCTTTGGATGATTCATCGTACATGTATTTCATTTTTGGAGTGGTTAGATGACTCGTCGTTATTATTGAAATACAAAGGTGCAAATATCTATTCAATGCGAAGCCCCACAGTACAATCGTACTTACTCCAGTGACGTTCGCATATTTTTAATCTCCTTCTCCAGCCGCGAGAATTTTTCCAATAGATCATTTTTTTGCAGTCCTTCATCCGGCAGCTCGTTGCTCAGGTAATTGCAAAATTTCCATACTTCGCGTACTTCATGCACCGGTACTTCATACGGATCGTATTCCGGATTCAAGGATTTCAGCAAAAGCGTTTTGTTTTTCTTGATTTGGTTATACGCTATTTTAAATACAATGCCATCGTCTTGCGTAAGGACCACGTAGCCCGTCCCATCTTTGATGTCGTTCCAATTTTCGAGGTATTCACCAATCACGTACGACTTATCCGGAATCGGCATCATCGAATCTCCGCTAATCTGAAACATCCGATACTTCCGTTCCGCAAACAGTATCGGTAGCTGAAAGGTCGGTAGCTTTTTGATAAATTCGGGATCAGCGAAACCGCTCTTGTAGCCAGCTTTCGCCTTCAAGGGTACCACTTCGATGTTTTCGCGGTTGTTGTTGTCGACCGTCGTTGCCAATACCCGCAGTCGCGCTCCCGTTACGTACACATCGTTTCCGCGTTCCAGTTCGTTTAGTTGAAAATCGGACAGCTTGCCAAGGTCTAGCTTTACCAAGGTGTCAATCGATACCTTGAAATATTTCGAGAACGCAATCAGCATATCCAATGTCGGATTCTTGATACTGCCGTTCTCGTAGCTATTCAGCGTGGAACGAGATACTTCCAGTTCGTTGGCGACGATGTCCTGTGTGCGGTTACGGCGCTGACGTAGTAATTTGATGTTGTTGTTGAAGAACATGGGTGAGATCGGTTTTTACATTGCGTGCTTCGCGCCCCTGCGTGAATTCACGCTGAGACGCAAAGAACACAAAGTGGTCATGTAACAATCAAAAACTGTTGCACTGCAAATATAATGACTATATTATGATCATCAAAGAAGATTGTAATACAACCATTCCTAGTTCTCAGCCTGCGACTGCCAATTGCGAATTGAGAACTTAAACCGCCGACCGATGAAGTATTTCCTTCGGAAAACTTCACCATACCGCCGACTGCATATGTCCACTATCGTACACATGGATCTTGACGCGTTTTTCGTCTCGGTCGCCTGCCTGGAGAATGCCGCCCTTCGTGGCAAACCCGTCATTATTGGCGGATTCGGGGATCGTGGTGTGGTATCGGCCTGTAGTTATGAAGCGCGAGCATACGGCGTTCATTCCGCCATGCCCGTTAAACTCGCCCGACGACTTTGTCCGGATGCCCTCTTCGTTCGTGGTGATTTCGATCGATATTCGTACTATTCCAACATCGTCACCGAAATCATCGAAGAAAGCGTACCCCTCTACGAGAAATCCTCCATCGATGAGTTCTATCTCGACCTCACGGGAATGGATCGTTTTTTTGGTTGTTATAAATGGGCGACAGAACTCCGGCAGCGTATCACCAAGGAAACGGGCTTGCCTATTTCCTTCGGACTATCTCCGAATAAGACTGTTTCCAAAGTTGCTACCGGTGAAGCGAAGCCCAACGGACAGCTCAAGGTCGACGATGGAACCGAAAAAAAATTCCTGGCCCCCCTCAGTATCAGCAAGATTCCAATGGTTGGGGAGAAAACCTACCGCCTGTTACGAAGCATGGGCGTGGAACAAATACGCACCCTGCAGGAAATGCCCGTTCAATTGATGGAACGCGTGCTCGGCGATAACGGGATAGTTATTTGGAAAAAAGCCAACGGGATTGATAATGCGCCAGTCGAACCCTACACCGAACGAAAATCCATTAGCACGGAAATGACATTTGACCAGGATACGATCGACATCCAACGCTTGCGAAATATTATTGTCGGCATGACGGAGAAACTAGCCTATCAGCTCCGTGCCGAAGATAAAGTGACCTCCTGCGTGACCATCAAAATCCGGTATTCGAATTTCGATACGCATACTACGCAGTCGCGGATTCCGTATACCGCTTGCGATCATACCCTCATCGCACGAGCGAAAGAGCTATTTGATAAACGCTACGATCGCCGCCTGCTTATCCGCCTCATCGGTGTGAGGTTCAGCCATCTGGTGAACGGTGGTTACCAAATCCATCTTTTCGAAGACAACGAAGAACAAATCCGATTGTATCAGGCCATGGATAAACTGCGTAACCGTTTTGGAGAAAGTGCGGTGCGAAGAGCCGCAGGAACAGGTCGTCGCCAGTGATACTGGAAATTAAAAGGTCGCTTCTTTGTATTCGTAAGAATCCTCCCAACCAACCTCGTCCGTCTTGAAAACCTGACGTTTATTGCAACGGTGACAACGTCTGGAATACTTATAGTCGTACTTGGAGCCGTCCTCTTTCAACGTCATCTCGTAATTCTTATACGACCAGCGGTGATCCAATAATTTGCAAATAAACTTGAAAATGACATTGATGGATTTCCGGTGCTTAGGAAATAAGTTTTTTTCAATCGACATTGGTTAAAAAATATAAATTTCCGGCTGTTCCTTTGATTCGGGCGCGTTCACAAAAAATTTGGAAGGCAAAGATAGAAATTGTTTCAAATTCACGCTTTTTCAATACAGCTGTTTCAATTCGTTTACACTGTTTTTCTTATACGTATCTTTAAGGCCCTCTTTTACCAGGGATTCAGAATGAAAAAACACAATGCATTAGTAGGGGTGGTCGCCATCATCATCTCCCTGTTTTTTAATAATCAAGGCGTTAATGCACAAGCAGTTATAGCTTCACCAGCCCAGCTTAATTTTGGCATCGCATACGAAAATGCAGCGGATAGTCTTCAGCTTACATTGACGAATACACTCAGCCGCCCCGTGACAGTTTATGGTTTCCGATTTTACACCACCTACGGCGCTCCCGCCTTCTCCTCGCGCTATACCTGGTTTGTGATCCCGGCCAACGGATCAACGACTGTCTGGGTGAAATTTGCTCCGCGTCACAACATTTATCACAATTCTGAACTCATTATTTTAAATGATGGACTACGCGGTTTCACACGTGTCGATCTGATTGGACAGGGACGCTATTCAAAGACCTATTACAACTCCACAGAAAACACATCGGAAGAGAATCTGAAGACAGCTATACGGAGCACGATTTCCACTGGATATGTTTCACTCGGGTATGTGGTAGCCCGTGATTCAATGTTTATGCAAATTGATAACCTGGCTCGTAATGGTCAAGGCGCCACACAAAACACTATCATCAGTTGCTACACAGGCGCGCCTGCAGTTGGTT
>CANIAS010000070.1 GCA_947465495.1 Candidatus Pollutiaquabacter sp. | reverse complement strand
TTGCGATGTCCATGGCTTTCGTCGAACCAATTATAGGTTTACGAAGCCATTGTTGATGTTGGACCGTGAATGCGATGATCCTACGTTGGATCCGCTACGTCAAAAGGTGCTTTCCTTTGTGAACCAAGCGAAAGCAAAGGGCGATTGCGAAGATGCGTCAGTGTATTTCCGGTTGCTGGATAGCGGAAGAAATTTTATTGTCAATGAACAGCCATATAGTCCTGGCAGCATGATGAAGATTATGACACTCATAACGATTTTAAAGTCGGCGGAGCGTAATCCTTCTGTTTTGGAAAAGAGGTTCACCTTCAATGCAGAGTATGTTGATATGCCGCATCAGGAAATAACAACATGGCCTGGTTTGCAACGCGGTAAAGACTATTCGGTCGACCAATTATTGACAGCCATGATAGTTGAGTCTGATAATGATGCTACGGTTATTCTGAATTCCAACATGTTAGACGTTCGCATTTACAGCGAAGTCCTTGACGCCTTGGATCTCCCCATTCCGGATCCTCATCAGGCGGATTACCCGATTACTACCGAAAGCTTAAGTCGTTTTTTTCGCTTGCTCTACAACTCGTCGTTTCTTACTCCTGAAATGTCAGACAAAGCCCTTATTCTAATGACAAAAAGTAAATACATGCAGGGCATTTGTCGTTATACGGACAACCGCTTAACTGTTGCCCACAAGTTCGGCGAGAAGAATTTAAACGGCGGATTTCAGCTCCATGAAGGCGGTATTTTCTTTGCAGGGGCAGTGGACTATTTGTTGATTGTCATGACCAAAGGAAAGGATCAATCAAAGCTGCAGGGTGTACTGGCCGATGTGAGTAAACTTGTTTTGGAAGATTTGATTGTCAATTATGGATTGACAGTTAGCAATACAACACCAATCACTGAGGCTGAGCCACAGAAAAATTCGACTAATATCACCAGTACACCTTAAAGTGTTGCTTGCAAAGTCAATCATGTAATTTCAATCCTATTTACACCCGATTGCTTACAACGATTATTAGTGGACATTATGAGCTAAGTCCCATTTTGAACCTATTTTCATAGGTCTTAGCAACTAAATTTGATAACTTATCAGAATTTCCTTCAAAAAGAAACGTTTTTTAGCGATATTAGTAGAAGGTAACTGCTACTATAAGTGAAAGGTAAAGCCCTTTTTTTCCGGCGCAACCACTTTTGTAGTCATATATTTACCATAGAACAAAATAGTTGTCATGTCCTCGCTGTCCATCACCATGCGTAAAATGCTCCTTGGCACTCTTGCCCTTGTTGCATGCGTATGCCATTCAATGGCGGTAATGGCGTTTTCGCCAGGCCTTGATAGTACAACTGCAACGGTTCCTCCTGCCCTCGTAGTGCCTTCGCTGAATTTTCAACCTGCTGCTATTCCAGTTCAGGAAAATGAAGTAAAAGCTGGATTGCTTTACGATGTAGTGGATAGGAAAATCGTTTGGCAAAAGAATATGAATAGTGTGTTACCTATCGCTTCTTTAACGAAGATGATGGTAGCCTTGCTTACGGTGGAAGATATTCGTGCCGGAAAAATTGCCTGGACGGATAATGTCCATTGGGTGCGTCAATCAGTAGTAGGTCGTCGGAGTCGTCGAAAAGTAATTTATTCCGAGGCTAACTACACATTGCAAGATGTCTTTAAGGCAACCATGATTGCATCTAATAACGAATGTGCCGAGCAAATGGCTAGATATATTGGTCAGGGAGATCTTGCAGGTACTATTGAACGGATGAATCGTCGTGCCAAAGAATTAGGCATGAACAATACTTATTATGGTAATCCTTCTGGATTGCCGGCTTCGTCTTCTTCCCTCGATAATTCTTCAACACCAGTTGATCAATTGTTATTGGGCCTTGAATTGTTGAAATACGATGAGGTCTTAGACATCACAGGAATGGGTTATGCCGAAGTGCATAACGGTCGATACGGAAGTGTTATTCGCAATCATAACGGGTTGGCGATTCAACATACCGGCGAAGTGGATGGGTTGAAAACTGGCTATACCCGACGTGCAGGCTTCTGCTTAGTAGGGACTTCTTATAAATGTGATCACCGCTTAGTCAGTGTAGTATTGGGTTGTCGTGGACCTCAGATTCGAAATGAAGTGGTTCGCAATATGTTCAATGCCTACTACACCTCCATTGGGGTAGATCCGATAGGAAACTACTGTGGTGTGCCAGGCTATAAAGTGAATAGTGCATCCAATGCTGATACGGGTTTTTCGATGACTGGTCAGTGGATTACCATTAAAGAAAAAGTTCGTAAAACACATACCGTGAGAAGCGGTGAGAACCTCAGTAAAATTGCTTCACGATATCATTGCACGACCGCTCAGTTAAAATCCTGGAATAAAGCGAAGGTGCCTTCTTCCGGACGATTGATGGCCGGACAAAAATTAGCCGTTTATTCCGTCGATTCCCGTTTAGTTTGGGTATCAAAGCCAGCTAATGGAAATGAGGAAGAAGAAGATAAGCCACTCGTAGCAAACAATACATCGGATCCAGAACCAAGTGCTCCAGTTCGAAAAGAATCAAATGCCACTGCCACACCGTTGATTCCGCCAACAGCTGCGATTTATCACGTGGTCGCTCCTGGCGATACTCTTTTCTCTATAGCTCGTAAATACGGTGATCTCACCGTCGATCAGTTGAAGACGTTGAACAACATCCGCGATTCACGCACGCTGAAGCCCGGTATGAAGTTGAAAGTTAAGATTGAAGGTTGATCTTTTCGAGCATTACTTTTTGATAGCTTTGTAGTACCTTAATTCAGCTATGAAAAAGCCTCTCCTCTTCCTATTGTTTTCGTTACTATTCGTTAGCCAAGCATTCTCGCAAAAGAAAGCCGTTCCACCGACTGTGCCTGTTGATAGCATCACGAAATTAATTACGTATGAAGGTGTAGTTGAAGTGAAAGAAGTATCTGCCGCAGAGTTATATGATCGTACGCTAGAATGGTTTAGGTCTTATTATAAAAATCCGACAGAGGTCATTCGTGAAAACGATACTCTTAAACTTAGGGTCACCGGCAAACCGCGTTTCAGGATTTCAAATCCTCCGGATAAATCAGGTCTTAAGACGGATGCAGGATTGGTGCAATATACCATCATCGTAGCCGCTAAAGATGGGCGCTACCGCTACGAACTGACAGCATACAATTGGAAATCGCTGTCGTATTATCCTTGTGAACGTTGGCAGGATACGACCTTCCCTTCCTGGGCTCCGGTTTATTATGACTATCTCCAGCAATTAGATGCATACACCAAGGAGACCATTTCCAAGTTGCACGACTTTGTGTCGCACGAAAAGTCGGTTAAGAATCGCGATGATTGGTGATTAGGTCTGTTTTAGGCTATTCACCGACGTTATCCGATAATGCGTCAGCTACTTTCATGTCTTCTTTAAAAGTGATCTTGATATTCCAGCGTTCACCTTCTGTCAGGTGAATCGGAATCCCAGCTGATTCCAACACACTGGCATCGTCTGTATATTTAGGACTGTATTCTCCTGAATAGGCCTTTTTGATCAACGCAGTATGGAAGCATTGAGGTGTCTGCACTAACACGAAACGTGAACGGTCTTCCGCTGTCGAAGTTTCTCCTTGTAGGCTACGAACCGATTCAGGCACTGAAATCACTGGAATAGAATTGCCGTATTTTATCGCATCTTCATAACAACGATTGATTAGTTCCGTACTCACCAGCGGGCGCACACCATCGTGTATAGCAACTATGCCTTCTTGATGTACTGCGGCTAATCCTTTTTTTACAGATAAATAGCGTGTATTGCCACCATGCACGATGTGATGGGGAATATTAAAGGCGTGTTGCATGACCAGCGATTTCCACTGCTCGGTCTGCGATTCAGGTAATACGAGAATAATTTCGTTGGCACGACGGAATTTTTCAAGCGTATGCATTAGAATGGGCTTTCCTCTTAGCAAAAGGAATTGCTTAGGAATGGCGGCATTCATGCGTGTGCCAGTGCCGCCGGCAACGATGATGGCTGTGAAGTGTTTCGGCTCACTCATAATTGTTCCCGAAGATAGAAAAATGATCGTGGTAGCGCAGTCGGAAGTGATGGTATACGATTACCAATGTTGCAGCCATTGCGGTAAGCAATAATCCATAGAGCAAGGAGGGGAGTAGCAGTGATTTTGATGCTGGCAGAGCACGTTGTTGTTGAATCACAGTTGGGAAATTCTCTTGATTCAACGACTCGAGGATCAACATTTGCTCTTTCAGATCATGGTTGAAATTATCAATAGCGTTGGTCATACTCACCACAGCATGTGTTAAGTCCGATTCGGCGGTATGTAATTCATTGGAACGACCTGTCGGTAATCTTTGAATTAATTTCTCCAATGAAACCTGTTTTTCAGTGACCGATTGATTTAGTTGACGGTAGATGCGTTCGTATACCTGTACGCGTTTTTGTTGCAGTTTTACCAGGAGTTTTCGGTTGAGAGTATCGGCATATAACGCCATTTCATTGGCGATTTCATAGGCAAAATACCGGTATGGATCACTTACCGAAATGACAGCGGTATTGTAAGGTGTTTTCTTTACATCCAACCGCGAACGTAAAATACTAATCGCTTGTTCATCTCTGAATTCGCTGGTTGAATCAATGCCGTAGTGTTGGTAAAGATGGAACTTTCGAATTAAATGGTCAAACATTTGGTTCGAATTGACCACTTGCAATACTCGGTTAAATTGGTCGGAAGGCAGTAAGAAATCAGGAAGTCCTTGAGTGGCGGAACGTGTTTCTGCTTTGAAACCATCAATCACCATGATGGTAGTGGATGATGTGTATTGCAAAATATTATAGCGAATTAGTAAAACAGACGATGAAAAAAATACGACTAAGAAAATCAGGTACGACCATTTGCGTGATGCCAACTTTCGTAACACGTCCTTCGTCGATACTTCGTGGTGGATAGGCTTTGGATCGTGCATTTGGAATTTTTCGCTCTCGGATGATGCAGTAATGTTAGCAAATTCAAGGCGAAGAATCCAGAAAAATAATTGCAAACTGCCCCGAAGTTCAGCATCTTACATAGCTATGTTTCGCGGTCAGCAGATACAATGGACACTTGGTGTTATTTTCTTTGTCGCCATTTTTTTGGTTCTTCCCTTCATGCGCTGGGATGCCTTGCCTGATCCGGATTTTGCCCCACGTTACCTGCTGCTTGGCGGCATATTGACTATAATTATGGCCATTCAGTGGTTGAGTTCATTTAAATTGGGCCAAGCTCATTTCTGCTCAATACCACGTTTCTCTCTGTGGACATTGTTTGCCTGGTGGTGCTGGGCTGGTATTATGTGCATCGCGGCCCGCAATACCGGAGCTGCTGTTGCTGAGTGGCTACGGTATGGGATATCCATGATTACTATTTTAGTAATAGCCCAGCTGCTGAATACTGAACCTTTGTTGCGCAGGCAATTGCCTCGATTGGCTATTTTAAATTTTGCCGTAATGTCGATTTCGTTTTTTGTGCAATGGTGTTCCGCAAGCAACCATACTGGTCATTTTTGGTTTGTAGATTATCGATTTGGCGGATTAGCAGGGAATAAAAATTTCTTATCGGAAGTGGTACTTTTCAATAGCTTCTTTCTATTACCCGGATTACGATCGCTCCAACGAATGGAACGATACGTCGTTTGGATAGCAGTCATAGGTTCCTTGGTTTTGATAGCATGGCTTCAAACGCAAGCAGTCTGGTTTGCCCTTGCAGTTGTTAGCGTAATGGCTACCATTCAGCACCCCACTGTTGCTGCTCGAAGGTGGCAAGGAAAGTCTTTGCTGGCATTAACTGTTTTTTTGACAGCTATCACGGTGTATTCAACTGTTTCCCCACTGCGTGTAAAAGTGAATCGTGCAGTGGCGTATTTGCAGCGACCCATCGATGTTTCTGAAGCGGACACCTTGAATGGTAACAGTGTTTATGAACGACTTTTACTTTGGCGAAATAGTCTGAAGATGATAGCAGAGCAACCGCTTTTTGGCAGTGGACTCACTAATTGGAAAACCGAACAAATGAAATTCGGTGTTGGTGGCACGGCTCACCTGAACAACGGGTATGTTGGTTTTGAGCATCCACACAACGAATACTTGCTTATTTGGTCAGAGCAAGGACTTGTGGGATTGGTTGTTTTTCTATGCATTATTTTTGTATGTTTTTGGATATCGCCACTACAAACATCTATGACAGAAGATGATCTTGTTTTGCTACGTAGTAGTCGATACGCTGTAATTGCTTTTCTGACGGTGGCTTGTTTTGCGTATCCCATGAGCCGAGATTTGTCATGGGTATTGATGTGTGTCCATATCGGAGTGTTACTCTCGATTCAGCGGTCTTCGATGATACCTAATCGCCTTATTCCTCGTTGGGTGTTTTTTAGCTGTATGGTTATATGTGGCGTTGCGTTGTTTGCATCCCTGAAACAACTTTCGGGCGAATATCATACGGGTCAGTGTTTCGCCGCTCAATTGAAGAAACAACCTTCTCGCGCCTGTCGGGAAGCGATGGCGGGAATTTCTTTTTTTTATTCGGTGGATCGTACCGGTACCTCGTTGCGCTGGTATGCAGGCGATGCGGCGTATCGTTCAGGTGATACTTTGGCCGCCTTGCAACTCTTACAACACGCTCGCGAGGAGCAGCCATATCACATCAAGTTACTGAACGATTTGGGGACGATTTACGAACAAGTAGGGCAAACGGACAGTGCCATACTGTGCTACCGTAAGGCATTAGTGATTAGTCCTTCCTTTGTGGAGGCACAATTGAATCTGGCAGCGACCTATTATAATACCGGTAGCATTAAACAGGCATTTGTCAGCATTAATTCTATTACTCAGCCGGAGCGGCTGAAGGGGAGAGACCGAAAAAATTACGACCTATTTCTCCCGGCTATATTATTGCGTGCGGTCATGGAAGATTCAATACTTTATGCACAGTTGCAACATGCAAGAGAAGAAGTGAACCTGAAAGAATATTACACAGTAGGAGATTCGCAGGAAGATTATCTTCAAAGCTTACGCGCAATAGCGGGTAACCTTAATCAGTGAAGCTTGACTTTTTCGGCGATCAGGTGGATTGCCGAGGCATAGACCAAAGAAAATGCGAGCGACTGCAAGATGATTTCACCTACACGTTTTCGATCTTTATGAATATACTCGGGATGTTTTACTTCTTCCAGTTGCCCCAACTGCTTAAAGTTATGAAGGTTGAAAAAACCAAAAAGAATGCAGAAACGGTATTTGATTTGGTAGTAAAGTACCGTTAAACTGAAACTGGAGAAAAGTAGCAGGGCCCATACAATCAACGATTGAAACCAAAAAAAGGTACAGCCGGTCAGCACGATAGAGGTAACGATAAAAAAACGAAGGAATATTTTTCGGACCCTTATTTCCGGTTGGCCAATGTTGCAGACGCCGGGTTTATAGGGGCTGGAGGACTCTGGTGACATGGAGATTTAAACAAGGATTTCGGTAGATTGTTCAACTGAAGGTGTAAAAACGCGATTTTACTGATTTCTGAAATATCTTGGGTTAAAGGGAAAATGCCAGTCCACCGCAAATGATGCCACGGAAACCAAATCCAACTTCGCCCCAAACGGCAATTTTCTGTCCTACACGGATACCAAGTGGTGTTATTTGAAGGCATGCTCCGGTGCTTTGATCGGTCGATTCCACACCATTGTCTGTACGTTCTGCTGATCGTGAGCATACGCCTGCTCCTATGGAAGAGTAGAGCCGAACCATTCCTTTTTTAATGTATTTAACGTCTAGACGACCCATGAAACTGAGGTAGTTGGCGGATGAATGTTGGTCAGGGATGGCATTGTCATACTGGAAGGTCAAGTCGGTTTGGTTGGCTATGACATCTAGTCCAACAGTGAATCTGCTTTCCGGAAATATAAGGACAGTGGCCATCCATGTTGACTCTCCATTGGCATCTACCGTTTGGAAGTTGTCCGTGATAATAGCATCCGTCACGGCGGTGCCAATACCTTCCATTATATCAGGTGCTGTTATAGCGCCCGCCCCCACTCGAAGTTCCAGCACGTGTTTTTTTTGACCATACGAATAAAACGAAATCCCTACTAGCGCGATGATGGCGATTGTTTGTTTCACAGGCATGAGAAGAAACAATAGTAGGATTAATTAGTCATTGAACCGTCTGACAATTTATAGGAATCGAACTTTGCCTGTGTCAATATCGTATAGTGCACCTACGATTTTGATTTGGCCATTAGCTTCTAGTTCTTTTAGAATCGGACTGTTTTTGCGAATGATCTCCATCGAATGTAGGACGTTCAGTTCTGTGACATGTGCTACATACGTTGTGTTTTTAGAGGATTTGTCACCTTGGTAGTCGTTGGAGCTGTCAACGGCCGGACGGATCTTGGATAGCAACGTTGTGATGTTGCCCAGCTGAACGTTATCAATGGCCGCCTTGACAGCGCCGCAAGAGCCGTGACCGAGCACGACGATTAATTTTGCGCCAGCAACCTTGCACCCGTATTCCATACTACCGAGTAGATCGTCGTTCACAATATTACCTGCAACACGTCCGACAAATAGGTCGCCGATTCCCTCATTGAATACATCTTCAACGGGAACACGACTGTCGAGGCACGAAAGGATGACCGCTTTTGGATATTGTCCGGTAGCGGCTTTTCGCACCATCGCCGAATTGTCTCGGGCGGTGAGTTCATTGTTTGTAAATTTAGCATTGCCCGCTTTAAGTTCTTCCAATACGATATCGGGTGTCAGTGCTTCTTGTTCTGCAGCCGTCAGTACGTTGTCGCGAATGGGTGCTTCAAGTAACACGATGGCGTTGGAGTCGGTGGAAGCGGTGGCAGGAGTAGACTGCTTCGGTTGACAGCTAATTATGGTCAACAGGCAACTGCCAAGGAGTAAGTGGTTAATGATTCGCATGATTGAGATGTGAATGAATATTTAATCGATATATTTCAAAAGTAAGAATTTTTTACGCTTGAATATCTACCCATTGTTACTTCAAAACGTAGTAGTTTTTGAAATGCTCATCAGCATTTTGAGGCGAAGAACAAATGCTAATCCAAAGTAGATTAGAGCAACAGGCGGTAGGAGACGACCATGTTATTAGCAGCTAAAACCAACACGTAGTAGCCATGTTCCAAAAGGGAAATATCGATGATGCCATCGTTGGTGGTATTGGCTGAAAGCATTTTTCGTCCATGGAGGTCATAAACGGTATAAGAAACCACTGCAGGGAATTCAAGGTTTACCCGATAGAAATCTGCAGCAAGGTGTTCTAGGGTAATTGACAACTCTTGTGGCTTAACCACCGAGGTAGAAATAGTATTGCAGGAATAATTCCTAACGAAATTCCATATTTCTGCGCTGGCGTTTATATCCCTGTTAATCGTCCCTAATCCGCCCAGCAATGCGTTGGTGCCGGGCCATTGGTGACCGCCATTGATGACTTTCAGCAATTTTACTTCTGAGTTGCTTGAACAAGGATAATAGCTGCTACATTCTACGGTTGAGTTATCGGTGGAATTAGTATTGGGCAACCCAACAACCGCTGGTATGGTAGGACAAGCATCCAGCGAAACCCACTTGGCAATAACATCGTCTACAGAAACGCCTCCTATACCACCATTGTATGAAACGATAGCATCGGCTGTACCGTGAATTTGAAGCGCAGGAGTTGTTCGGGTCGGGTTGCAGGCTGTATATGCGGCGGTGCTCATGGTTCCTGACACAGATGCAATAGCAGCAAAACATTGCGATGATTCGCATGCAAGTCGATGGCTCATGTACCCACCAGCGGAGAATCCGCAAGAGTATACACGTGTGGTATCGATTCCGTACAGATTGAAAAGGGTGTCTGTCAGAGCTTTGATGAAACCGATATCATCAGCGGTAGAACCGCCAGTCATTCCAGAATTCGAATTCCAAGCATTCCCTACTCCATTGGGATAAGCAACGATGAAATTCCCGGTGTCTGCAACATTATTAAATCCGGAAACATCCATGATGTTTTGTGCTGTTTGGGTGAAGCCGTGTAGTACGAATACTAGTGGAAGAGGAGTGCCGGGCGTGTAGGAGGATGGGGTATACACGATGTAGGAGCGCGTAATTCCATCGAAAACCATGGAGCGGTTCATTTGCGCGTGAACACTAAGCGATTTCAGAATAAGAAGGGCTACGAAAAGTAGGTGAAGGAGTCTCATGGGGTGATGATGTAATAAAATACAAGTGTACTAAAAAAAGTGTCTTAAGAACCGATATTCTAATTGGTCGAAAACAGATCAGGTTTCAACTAATCATCGAATACCGTTTTTGAACTATTTAATTTTATCCGATACTACTCGTTACAAACTATTTGATCAATTTTGACGGACATATTGAACTAGCAATATCTGCATTGCAGAAGCAACTAGATAAAAGCAAGAGTTGCCGTTGTTTAAATAATTCTTCCGATCAAATGATACCGGTTTACTGTAACTAGGATAGCGAGATTTATTAAGGATTTTTTGCCGTCAGCAATTTTCACTCAGCAGTTCGCTATTTAAAGACTGCAGACCGAAAACCGCCAACCAATAACTGTCGACCGATTTGAGTGTTATTGCGCCAAAAGAATTTGTTAATTTGCACCCTCTAAGTCCGAATACACTAATTAATTCAATCTGATTAAAAAAGACTACCTCACCATGAAATACATAAATAACATCAACACATCATCAGTGTATAATCGACGCACGTTCATTGCAACGATTGCTACTACCGTTGGTGCCATTGCTTTGGCTGCGTGTAATATCAAGGCCGAAAAGGATTCAGGCAACGATCCTGAAGTCAGGAATGTCACTCCGCCGAGACTGGATACCGCCTACTTAGGTCAGAAAACATTGTGTTATCGTCCGATGCGCAAAGGCTCTCCAAATATGAGTGTTGAAATCGTTGGCGAAAAAATCATTGCTCACAACTATGGCCACGGTGGAAGTGGCTGGACACTTGGTCCGGGATCCGCTAAATATGTCGTCGATTTGGTGGAAACTTCTGCTAACGCAACATCAATTTCTAAAAGTGCACCGGTCGTTGTGGTTGGTGCAGGAGTGCTGGGATTGTTCACGGCCTATGAGCTAACGTTGCGAGGTTTTAGTAACATCATTGTCGCTGCCTCCTCTTTCGATGGTTTGACTTCACACAATGCCGGTGGGCTCTTGGCTCCTGTTTCCATGGATAACAATCCATCCATGCAGCCGGTGATTGATCGCATCGGAATTGATGCCTACCGTTTCTACGCGGAAGTTGCTGCCGGAAAGCATGCTCATTTTTCTAAAGGTGCTCGAATTATGCCAGCTTACTTTGAGAATAGGAGCGAATCAGGACTTGAACCTTATGTAGGTAAAGTCATGCAGCCTGCTAAAGATGTGATTCTGGATTTTGGCAATGGCACTAGGCGGAACATGATTTCCTATGATGATGGGATATTCATGGATACCGCGGTGATGATGCAATTGCTGCACGATTACCTTAAAGACAAAGTAACATTCGAACAACGCAAGGTGGAACGGTATTCCGAACTGACCTCTACGTTGATCTTTGATTGCTCTGGACTTGGAGCTGGTGCGCTGAATGGAGACAATGACATGGTATCTGTTCAAGGACACCTCATCATGCTTCGTGATCAGTTACCTGCGAATCTTCAATCCATGATCCTGGTATATTTCCCAAAGGGGAAAACAGTTTCAGGTCAAGAGGTAAAACGTTCTTTCTATATTTTCCCTAAACAATTACCAGGTTCTGCAGTGAACGATATTGGTGTAGTTGGTGGAACCTTCATCGAAGGCGCAACACCTGAAACTCCAAATATTGAGGAGTTTGATATACTCGTATCCAATGCCAGGAAGTTTTATGGGGTCTGATAGTAACTACATGGTTCGCGGTCCACGATGAAGGCATCCGAAGGAAGTGCTTCATCGGCTCGAAGTCAGCGGTAATCGGTAGGTGGTAGTCTGTGGTCGGTGGTCGGTGGTCGATTGGTCGGTGGTCGGTGGTCTGTGGTCGGTTGGTCTGTGGTCGGTTGGTCGGTTGGTCTGTGGTCGGTTGGTCGGTGGTCAGTTGGTCTGTG
>CANIAS010000069.1 GCA_947465495.1 Candidatus Pollutiaquabacter sp. | reverse complement strand
TCCTGACGTAAATTCATTTCAGTTCTACAATACTTCTACCGGCGCCACCAGTTATACCTGGGATTTCGGGGACGGAAGCGTTTCAACGGATCCTCAACCAACGCATACCTACGTACAATCCGGTACTTTCACAGTTACCCTTATTGCCACCAATCAATACGGATGTGAGGACGTAGCTAATAGGAGCCAATACATTACCATTTATCCAAAACCAGATGCATCTGTGATTGCAAATACTGCTTTTGGTTGCGACACTAGCACTGTATTTACTTTCTCTAATAATTCATCGTCCATCACCTCCTACTTATGGAACTTTGGGGATGGCACTACTTCCACACAAGCCAACCCTACGCATCGCTACCGTAACAACGGTACGTTTCCGGTCAGCCTTTATTTACAAAACAGCTTCGGATGTACGGATACATCTGATTTCCCTTTTCAAATCCGTGTTGGACCTGGATATTGGCCTGGACTAACCATGGATAAGGATACAGGTTGCGCTCCATTAACAGTACATTTCAATAATCCCAATCAGAACATCGCCAGTTGCCAATGGAATTTTGGTGATGGCACGAGCTCCACGCAACTTACACCAGACCATACTTATAATACGCCCGGATATTTTACTGTTACCTTAAACATAACATCAAGTAGCGGCTGTACAGTCAATGCATCTTCGCACGTATTCGTCTTGGATAAACCAACGGTTAGTTTCACGTATACAAACACCACTGGTTGTGCTCCGCTGGCAGTTTCATTCACCAACACCTCACAAAATTATGATAGCTGTCGATGGTTATTCGGTGATGGGACCACTTCCTACCTCACCAATCCTACACACAGCTATACCAATAGTGGCATTTTCAACGTGACACTGCAATGTTGGAATGCCGCTGGCTGTTCAAAATCAACAACGATTTCGAATCTAGTGACTGTCACCAATACCCAAGCTGCATTCACAGCAAGCCAACGTATGGGATGCCCTCCATTACCGGTTGACTTTACTGCATTAACATCAAATACAAACGTCACCTACCTATGGGACTTTGGAGACGGAAGCACCTCCAATACACAAAACCCATCGCATACTTATTCTAGCGCAGGAGCATTTGATGTCAGATTGATTGTTTCTGATTTAATTGGATGTATCGACACCATGTTCAGGGGAACGTATGTACAAACTATCAATCCTACAGCTGGATATACACCTCCACCTACCACCGTTGGTTGCGCACCACTTACCACTCAGTTTACGGACGCTACCATGGGAGCTATTAGCTGGCAATGGAATTTTGGCGACGGAACAACATCGACACAACAAAATCCAGTACACACATACACCCTACCCGGATTTTATACTGTTTCATTGACCACTACATCTGCCGGTGGAGGCTGCGTTCAAACCATTACTAACTTCAGCACTTTTGATGTTCGAGGCGGATATGCCGGCTTCTCATCAACGGCATCTCCTTGCCCGCCTTACGTCGCACAACTTAATGACACGAGTTTAAATGCGGTCTCCTGGCTTTGGAGTTTCGGAGATGGCAGCACCTCCACCGACCGAAATCCATCGCACACCTTTTCAGTGGGTGGTTACCACAGTGTATCATTGAGTATTGTAACAGCAGATGGGTGCGCTTATTCTACCATGCAAAATAACGGATTGTATTTCACACCGTTTGGCGCAAACTTCTATTCCGAGCCACTTGACACCACATTGCCAACACGCGTACAATTCCATGCCAATTCCATTGGAGCAACGGGTTGGATCTGGGATTTTGGAGATGGAGGAACATCGAATTTGCAGGACCCACTTCACACGTACACTGCGAATGCAACGAACCCTGTAACTCTTACTATCTACAACGAACTTTGTACATTATCGTATTCCTCTACACTGATAAACTTTGGGCTACCTGTTACTAGTCCAGTTGACGCGGGCAACCCTGGTATTCCTCAAGTGCAAATGGGATGCGCGCCATTATACGTCTCTTTTACACAGGACTACCACGTAGATGCAGCGATGAGCTACCTGTGGGATTTTGGGGATGGTACCAGTTCAACTCTTGAATTTCCATCGCACACTTATTTTGAATCTGGCGTTTACTCCGTACATCTTCAAATCACCGACTCTTCAAATCAAATTACACAACTATTTTTAGATAGTATCGTCCGTGTTACGGGACCAGTTGCAGGATTCCAAGTTATTCAGAGCACCAACTGCCAGCAAGCAATTGTTACATTTATTGATACGTCCATCAATGCCACAAGCTGGAACTGGAACTTTGGCGATAGTACCACTTCTTCTTTACAATCACCCACACACACCTATAATTCTCCGCAATCTAATTATATCATTACTCTAACAGTTTCAGATTCCCTGGGTTGCTCCAATACCATTTCAACATCTATTTATTCAAACAGTCAATCTCCGATTTTAGTAACCGAAACTGATGTTTGCGGATTGGACACATTGAGCTTCTTCACCAGTCTTCGAAACTACTCATCCTATATCTGGGATTTTGGAGACGGAGACACATCAACCCTTGCTAATCCAACTCACGTATATTCACAAGAAGGCACCTTTCAACCTACCTTGACCACGTTTGATGCCACTGGCTGCAGTGAAACGTATTACGCACCTCCAATAAACGTCAGTTTACCTATTGCAAATTTCACCACGCTGAATCCTCGTCAAGGATGCAATCGAGTTGGTATCAATCTGAATAATCTTTCACAGAACGCAGATCTTTACCTGTGGGAATTTAGTGACGGAGGCGTTTCTACTGCACGAAATCCATCACATAATTTTATTGGAGCAGGAAATTACGATGTGACACTAAACGTGTATCGAGGTAACTGTATTAGCACCAAAACCGAACATCAGTATGTACGAGTAGATACAGCGTATGCAGAGTTCTCTACCACACCTAACGTACTGTGCTACCCTATTGAAGTACAGTACAATGACTTAAGCACAAATGCCGTCAGCTGGAACTGGGTTTTCAGCGATTTGTCAACGTCTACCTTGCAGAACCCGTTACACATCGACACCGCCTATCAGTATGTACAAGTAATGTTAGCCATTGTGGATGCAAACGGATGCCGAGATACAGCAAGACACTATCCTGTATCAGGAATTGTAGCTGATATTAAAGCTGATTCATTAAGGGGTTGTGTTCCCCATACGGTAAATTTTGAAGGCCGACTAGATATGGGAGATCACTACTATTGGGACTTTGGTGATGGAACTACTTCTACGGATGCAAACCCACAACACACCTACACCACTGCCGGTGATTTCGATGTAACATTAATTATCTATGCAGCGCCTATGTATGGAGGTTGTAGCGACACCATGCATATACCCGGGTTAATCCATGCTATACAACCATTAGCGGATTTCTCCACAACTGATTTATACGGGTGTGCCCCTTCATTGGTACATTTTGAAAACCTATCCCAATACTCCGATAGATACCTATGGGATTTTGGTGACAATACCTCCTCTACCAACGACACTACGTCACACATCTACGAACGACCTGGCACTTACACCGTGACATTGGTTGCGACGTCAAATGCCGGATGTCACGATTCGCTGGTGAAAAATCAATATATCCATGTACTTGGGCCGGAAACTAATTTCAGCGCTTCAGCATACGACGGTTGCAAGCCCTTTAAAGTCGATTTCCTCGACCATTCCATCAACGCCACTGGTTGGTTTTGGAACTTCGGCGATGGGTACACCGAAAATAGTCAAAATCCAAGTCATACCTTCCAAGATACTGGATCATTTTCGGTGTCGTTAATTACAACAGACACATCCGGGTGCACCTCATTCTATGAACTTCCGCAAAAAATAAATGTTCACCCGGTACCGGTGGCTAATTTTACAACACCAAGCGTATCAGGGTGTCAGCCCTTCATCACCCAACTTGTCAATAATTCTCAGTACTACGATTCACTGAGTTGGAATTTCGGCGATGGGAACTTCTCACATGAGTTTCAACCTGAACATAGTTACACGTATCCTGGACTTTACCAACTATCGCTGATTACCTATACCGATTTTGGATGCACGGATACTTTATTTGCACCTTCAAGAATAGAAGTGCTGCCAGCTCCTGTCGCCGAATTTAATGTCTCCATCTACGCAGGATGTACCCCAATGAATACACAATTCTACGACCACTCCTATAATCTTCAGAACGCTTCCTATTTATGGGATCTTGGTGATGGCACCACGTCTACCTTACCCAATCCTTTTGCCACCTATATCACACCTGGCTTCTATTCCATACAATTACAGGTTACGAATGCCAATGGATGCGTATCCAATTCGCTTTGTCAAAATTGCATTCAGGTGTATGACACACTTCCTCCTAATGAAACAAAGATCTATAGCGTATCCGTTAAGACCAATACGAGTGTTGAAATAATATGGGAAAATAATCCAGCAAGAGACTTGTCTGCCTATATACTATATCGTTTAAATCGAAACACGAATTTCTACGATGTAATTTACACGAAAAACAACATTCAAAATACATCGTTTGATTTAACCACCACCTACGTCGATAGCGGCTTAAACACATTAGCCAACACGTACACCTACAAGGTACAGGCCATCGACCGATGTGGTTACACGATTCCACTGGAGCAACTGACCGCTCACACTACTGTGAATATTTCATCCTATGCTATCAACGATGATATCCAGGTAAATTGGACCCCGTATCAAGGATGTCCGGTAGCTACCTACCAGCTTTTCCGCTGTGTCGAAGGTCAACCAATGGAATATGTGACAACCCTGACAGGAACTACGTATTCTTATCTTGACTCCACGTTCGGTTGCCCATTCACCTATTCATATCGTGTCATGGCGACCGACCTCTGCGGAACTACATACACATCGTATAGTGACACGTCCGTCACAAAACCGCTGGATAGTTTCAGTGCGCAAATCGTCGATGTTGTACGTTCAACAGTCGTTGACAATGACTATGTACTAACCGAATGGAAACAACCAACGGTACTGCCAGAAAAAGTATTGCAATTCGACATCTTCCGATCTAATGACAATGTGAACTTCAGCTATCTCGCATCAGTCCCTGCACAACAGACCGACTATTTGGATTATTCGGTAGATGTACAAGAAAAGAACTACTACTACAAAGTCCAGGTAATTAACAGTTGTAACATCGACGAATCCTTGAGCAGTAACACATCCACTATCGTACTCCGCGGTGAAATGGACGAAGGAAGAAGAGTATTCCTTTACTGGACCGCCTACGAAGGATGGGAATCAGGGGTTGATTATTACGTACTCGAGAAACAAGATGATTACGGTCATTGGGTACGCTTGAAACAGTTGACGGGCGACAAAACCAATTACGACTATCAAGAATAATATTTAATAGTAAATTCCATCCCCCCCCCGAATGGTTGAAAAGGGAAGCTCATGGTGGCTTCCTTTTTCTTTTTTGTATTTTTGAATGCCATGCGCCCAATCACCGTACTGTACATCCTGGTCATCTACGTGGTCTTCCAATTCTGCTGGTGGGCTTACCTGCTCATTGAGCTCAATACGGAGGTTTACACCTACAAAACCGAAATCGTCCGCCTGACCAATGTGGATGCAGGCTTGGCGAATGAATTGACCAATCAACTCGATGCGAAAATCACCCAACGCAAAAGAATGGTTTTGGGCGAAGGCATGGTTTTTCTATCACTTTTAGTTTGGGGAAGCGTTATTACCTATCGTTCATTTAGACGCGACTATGAGCTGGCGCGATTGCAAAAGAATTTCTTATTGTCTGTGACACATGAATTCAAGTCTCCACTAGCTTCAATTAAATTGTATTTAGAAACTTTGCAGAAACATGATCTTGAGAAAGAAAAAGAAAAGAAATTCATTCGAAGTGCCTTGCAAGATACCGAGCGACTGAACGGATTGGTGGAAAACGCCTTGATGGCAAACCTAATCGATCATTCCGGGCATTTATTATCTCAGGATCACTTGAATTTATCAGCCCTCATCAAGAAATTAGTTCAACGCTTCGAAACCATTCCTGGATTCCCAACTATCCATCTTAATCTAAAGGAGGATATCGAGATTTTTGGGGATCAAAACGCACTGTGTATCATGGTGAATAATTTAATTGAAAACGCCGCCAAATATACGCCTGACAAAAGCCCCATTGACATTTCCTTATCCTGTGATGCCAAAAATGTGAAGCTCACTGTTGCGGATTTAGGAATAGGTATTCCTGATGATGAAAAAGAAAAAGTATTTCAGAAATTCTACCGTTCCGGCAATGAAGAAACACGAAGTTCAAAAGGGACCGGACTTGGACTTTATCTAGTGCGGCACATCGTTTCAAAACACGATGGAACAGTCGCTATAAAAAACAATTCACCCAAAGGATCAGTTTTCGAAGTAACATTAAAATGCGCTAGTTCCTAAAAATAGCTAGCAAATTGACTATATCTTTACGTTAAACATGGATGAGCCATGCCAAACAACAAAAAAGTCGTACTGATTATCATGGATGGCTGGGGAAACGGACCTCAAACCAATGCTAATGCCATTTTCAAGGCTAAGACACCATTCATTAGTTCGCTTTACACCAAGTATCCTTTTGCAGAACTAAAGACTTGTGGCGAAGATGTAGGCTTACCGAATGGTCAAATGGGTAATTCGGAAGTAGGTCACCTGAACATTGGGGCGGGACGTGTCGTTTACCAAGACTTAGTCAAAATAAACGTAGCAATACGCGACCAATCCTTTCTGACACAACCTGTGTTATTGGAAACTATGGAATATGTCAAGAAGGAAGGAAAACAACTTCATTTGATCGGATTGGTATCCGACGGTGGAGTCCATAGTCATACCAACCACCTTAAGGAACTCTGTTCCTTGGCTGCATCGAAAAATCTAACGGATGTTTTCATTCATGCGTTTACCGATGGCAGGGACACTGATCCTAAAAGTGGAAAGTCATACCTGGAAAAACTTCAACAGCACCTGTCGCGCACTACCGGAAAAATCGCATCTATTGTTGGACGATATTATGCCATGGATCGTGATAAAAGGTGGGAACGTGTTCGATTAGCTTATGATTTATTGGTGCACGGAACGGGCAAAATTGAAAATGACGCATTACAAGCTGTTCAGGCGTCCTATGATGCGGGTGTCACTGACGAATTCATCTTGCCTGTTTCATTACGCAGTTCTGCCGATGAATCACCGGCGATTATCCGACCAGGTGACGCAGTAATCTGTTTTAATTTCAGAACTGATCGGTGTCGTGAGATTACACAAGTATTGACACAAGTCAACATGCCAGAACATGGAATGCAGCCCCTTCCATTGTGGTATGTCACTATGACTAACTACGATGACAAGTATCAGCATGTGAAGGTAATATTCGACAAAGACCATCTGTCGAAGACACTGGGAGAAGTGATTGCTAATGCAGGAAAGACGCAACTGCGTATTGCTGAAACAGAAAAATACCCTCACGTCACATTCTTTTTTTCGGGCGGTCGTGAAAATCCATTTTCTGGAGAAAGTAGGATTATGATATCATCACCAAAGGTAGCCACCTATGACTTGCAGCCGAGCATGAGTGCCGACGAGGTAACCGAACAACTTTGCGCAACACTAGAACAAGAGGACACCGATTTCGTTTGCCTTAATTTCGCCAACTGCGACATGGTAGGCCATACAGGTGTATTTAATGCAGTCTTGGAAGCAATAGAAACAGTTGACGATTGCGTCCGACAAGTAGTTGAGACTGGATTACGTAAAGGATATTCTTTCCTGATCACGGCGGACCATGGAAACGCTGATTACATGATCAACGATGATGGAAGCCCGAATACGGCGCATACCACCAATCCCGTTCCAGTGTTTATTATTGATCGTGATCACTCTTCCATTAAGAATGGTCGCCTTGCCGATTTAGCTCCCACTGTTTTACGATTGATGGGCATCAATCAACCGCCAGAGATGACCGGCACTTCGTTGATAAACTGATTGACTATAGTATTAAACCAAAAAAGGGGAAGCTGTTAAAATGGCTTCCCCTTTCGCTTTATGCGAGTAAGTAACTCAGAATTTCACATGAGCTGCCACGATAAGATTTCTGCCAGGAGCCTGAATACCGGATGAAAAAGTTCTGTAGTTCTGATCCATTACGTTATCAACTCCCAACCGCAGGATAAAATAATCGCAAACTGAGTACGAGCAGCGTAGATTCAACGTGTACCAAGAAGGCATACCCAATGAGGTGGCATACTGTTCGTTATCTTCTCCACCCAAAAAATAATTTTTAATGGCTTTCTCCCCATTGAATAACACAAACGCTTCTGCCAAGATTTTTTTCTTCGCATATCCTAGACCGATGCGGCCATACACTGGAGGGATGTGATCAAGAGGGACAGCTGTTGTATCGGTGTTGATTCTACCATAGGTATACGTAATAGTTGCCGAAGCTTTCCAATACGCAGCGATGTCAGCGGTAACCGTTGAGTTGAATCCATAGAGGTATGCACTTCGTTCATTTTGATTGGTTAAGACGCTACTGTAGAGGCCATCGTATGCTACACTATCTTTACCATTGAACTTTCCAGGTTGCGTCACAATGGCATTGTTAAAGATCGTATAGTATAAATTATTTTCCCATGTAATATGGTGAGCAATAAGCATAGCCGTATTTAGTTCTAGCCCCCAAGTACGTTCAGGTTTAAGATCCGGATTGGGGACAATGACCGCTCCTGGCGCAGACTCGAATACCTTCGAAAGATCGTCTACGTTTGGTGCACGAAATCCGCTGCTGGCAAGTAGCGCGATTTTAGAATCAGCTGTAGGATGCCATACTACACCTAGATTTCCACAGAGCGAAAGATAATTTTGGGTAACATCCGAAAACGGAAACGGAAAAAATGTAGTGTCTTCAAACAATGAATGAAGAGATGTATAAGTCAGCCTTAAGCCATCGTGGATGGCAAATTTTGAAGACATCTTCGACTCATGGGAAATATAGGCAGCGACAAAGTTCATCGAATTTCCACCATCGGGGTAGCGAGTACTCTGTTCGGCAGATGCACCAGTTGAAACATTATAGATACCAGCCGTTGATCCAACTGTACTGTATTGCCCGTCGATACCAATTTGAAGCAATTGGTTATTTTTATCATGCTCCACAAAAACGGTATAACCAGCAACAGCTACTGACTCAACTCGATCGGTGCGTTCTGCTTTTCCAAACGATCGACTGTGGCGACTTTCAACCACGTGCTGATAGCTAGCCACTCCTTTTAGGCGAGAGAAGAATCCGCCATTCATTTGGTGGTCCAAGGTATAAGCTGCCATGAATCGTTCCTGCGGCCCATAATACCATTCAGCATATTTAAGGCCGGTCGAAGCGGACGGATCAGTTAGTCGATCATAACGAGGGACATCCGTACTGGTAGTGAACTGTAGGTTCAATCCATGGACAGTATTACTACCGCCACGGTAGGATAATTTCTCCAAGATGTCAATTTGGTTGTACCCTGAAAATTTCTGGAGGTACGGATCAGCATTCGCCACCAACGAATCAACTCCGTTGATGCGGTCTACGTAATAATACCGCTTGCCCCAGGCCGAATCCAATGAGCCTGATTGTTTACCCATACGCAAATCGCCAAAAGAACTTACGGATATCGAGGTCAATGATGCAATAGCAGTAGCAGACGCATTTACAAACGCATGAATCGTCTGTCCCTGGGATGCGGATGCATATCGGATAGTTCCACCGCCATTAACAACAGCCTTATTACTGGCTGAAAAAGCAGGTTGACGCGTACGTAGATGTATGACTCCGCCCAATGCATCACTGCCATAGACCGTGGATGAAGGACCATAAAGAATTTCTAAACGGTCAAGTATAGTCGGATCAACTGTTATGATGTTTTGCAAGTGACCAGCGCGATAAATTAGATTATTCATTCTAACATCATCAATAACTAACAGGATTCGACTAGCTTCAAAGCCACGTATAACCGGGCTTCCTCCGCCTAGTTGACTTTTTTGCACAGCAAGACTTCCGGATTGCTGAAGCAAGTCTGCATTCGTTGAGTTGTCCAACACTTCCATCTCTTTTGATGTAAGTACAGTAATCTGTTGAGGGAGTTCGAAGCGCTGCTGTTCGATTCGGTTTGCGGCAACAACGACTTCATTTAATGTTTGGGAGGATGAATCAGTTTGAGATTGTGCGGTATGTGTAAACAGGATTAGTAAAATAGAGGATATGCGCCATGAATGAATTGAATTCATAGGATGATTTTAAATTATAAATAAGGATTGAACTATTCGGAAATTATCCGGAGCAATAGCACTAGCAGCTTAACATTGTTGGCGGCTTGATGATAGTCGGACAAATACCTGCCGTAAGAGCGAAATTCTTGTCGTTTAACTCTAAATTACTTGCATGAATAAAAAATGCTGTTGCACGAAATTCTGATTGATAATAAAAATTAAATACAACGGGAGCTGTCCATCCAGATGAATCGCTATCGCGCGAAGGCAACAGACCTTTTAACAGCGTCTGAATTCCGAGCTCAGCGGAATCAAAGTGTCCATATACTATAACCTTGTCTTGAGATTGGACCGCTTTCTTTACGTCGAACCATCTTCCCTGAATCTGTAATTCGTCCTTTCGGTATTTCGCTTGCTTATATTGAGAATTGGTCAATACCAAGCATTCGTTGTAGGAACGCAAATGTTCTTTTTCATAGTGATATTCCGACTGAATCAAGGATGCATAAAACAAGCCACCCGTTGATAAAAACAGGCATAAAAACATAAAAAATGGGATGGCTCTACGGACATTCACACGTCGAAAATACATAATAAATTTAGTATGCAACCCTTGCAATTCGGCCAATCCCGTATCTTCGTACTCTCATAAAATCATCATGGAACAACTCAATTCCTACATTCAATCGAACCAACAACGGTTCCTGGACGAACTCTTCGAACTACTCCGCATTCCATCCGTAAGTGCTGACAGTAAATTCTCCGACGACGTAGCGCGCGCTGCGGCGTTTATCAAAACTAAACTGGTAGAAGCCGGTGCTGAAAACGTTGAGATTTGTGCCACTAACGGTCACCCTATTGTTTATGGCGAGAAAATCATAGACCCAACCTTGCCCACGGTCATCGTGTATGGACACTACGATGTGCAGCCCGCCGACCCATACGAATTGTGGACCACTCCGCCGTTCGAACCGACGCTGCGTGACGGTAAAATCTATGCCCGTGGAGCCTGCGATGATAAAGGGCAAGTTTATATGCACATCAAGGCATTCGAAGCCATGGTAAAGAACAATGTGCTTAGCTGCAATGTTCGTTTTATGATAGAAGGCGAAGAAGAATGTGGCTCCAGCAATCTTGGACCATGGATCATCGCCAACAAGCATCGATTAAAAGGCGATGTGATTTTGATTTCGGATACATCCATCATTGCAAACGATATTCCATCTATCGAATCCGGGTTACGCGGATTAAGTTATGTTGAAGTGGAAGTTACAGGGCCGAACCGCGACTTGCACTCCGGCGTTTATGGCGGTGCAGTAGCCAATCCAATTCAGGCACTGTGCGAAATGATTGCCTCGATGAAAGACGAAAATCAGCACATCACCATTCCGGGATTCTACGATACCGTATTAGAGCTTTCAAAAAGTGAACGGGAAGAGATGAGCCGAACACCTTTTAATCTTGAGGACTACAAAAAAGACCTTGATATCGAAAATGTGCGTGGCGAGGCGGGATACTCCACCATCGAACGCACAGGAATTCGGCCGACACTTGAATGCAATGGAATCTGGGGAGGATACACTGGAGAGGGATCTAAAACCGTTCTTCCTTCAAAAGCATTTGCTAAAATCTCCATGCGATTGGTACCCAATCAATCGAGTGAAGAGATTACCAAACTTTTTGCAGATCACTTCCGCAAAGTCGCACCGGCTGGCGTAAAAGTCGAGGTTCGTCCTCATCACGGCGGCGAACCAGTAGTAACCCCAACCGACTCTGTAGCATTTAAAGCTGCCAGCATGGCCATGGAAGAGACGTTCGGTAAAAAACCAATCCCGACACGTGGAGGTGGTAGTATTCCAATCGTTGCTTTGTTTGAAAAAGAACTCGGATTGAAATCTGTGTTAATGGGATTTGGACTTGATAGCGATCTGATCCATTCGCCCAACGAACATTATGGCGTATTCAACTTTATGAAAGGGATTGAAACGATACCCGTATTCTTCCGGAACTACTCCCAACTTAGCAAATAACGAACGAAGCCCCGAACACCGGGGCTTCTT
>CANIAS010000068.1 GCA_947465495.1 Candidatus Pollutiaquabacter sp. | reverse complement strand
TCCCAACATTGTCTTACAAGTAAAAAAAATATTTTTAGTAATGCACCCTCGTTAATTAAAACTATTAGAGCACCTCTAAAGATTGCAGGGAAAGAAATTACAATGCTGATGTCGTTGCATTCAATATTTTCAAACGGATACTCAATAATTCTAAATTGATTTGGAAGCAACTGGTGAAACCCACTTCGCCACCAGAGGTTCGTCCTAATGAAAGTATTAAAAGCGAACCATCTGTTCGTAGCAACGTCGTTAATTTTACCCGATAGCAGTAAATTCTCTAAATAATCTTACACTCTCTCACCTGTCTGTCCATACTGTCGTTTTGCGCCGTATCTTTGCCGTTTAATCTTGATTAAACTACTCCTTGGATACAACAGGAAACGCCGACACTAAAACCGGCAAACGACTTTACGATTACCAGCAGCGAGCCATCGATGATATCTTCAAGCGGCTGGAGAATCATCCTACCCGCTACAACCTGCTGTATCAACTGCCTACCGGAGGTGGTAAAACCGTTATCTTCTCGGAAATCGCCAAAAGGTACATACAGCTAACAGGTAAAAAGGTCCTTATCCTCACCCACCGAATCGAACTATGTAGTCAAACCTCACAAATGCTTGATGAGTTTGGCATCTCCAACAAGATCATTAACAGTGCGGTCAAGGAGCTTCCCGTGCCAAACGATTACCTCTGCTTCGTGGCTATGGTGGAAACACTCAATAATCGCCTTCGCGACAAAATCCTAGACCTCGATAACATCGGCCTACTAATCATCGATGAGGCGCATTACAATTCCTTTGGAAAACTTCTTCGCTTCTATGAAAAAGGTGTGCTACTCGGTGTTACAGCAACACCACTTAGCTCCAACATCAACATTCGAATGAAGGACACCTACGACGAACTCATCGTAGGTGAATCAATATCGAAACTCATTGAATTGGGATACCTAGCGCGTGCGACTACGTGGCACTATCAGGTAGGACTCACTTCGCTTAAGGTGGGCATCAATGGCGATTACACCGTAAGTTCTTCAGAACGTCTATACAACAACATCGCGATGCAGGACAAACTGCTCAGCGCCTACCGCGAAAAAAGCCTAGGTAAAAAGACCCTAATCTTCAACAATGGTATAGCTACATCCCAATACGTCTACGCCACCTTTCAAGAAGCAGGATTGAACATCCGTCACCTAGACCACAAGCATTCACCCAAAGAGCGCAGAGACATCCTGGACTGGTTTCGCGATACACCCGATGCCATCCTCACCTCGGTCAGCATCCTTACCACGGGCTTCGACGAGCCGACCGTAGAGAGTATTATACTAAATCGAGCTACTCGCTCACTGACGCTTTATTTCCAAATGATTGGTCGTGGCTCCCGAGTGCTGCCTAACAAAAAAGAGTTCTCCATCATTGACCTTGGGAACAACATGAATCGCTTTGGTCTTTGGGATAACCCTATCGACTGGCAACACATCTTCGCCGCTCCGGAATCCTACCTGAATTCCATCATGAGCGACGAGGAGATCGAACGCAACTACCGGTATACTATGCCCGACGAAGTCCGAAGTCGTTTCTCAAAATCGGAGACTATTGACTTCGATGTTACCGAGGCCTACTACGAGGCAATTGATTCACTTAAGCGACCCAAAGAAGTAGTAGAGCAATCGCTTCAGCAACATATTCGGATTTGTCTTGAAAACAGCCTCGACACATTGGAAGCTCTTGAACTGGCCGACTTACTCAAAGAAGAAATCCAATTTCGTATCCGCTCGTACACCAATTGTCTACGAAAGACCTCCGAAAGCTACGTCAAATGGCTGCAAGATGATTATACTCGCCGACTTAAGTTTGGATTGATTCGTAGATCCTCAGACTACAATTTGCCCGAAAACGAATAATTGTTTTTTCAGCAGTTGATGCGTCGACTAATAAAACAGATGCATCTTATCCTTCCTCTTCCACCCTGCCTGGTTCTTGTATTCCACGAAATAGATTTTCACTTCGGCCTGGTTGGCATAATCCGTAAAAAAAATCTTCTTATCCGCCTGATTGGGGTATTTGACAAAGTACCACGTTCCATCGTTTTTACCTGCCTGGTTTTCGTAGTTAACTTTATAGACTAACAGGTCTGCCTGATTGGGATAATCAACAACGAATACCTTTACATCCGCCTGGTTGGAATATTCGACTGTAAACACTTTTTGGGCCGACAGAGATTTACAGAAAATAAAAAACAATAAAGCAACGATCCACTTTTTCATCATCTAAACTTATTTACTACGTATTAAACTTAAGAAGCATGACTAAAATCACTAGAAAGAGACGCTTCACATCATAAATTTACAAAAGGTTTTGGGAGCAACATGAATGCATTCAAAACCCACCACGAAAACAGTCTAAATTCCGTAGTTTTACTCCTTCAATTCAAAAGACGCATGAGCCAATTACTTGTCGAACAAATTTACACGGGCTGCCTGGCGCAGGGCGCCTATTACATTCAAAGTGGCAATGAGGCCGCCATCATCGATCCTCTTCGTGAAATTCAACCCTATCTGGATCGAGCGCATAAGCACAATGCCCAAATCAAGTATATTTTCGAAACGCATTTTCATGCCGACTTCGTATCCGGACACTTGGATTTAAGCAGAAAGACCGGGGCCCCTATCATCTACGGGCCAAACGCAGCACCCGAATTCAAAGCGTTGATAGCCGATGACGGGGAAACCTTTCAATTGGGAGATGTCACCATCCGTGTCATCCATACACCCGGACACACGATGGAATCAACCTGCTATTTACTACTGGATGAGAAAGGAAAACAACATAGCATTTTCACCGGCGACACTTTGTTCCTGGGTGACGTAGGCCGTCCTGATCTTGCGCAAAAGGCCGCCCACATGACGCAGGAAGACCTAGCGGGCATCCTGTATGACTCACTAACAATGAAGATCCTGCCACTTGCAGATACATTGACCGTTTATCCGGCTCATGGTGCCGGTTCGGCATGTGGCAAGAATATGTCCAAAGAAACAGTCGATACACTGGGCAACCAGAAAAAAACTAATTATGCCTTGAATCAACCTAGTCGAGAGGCGTTCATTCAGGCGGTAACCGATGGACTTACACCACCACCTGCTTACTTTCCACTAAACGTCGCCATGAATAAGAATGGCTACACCTCTATTGAAACAGTCATTTACGACGGACTTCGAGGCTTAGATGCCCAAGAATTCGAACAAGCAGCTGAAAACTCTGAGGCGCTCGTCTTAGATACGCGTAGCGCAGCGTCGTTCGCACTCGGATTCGTTCCCCGCTCGATCAACATTGGGTTGGACGGCCAATTCGCGCCGTGGGTGGGTGCATTAATCGCTGATGTAAACCAACCGTTGCTGCTTGTAACTGACCAGGGAAAAGAAGAAGAATCCATCATTCGCTTAGCGCGCGTCGGCTTCGATCGCATCATTGGTCATCTTAAAGGCGGTTACGCCTCCTGGAAAGCATCCGGTAAAGAAACAGATACTATTCGTCGCATCACTGCCGGTGAATTTGCAGAAGAACTCAAATCAGGAAATACTGTGATCGATGTGCGTCGCGAATCCGAATTCAACAACGGCCATGTAAAAGAAGCCACGCTCCTACCCCTTGACTTCATTCATGAATGGTGGAGCACTTTAAACTCCTCCGAGCATTTCTACCTACACTGCCAAGGAGGTTACCGCAGCATGATTGCCGCCAGTATTCTAAAGGCACGCGGCATCCACGATTTCACCGAAGTAGCTGGCGGATACAAAGCTATCAGCGAAACGTCCATGGCTACTGAGAAAACTATTTCGGTCGCCTAATTAACACCTGAGTAAGTGGTCTATCACCTCCTACTCAACCCTCAAGCATTACTACATTCTGCCGTCTTGTAGTAATTTCAAAACCATTGTTTCACGATACAAGCCGGACTGATCAGTAGTCCGGCTTTTTTTTATTCAATACTTGTCCGCCTTCAGAAGCAAGTTATTACGCAGGCTTCCCCTCACGGCGCCTATCAAAATACCACATTATCGAACTGCTACCTGCATTTTTAAGGAGGTTATATTCGCTGATCTTATAAGTGATCCTTAGCGAATTTGTCACGTTGCTGCCAGTTGATTTTCTTGCGGGGACAAAAGCAAAAAAGAGGCTGTCCTTTTGAGACAGCCTCTTTGTAAGGTATTAGACTAAGCGATTATTCAACCACCAAGCGGAGCGTTTGAGCTTCGCCAGCCTCAGTCTGAATATTGAGGAGATAGATGCCTTTTGCGAAGCCGCTCAAATCGATCTCTTTTACATTCAAACCTTCTACAGCATTGACATCAGCACTGTAGAGTTGCTTACCAAGGAGGTCAACCAAACGAACCATATAGCGGTCAGCTACAGGAGCAGTAAAATTGACAGTCACCTTGCCAGAAGCAGGGTTAGGGAATGCAGTTACAGATTGTTGAACAGCATTCTGAGCATCACGACACAACAGGTTAACGGCAACTGACAGACGACCAGCCTGGCTCGCACCGCACTGGTTAACTGCACTTGCAGCGATAACCGTAGAGGTTGCTGTTGCCGTTGTGAAATTAGCCGTTGCGCTAGCACTGGTACCAGCGATAGAAGCACCACCGGTTACAGACCATACATAGCTATTAGCGCCTGCAACCGCAGTTGCGCTATAAGCAACTGCTGATTGAGATTTGCAAACAGAGCTAGCACCCGTTACTACTGGAGCAGCCGGAGCTTTAGATACTGCCAAGCAACGTGCAGGGGAGTTACCGCATGCACCGTTTGCAGTTACACACAGGTTACCACTGTTGAATGAAGAGCCGATAGACACGGTTACAGACAGTCCGGTGTTAGAGGTAATCGTCATACCCGCTGGAACCGTCCAGTTGTAAGAGCTCGCACCTGAAACAGCAGCGATGCTGTAGGTTGCCGTATTCACACCAGCAGCTAGACAAAGGTTGTTTGCCGTACCAGCGATAGCTCCAGGCTGAAGCGGGGTCTTGTAGACCGTGAAGGTACGGGTCACACTTCCGCAGCTATTTGAAGCTGTACAAGTGATTACTCCACCGTTCCAATTGGCTGCAGTAGCAAGTACGCAACTTACCCCGTTTGAGCTCTGAATGCTGGCGTTTCCGCTAGTTACTGCCCATGAGTAAGAGATACCAGTGCCAGTAGCCGCACCTACAGAATAGTTAGCCGTAGAGCTAGGACATACATAAGCTGGTCCAGCAAGGTTCGATGTAAATACTGGATTGCCATAGACAACCAGGAAGCGAGAGGATGAAGTACCAACACAGTTGGCTGCAGCAACACCTACCGTTACAGACGTGAAGCCAGAAGGAACACTGATCTGAATAGAGTTGGTACCCTGACCACTGATAATGGAAACTGCGGTGTTATTCACTGACCATACGTAGTTGGTTGCATTCGCAACGGAAGCAATAGAATACGTGAAGGTACCAGGACCACAAGCAATGGCAGGGCCATTGATTGCAGCAGGCTGAGCCGGCTTAACGGTGATAACAGGAACGTTGATACAAGACTGGTTACCGTTTCCGCAAGCATTCAAAGGAGTTACGCAAATGAAACCACCGTTGTAGTTAGCACCGAAGCTAACGGTAATGCTGTTAGAAGACGAAGAACCCGTTGCGCCAGCAGGAAGCAACCAGCTATAACTGGTAGCACCAGAAACTGCAGAAATACTGTAAACTGCCGTCGTGCTACGGCAAGCACCGGCAGCACCAGCGATAGCACCAGCATTACCAGCACCTGTACCAATACTATTAACCGTAGCAGAAGCTGTTCCTGTACAACCATTAGCATCGGTGATGGTCACCGTATAAGCACCTGCAGAAAGGTTAGAAGCCGTAACCGTTGAAGCACCGTTAGACCAAGCATACGAGTAACTACCTGTACCACCTGTAGCAGAAACAGTTACTGAACCGTCATTTTGGCCACAGTTCGCGTCCGTAGCTGTAGCTACACCCTGAACCTTGGCTGGCTCGATAACATCAATAGCATTGGTAACAGCGGTACAACCATTGTCATCAGCAACCGTGTAAGATACGGTTCCCGCACCTGCTACTTGAGCGCCTGTTCCGATGTATGGAGCGGTACCGCCTGTTGCAGAAACAACGATCGTAGCACTTCCACCGAAACATGCGATTGGAGCACTCAAGGTAGCTGTAGCTGAGAGTGGAGAAATCGTCAATACTAAGATTTCAGTAGCGCAACCGTTCACAGAAGAATAAGTTCCGCTTTGGGTGTAGGTTACGTTATCCACGGACCAGGTATAACTGCTACAAGAAGTGATGGTGGTCGTATTGGAAGAGGATGAATTGATCGTCAGGTTCAGAATTTCGGTATGACAACCATTGACTGAAGAATAGGTTCCGCTTTGGGTGTACGTAGCGTTGTTCACTGACCAAATATAGCTATCACAAGCTGTCTGAGAGGTAGCATTGCTTGTAGATGGAGTAACCGTCAGGTTCAGAATTTCGGTATGACAACCAGTCACGGAAGAATACGTTCCGCTTTGGGTGTACGTAGTATTGTCAACAGACCAAGTATAGCTATCGCACACAGAGGCTGAAGTCGAATTGCTCGTAGATGGAGTAACCGTTAAGTTCAGGATTTCAGTATGGCAACCGTTAACAGAAGAATACGTTCCGCTTTGGGTGTACGTAGTATTGTCAACAGACCAAGTATAACTATCACAGGCTGATTGAGTGGTAGCATTGCTTGTAGATGGAGTAACCGTCAAAGCAAGGATTTCGGTGTTACAGCCGTTAACAGAAGAATACGTTCCACTTTCGGTGTAGGTAGTATTGTTAACAGACCAGGTATAGCTATCACAAACAGAGGCTGTGGTAGTGTTGCTTGTAGATGGAGTAATCGTCAGGACCAGAATTTCAGTGTTACAACCGCTTACCGAAGAATACGTTCCACTTTGTGTGTAGGTAGTATTGTCAACAGACCAGGTATAGCTATCACACGCTGATTGAGAAGTAGAATTGCTTGTAACCGGAGCACCGTCAGCGATGGTTACGCTGGCAGAACCGGAGCAACCGTTAGCATCACCAACTCCGTATGAACTCGTTCCGGCAGAAGCAGTGAACGCGCCAGTACCAGTATAAGGAGCAGTACCGCCGCTAGCAGATACAGTAACTGTAGTTGTTCCGCCTGCACAAGCGATCGTGCCAGCCGTAGCTGATACACTAAGAGCAGAAGGCTGTGAAACAGTGCCAGAAGCAGACGCAGTACAAGATCCGTTAGTAACCGTTACAGAATAAGCACCTGCCGCAAGGCCAGTCGCTGTAGCCGTAGTGGCTCCATTGCTCCACAGGTACGTAGAAGCACCTGTGCCGCCGGTAACAGAAACCGTAGCTGAACCATTAGAACCGCCATTACAAGAAACAGCATTGGTTACAACGGAAGCAGAAAGATTACAAGCTGCAGGAATTGACATCGTGCAAGGCGCGTTTAAGGTCCTAACAGCTGTTGTATTGAAAGACTGAGTTGCTGGATTTGTATTTACATATCCAACAAATCCGGAAGTCGTTACCCATGTCAAACCAACGTTTTGGCCTGCCACGAAGTTGGTGTTCGTAATTGTCAAGCGAAACTTACCAGCACTGATGGTAGCTCCAGGAGCCACGGGACAATTTTGAGCTGACGCAGAGTTTCCAAAGACAGAGGAACTGTTGGTGACTTGCATCAATCGACTGGCAGGGGTGTATTGTACGTTATAGGTTGTTAACAACGTGGCATACATTGGCGCAAATGACGCCGAAGCAGTACCTGGCACATATGCCCACGTAAATGTATTTGTACCCGCTGGGACAATACCTGCAGCGTGGTTGATACGGATAGGAGCTACCGAATTCAGGTAAATGGTTTCACCTGCGGTACTGTTGTTGTTGAAATCAATCTGGAATTCGATGTAATTCGAACCAGCACCACATTGAGTGACGCTCATCTGACCCGTAGCCGTACCATACGAGTACGTGATCTTGAACAGAAACATCAGCAAAAGCAATGCTAACTGCTTTCCCGAATGATTGGTAAGGTTTGTTTTCATGTTTATTTGATTTGATTTGATTTGGTTGACAGGTGTAGAAGAAGACTCTCGAAATTCACCCCTAAGGTGACGCATTAATGTTAGATTTTGGTTAGCTTAAAATTAAGTCTTAATGGGCATTTGACCAATTTTTTCCCGTGAATGGCTCCCCGCAAGTTGCGAGGAGCCATTTCGGGAGGGTAATTAGGGGTGAACAGAAGCTACGAAGTTAAGATTATTTACATCGTAAACTGGGTAGTCATAGTTGTCCACAAAACCATCACCATTCAAATCGGTATTGAAATAGCCGACTGCAAAGTTCAGGTTATCAGCGTCATAAGCAGGATAGTCGTAGTTGTCAATGTATTCATCCTGGCTGATATCACCGGAGAAGATTGCCCATACACCTGGCTCTACTTCCTTCATGTTGTTTCCAAATGCCTGAGCATCAGAACTTGTGAAGTCATAAGAAGTGGTAGCGGACATCATAACTTCAGCGGCACTCCAGGTCTGAATAGAACTGCGGTGCTTGATGACAATCCAGTAGGAAGTGCCTTCAGCTGCTTGAGCGAAGTTAGCCGTAGCCGTACCGTCGGTCATTAACAACACCGTTGCGGCATCAACCACCACCGTAGGATCCAAACTGTCGCGCAATTCAACCACAATCGTATCAGCTTCGGTTCCAAGGACACCGGAAACACCTGAGTTCGCCAACACCGCTT
Source organism: Candidatus Pollutiaquabacter sp. (assembly GCA_947465495.1). Taxonomy (GTDB): domain Bacteria; phylum Bacteroidota; class Bacteroidia; order AKYH767-A; family 2013-40CM-41-45; genus Pollutiaquabacter. Next base: position 3,630 of record CANIAS010000068.1, on the reverse strand, counting down.
GCATAGAACCTGAACCGATATAATAACCTTCAATGAAGGCATTCAGGTTCAAGGCAACTCCGCCACCGCAGTTGTTGATCGTCAAATCAAGAATCTCTGTGTTACATCCCGTTACAGAAGAATAAACACCTGAAGCGGTATAGGTATTACCGTCCACCGACCATACATACGAGGTACACGATGAAACCGTCGTTGTATTGCTTGTTGATGCTGTGATCGTCAAGTCAAGGATTTCAGTATTACAGCCATTCACCGAAGTGTACATGCCACTCTGAGAGTAGGTCTGACCATCAGCTGCCCATGTATAGCTATCACATTCAGAAACTGTCTGTGTGTTGGTACTAGACACACCAGTGATGGTCAAGTCGAGGATTTCGGTATGACAACCATTCAGCGAGGTGTAAACACCCGAAGCTGTATAGGTGGCATTATCCACTGCCCATACATACGAATCACAAGCACTTGCAGTAGTTGTATTGCTTGTTGATGCCGTAATGGTCAGATCCAGAATCTCGGTGTTACAGCCAACGACTGAAGAATACATCCCTGAAGCTGTGTACGTAACTCCCGTCTCACTCCAGATAAACTCGTCGCAAGATGCAGCGGTTGTCGTATTGCTGGTGCTTTCCGTGATGGTCAGATCCAGTGTAGCCACTGAGTCACAACCTGTCGCGTTCGTACCCGTCCAGGTATACATACCTGTTTGCGTGTATGTAGTACCATTCCATACAAAGTTGTCACAAGCTGATTCCGTCGTAGTCGACGATGTAGCTTCGTTTACAACAACTTCCAAGGAAGCGGTTCCAGAACAACCATTCGAATTCGTCACGGTAACTACGTAAGTAGTAGTAAACGAAGGCATAGCGTCAAACGTCTGATCCGTTCCTACTTCAGCACTTCCATCGCTCCAGCTATAAGTGGTGAAGTTAGCACCGGCATCCAGCGTTGTCATTCCACCGTTGCAGATACTTGCAGTTCCTGTAATAGCAGTAACTGGATTCGCAACTACGATGAAACGTACACTGTCAGCAGCCACACAACCGCCCGAACCTTGAGCCGTGATGCTGATATTATAGCTTCCAACTGGATATTCACCAGGACCATTACCTACGTTCAGGATAACAAATTCATCCGTAGAACCTCCTGGATCATTCCAGCTAACAGCTTGTCCGCCGGCATCCGCAAGTAAGAAGTACGATCCAGCTGAAACACCATCCCAACAGTAGTAGATGGTATCAGCATCCAAGATGACTGGAGGCGTCGGAGCCGCAGAACCTGTCAAGGTGAAGGATGCAGTACCTGTACAACCACTGGTGGTCGTAACCGTTACGGTATAGGTACCGGTATCCACTACCGTAATGCTTGGAGTGGACGAACCATCCGACCAAGCATAGCTGGTATAAGCCGTTGTTGTAGAAAGGGTAGCAACATCAGCACCTACACAGATCGTAGAACGGCTGGAGTTGATGACAGGAACAGCGAAGGAATTCACTGTTACAGCCTGAGATGCTGTACCAGAACATCCATTGTTGTTTGTCAACGTCACTGTATAGTTAGCAGATGATGTAGCAGTATAAGTCTGAGAAGTACCTACTACAGAAGTGCCATCTGACCAGCTATAGTTATCGTAGCCGGCACCTGCATCCAGGGTTACCGTAGCTGGCTGACAAACCGTGGTAGGTCCGTTCGCCGTTACAACAGGAGCTGGGAAGGATTTGACTTCGATGTGCTTGCTAGCAGAAGATGTACAACCATTAGGTGCCGTTACTGTCACCGAGTAGTCGGTGCTTACGGAAGGGTTAACCGTAACGGTCTGACCACTTAACGGGCCAGGCGTCCAGGTAAACGTTCCGCCACCACCGATGATATTTACCAGGTAGTCTTCCACTTCACCGTACGAGAATGTTCCGCAAGCAGTTGGCGAAACAATCGACTCCATGACCGCCACACGCATGCGGGTAACACCCAGAGTAGCGTTGGTAGGTATGGTGATTACTCCACTACGAGTTACAGGAGAAATCGTGGTAGCTGAGGTGGTGTAAGCCTGTTCACCTACATCATCCCAATCACCATCACGGTTATAGTCGATGAAGATGGAAAGACCGCTCGAATAATATGGAGCAGCATCGCACTCATCCGTTACAACGGAGAAGTTAACCGGCTGCCCCGTGATGACCGTTACAGGTGCAATTGTACCTGTATAATCACTGTTGTTGTTGGTACAGGTTTCTGTCTGGGTATTCGTCATTGAACCGAACGAAACCGAGAAGATCTGTTCGTCAGCAGTCGTAGCAGAACCACCACCTGCACAATAGCCAGAAGGAGGTGTACTAGGACCAGAAATATTACCCAGATCTACCGACAAGGTAGAAGATGCACCTTGACAAATGGTATCAGCAGTTGCTGTTACACCTTGAACATTCGGAGTAGGATTAACCGTGATGGTCACCAAACCAAAGCTACCACAACCGCTTGCGCTTTGAGCAACCACCGTATAGGCTGTAGTGGTAGAAGGTGTAACCGTGATGGAGTCATTGACAACATTGCCAGGGTTCCAGGTATAGGTGTAGTAGCTAGCAGTATCCGATGGAGAACTAACCACCAACGTCTGACTCTGACCTTGACAAATCGTAGAGCTCGCAGAATAATTGATTGCTGGAGCAGGATTCACCACACCTAAGACAGGCTGACGGCCGGCAGGATCCAGACAGGTTCCAACGGATGCACGCACCCAGAATACGGTATTTGACAAGATAGCAGCCGTATAGGTGTTGCCTGTATTCAAGATTGGGGCAGACGACGATGTTGCATACCAGTTCATTGTGCCGTTACCATTAACGACCAAGTCAACAGAACCAATTCCGCATACGGTATCATTCACCGTAGAGGTAATAAACGGCTTGACAATCTGCAAGGTATCCACGTTCGAGTAAACCGAATTAACACCGCAGGTAGTCATCAAGCGATAGTAGAGCGCAGTATCACCCAACACCGGCGTGAAGTACGGGGTAATGAACGTCGAACGTGTGGAGTCAAGGTTCGTCCACGTTGAGGTAGCCGTATTGAAATACTGCCACATCAACGAAGCACCTTGTGTCAAATTGGTGGCAGAATAAACTGCAACTCCATTGATACACAGCGAATCAGTATTGCTTGCAATTACAGGTACTATAGGTGTACTAATAGGAGTTACAACTACAGTATCGCTACTTTGACACGTTCCGTTATCGAACACAACAACGAATGTTGTAGGCTGCGTAATCGGACCAAAAGTACTGGTAGCTTGGGTACCGGTGAAACCTGACGGAATTGATGTCCAATTTACACTGCCCAACTGAGGCAGATTCGCCGTCAGTCCGGAATTCAAGGTGCCAACTGAAGCCAATACCAATGCGCTCGTATTTGACCAAGATCCTGCAGTATTGTTATCAGCAGCTATCAGAACTGAACCAGACAATCCACTATTAGACGCAAGTGAACCTGACCAATCTGAGGAAGTAACACCAGAGCCAGCTGGGAAAGAATAGCCGTTAACCGCCATAGCATCGATCACCACACCATTTTTACGCATAACCCAACCACCGGCAGTACCGGAACCGTTGTTCAGGTTTTGACCATTGGTGAAGAAAT
>CANIAS010000067.1 GCA_947465495.1 Candidatus Pollutiaquabacter sp. | reverse complement strand
TCAAAAATAAGTCCTTTGATTTCGGGAATTTGCTTGGATTCGATATCGAGGACCCATTCACTCTTGTTATCAATTTCCTCCGATTTCATGAAAGATTCGTAGGCCGTTTGGAGACATTCGTTGCAAAGTGCATCGAACTGCAGATTGCCATACAAAGCACGATATGCCAATCCCCGGTAGTACCAAGTCTCGGCTAACCCTTTTGTAGTCTCATCCAAAATGGTAAGATCGCTAGCTTCCTTTGCCTTGTCCAGCGCTGGAGACGAACCCTTTAAATAACCTTTAAGCTCTTTTAGCTTTGCTTTTTGTGAATATCCATAAGTACATGATAACAAAATTGTTATCAGCGCGATTAAAAGTTTTTTCATGGCTGAATGTTAGGCACTTGTTTACTGCGGTTCTCCACCTGTCGGAACATCGTCACCCTCCACTGCTGGGTTAACGGGACCAGTTACATCCGGTATATCAGTACCTTCAGTAAGCTGCACCTTTTCCTCGTCATCTACTTCGACTTTGGCAACGGAGGCAATTTCATCCTCATCGTCTAGGCGTATCACTTTGACCCCCTGGGTAGCCCGACCCATGACCCTAATCTCTGTCATATCCATCCGTATGGTCACACCAGATTTGGTAATGATCATCAGGTCGTCGTTCTCCTCCACAATTTTAATAGCCACCAATTTTCCGGTCTTTTCGGTGATGTTAATAGTTTTGACACCCTTGGCACCGCGGTTTGTTTTACGGTACTCGTCAACCTCAGAACGTTTACCATATCCTTTTTCAGAAACAACGAGCACAGACTCCTTAGCGACATCGTTGATGCAAACCATACCGACCAACTCGTCTTCGGGCCCGTCCAGGGAAACGCCTTTCACACCAATTGAATTACGTCCCATCGGACGTACGGTCTCTTCGTCGAAACGTACCAGTTTACCCTTGCGGGTAGCCAACATGATTTCGTTCTTTCCGTTGGTCAAGCGTACTTCCAGCAAATGATCTCCGTCCTCAATATTGATGGCATTGATTCCACTCAAACGCGGACGTGAATAAGCTTCTAGTGCAGTCTTCTTGATGGTGCCATTCTTGGTACACATCACAATGAAGTTGTTGTTAATATAATCCTCTTCCTCCAAGGTTCGCACATTGATAAATGCTTTCACTTTATCATCGGGAGAAATACTAATCAAATTTTGAATCGCTCGCCCTTTTGAGGTCTTATTTCCTTCCGGAATTTCGTACACTTTCAACCAGTGACACCTGCCTTTTTCGGTAAAGAAGAGCATGTAATTGTGAGTGGAAGCAATGTAGATGTGTTCTACAAAATCTGCGTCGCGCGTTGTACTTCCACGAGCACCGCGACCTCCCCTACCCTGCGTTCTGTATTCGGTCAAAGCAGTGCGTTTAATGTAACCGGCATGGGAAATGGTAATCACCACATCCTCGTCGGCAATCATGTCTTCGATGGAAATTTCATCGCCGGTATATACGATTTCGGTGCGGCGTTCATCGCCATACTTACTACGAACATCCGCCAACTCATCTTTAATGATATCCATGCGGAGGTCTTCGTTGCCGAGGACATCGCGATAGTATTCAATCAATTTCATCAGCTCTGCATACTCGTCACGAATTTTATCGCGTTCAAGTCCCGTCAGTCGTTGCAAACGCATTTCCAGAATGGCTTTGGATTGCAATTCGCTGAGACCGAATTTTGCCATCAAACCTTCCTGCGCCAATTGCGGCGTTTGGGAGGCGCGAATCAGTGCGATCACTTCGTCGAGGTGATCCAGCGCAATTAGCAAACCTTCCAGTATGTGTGCGCGTTTTTCAGCTTCATTCAGTTCATACTGTGTACGACGGATAACCACTTCGTGACGGTGGTTGACAAAATGAACAATCTGATCCTTCAGATTAAGTGTCATTGGACGTCCACCTACCAAGGCTACGTTATTGACACTAAAGGAGGATTGCAGTCCGGTGTATTTATACAGATTGTTAAGGACGACATTGGCAATAGCATCACGACGTAGTTCGTACACCACACGAATTCCGTCACGATCACTTTCGTCTCGAATATCCGTAATGCCTTCGATTTTCTTTTCATTGATCAAATCGGCAGTACGCTTGATCATTTCTGCTTTATTGATCTGGAAAGGTACCTCAGACACTATAATTCGATCGCGACCATTTTCAGCTTGTTCAATTATCGCACGAGCGCGCATGACAATTCGTCCGCGACCGGTGTGGTACGCCTCCTTAACACCGGCGTACCCGTAAATAATACCGCCGGTTGGGAAATCAGGGGCTTTGACGTGCTTCATTAACTCATCCACCGTGATATCCCGGTTCGCGATATAGGCAATCGTCCCATCGATGACTTCTACCAAATTATGTGGAGCCATGTTGGTCGCCATACCGACTGCGATACCTGATGCACCATTAATCAGTAAGTTGGGCACTTTAGCAGGAAGCACCGTTGGCTCCTGCAATGAATCATCAAAATTGAGCGTGAAATCAACAGTTTCTTTGTCAATATCCGCCAGAAGTTCTTCCGCGATTTTACGTAAGCGAGCTTCCGTATAACGCATAGCAGCCGGACTATCTCCGTCCATTGAACCAAAGTTTCCTTGTCCATCTATCAACGGGTAACGAAGGCTCCAGTCTTGTGCCATACGCACCATCGCATCGTAGACGGATCCATCACCGTGAGGATGGTATTTTCCGAGTACTTCACCAACAATACGGGCCGATTTCTTGTAAGGGCGGTTACTCATTACACCCAATTCAAGCATGCCGAACAAAACACGACGGTGAACCGGCTTCAAACCATCACGTACGTCTGGTAGCGCACGGGAAACTATAACCGACATCGAATAATCGATGTAGGCTGTTTTCATTTCTTCTTCGATGTTAATCGGAACAATCTTTTCTCCTTCTATCATGCTGCTGGTTGATTTGATGCTGTACTACTTTTTCCGTCTTGCTGTAACAGGGTTATTACCATGTTTTTCAAGCCATTCGGTCCACTTGCGCAAATGGTCTTAAGGTGACCTTAACGAGCCGTGAATTTAGGTAAAATCAGGGGAAATTCCGTCGATTTCTTCAAACAGATTTTTGTTGAAAAAAGCTACTGACTGTTTGGCAGACTATGGGGTAAATGCACGTTACTTGCTGACTTAAATCGTACTATAAATCGCGATATTGTTGATATCTTAGGTTCACTTACTAGAACCCGGCGTAACAATCAGCGTAAAGCAGTATTAATTAAAAACAACTACTATGGAAGCCAAATTCTCACCTCGGGTGAAAGATGTGATCACCTTCAGCCGCGAAGAAGCGTTGCGATTAGGTCATGATTACATCGGCTGTGAACATCTTCTGCTGGGTTTAATCCGGGAAGGCGAAGGAATGGCCATCAAAATCCTAAAATCGTTGGGCATCAACCTCGGCGAATTACGTAAATCCGTCGAAAGTTCGGTTCGTGGCAGCGGAAATGTCAATGGCTCTATGGGCAATATTCCATTGACTAAACAAGCAGAAAAGGCGCTAAAAATCACCTATTTAGAAGCAAAGGTGTACAAGAGCGACGTCATTGGCACCGAGCACCTGTTGTTGGCTATTTTGAAAGACGAAGACAACATTGCCTCTCAAATTCTTTCTCAGTATGGCGTCAATTACGACATCGTTCGTGAAGAATTGGATGTCATGAAAACTACCTTTCGTTCGGAAACTCCTCAGAATTCTTCGGATGACGATCCCTATTCTCGCGAAGACGAAGGTGGTGCAGGCGGTGGCGGTGGTATGGGTACAAAAAAGCCAACTGACAGTAAATCCAAGACTCCTGTATTGGACAACTTTGGTCGCGATTTAACCAAGTCTGCCGAAGAAGGTCGCCTGGATCCTATTGTAGGTCGTGAAAAAGAAATCGAACGTGTTTCTCAGATTCTTTCTCGTCGTAAAAAGAACAACCCAATCCTGATCGGTGAACCAGGTGTCGGTAAGTCAGCCATTGCTGAAGGACTTGCCCTGCGGATCGTACAGCGTAAATGCTCTCGCGTACTTTTTAATAAACGCATTGTAACATTGGATCTGGCTTCTCTAGTAGCTGGCACTAAATACCGTGGCCAATTCGAAGAGCGCATGAAGGCCGTCATGAATGAATTGGAAAAATCGCCCGATGTAATCCTCTTCATTGATGAAATCCATACCATTATCGGTGCAGGTGGTGCTTCAGGTTCACTGGATGCATCAAATATGTTCAAGCCTGCTTTAGCCCGCGGTGAAATCCAATGTATTGGCGCTACGACCTTGGACGAGTATCGTCAATACATTGAAAAAGATGGTGCTTTAGACCGTCGCTTTCAACGTGTGTTGGTAGAACCTGCCACACCGGATGAAACCATCCAGATTCTTAATAACATCAAAGAACGTTACGAGGAGCATCACAACGTAAATTATACGCCTGAAGCTCTTAAAGCCTGTGTATCTCTCACATCGCGGTATATCACGGATCGTTTCCTTCCGGACAAAGCGATTGACGCCTTGGACGAAGCTGGATCTCGAGTACACCTGACCAATATTCACGTTCCAAAAAATATCTTGGAACTTGAAAATAAAATTCAGGAAATAAAATTGGAGAAAACCCGTGTGGTACGTTCTCAAAAATACGAAGAGGCAGCACGCCTTCGTGATACTGAAAAACAGTTACTGGATCAGCTAGAAACTGCTAAACATCAGTGGGAAGAGGAAACAAAAAGCCACCGCTATACCGTTACTGAACAAGATGTTGCTGAAGTTGTAGCAATGATGACCGGAATACCTGTAACACGCGTAGCGCAGACAGAAGGGACTCGCCTCATGAAGATGGGCGAAGAAATGAAAGGCAAAGTAATTGGTCAGGATGATGCTATTCATAAAGTAGTAAAGGCCATTCAACGAAATCGCGCAGGACTAAAAGATCCTAATAAGCCAATTGGAACCTTTGTCTTTCTGGGCCCAACCGGAGTCGGTAAAACGCAACTCGCAAAAGTAATCGCCCGTTACCTGTTTGATTCCGAAGAAGCCTTGATTCGTATTGACATGAGTGAATATATGGAGAAATTCGCCGTGTCTCGCCTGATCGGAGCGCCTCCAGGATATGTAGGCTATGAAGAAGGCGGACAGCTTACTGAGAAAGTACGCCGTAAGCCCTACTCTGTGGTCCTTTTGGACGAAATCGAAAAAGCACACCCGGATATTTTCAACCTGTTACTACAAGTGCTCGATGAAGGTATGCTCACCGACAGTCTGGGTAGAAAGGTAGATTTCAAGAATACTATCTTAATCATGACATCTAACATTGGTTCTCGTCAGTTGAAGGACTTCGGACAAGGCGTGGGCTTCCAAACCAATGCTAAATCATCCCAATCCGATGATCATGCACGTGGAGTCATTGAAAATGCGCTTAAAAAAGCATTTGCACCAGAGTTCCTAAACAGGATTGATGATGTGATCATGTTTAATCAACTTTCTCAAGAGAATATCCACAAGATCATTGACGTCGAACTGTTGCATCTTTATAGCCGTATCACTGAACTTGGATATAAACTGACGCTAACGGATGAAGCAAAAGATTACATCGCAGATAGAGGCTACGATGCTAATTACGGAGCGCGTCCACTCAAGCGTGCCATCCAAAAGCACCTGGAGGATCCGTTGGCAGAAGAAATCATTAAAGCCGAATTAACAGCGGGTGACACCATTGAAGTATCCCTGGAAAAGGAGTCTGGCAATCTGAAAATAAACGTGATCAAAGCGAATCAGACCCCTGTCCCTCCACCAGCCAAATCACCTTCAACTCGGAAAAAGAAGGAAGAGTAATCAACTCCTACTAACTAAAAAAAGCAGGCCTATGCCTGCTTTTTTAGTATATACTATTTTCAGTTTAATAGCGGATGACTTGAATTTACGAGTTGTTAGTGGCCATTCCTTCCATCAATTCCATGCTAACGCCAGTTGTGGAATAACCTCCGTCGTGATACAGATTCTGCATGGTAACCATACGCGTAAGGTCGGAGAATAAGGTGACACAATAATCGGCACAAGAGTCCGCTGATGCATTACCTAGCGGCGAAAGCTTATCTGCAAAATTGTAGAAATCATCAAATCCCTTAATACCGGTACCTGCGGTCGTCTTGGTGGGTGATTGTGAAACGGAATTCACACGCACTTTACGAAACTTGCCGTAATGATATCCAAAACTGCGAGTGATGGATTCCAGCATCGCTTTAATGTCAGCCATGTCTGTATAGAAAGGATACGTTCGTTGTGCGGCAATGTATGAAAGCGCAACCACGCTTCCACCTTCACTCATAGCATCCAGCTTCATGGCTGTTGCAAGCATTTTATGCAATGACATAGCGGATACATCAATTCCCTTCATGAAATAATCGTAATTACTCTCAGTATATGGAATGTTCTTACGAATGTTTACGGACATACCGATTGAATGCAACATGAAGTCTATTTTTCCACCCATGATTTCCATGGATTTGGAAAATAGATTCGTCAAATCTTCTACCGATGTGGCATCAGCCGGTACTATTTCCGCTCCGGTCTCCTCTGCCAATTTTTTTATTTCACCCATCCGCATTGCAATTGGCGCATTGGTCAAAACGATTTGTGCACCTTCTTGGTGACAGCGTTGAGCAACTTTCCAAGCAATGGAATTAGCATCCAATGCACCGGAAATAATTCCTCGTTTTCCTTTCAATAAATTTGGCATACGGTCTGATTATAGATTGTTATAGGGCAAGTTTACTAAGATTTTGACAAACGGCATCAACGACTTAACAGATCTTTTGCATTTTCTAGGGCCGCTTTAGAGGGCTGGTCACCACTTAACATGCGGGCAATTTCGATCGTGCGGGTTTGATCATCCAATTGGACCACTTCGGTCACTGTCTTTTTACCGACCACTTGTTTTCGAACAAAGAAATGTGCTTCGCCGCGACTAGCGATTTGCGGCAAATGGGTAATGGTGATTAATTGGTGGTAACGAGACATTTTGTTCATCACCTCTCCGATTTTCAATGCTGTTTCACCTGAAATTCCGGTATCAATCTCATCAAAGATCATGGTAGGAAGTTCCATCGAATTGGCAACGGCCGCTTTTATACAGAGCATCAAACGACTTAATTCACCACCGGAAGCCACTTTCCCCAGATCGCTTGGCTCAAATCCTTTATTGGCGGAAAACAGGAAACGGATCTTATCGATTCCATCGGGACCAGGAATAGCATCCGGATCTGCAAAAATGGTTAATTTGATAACTGCGTTGGGCAATGCCACTTCAACCAGCATGCCTTGCAGTAATTTTTCTGTTTTAGCGAGCACTTTTTGACGTGCCGCAGAAATCTTTTTAGCTTGTTCGGTTAATCGTTTGGTACGCTCCAACACATCTGACTCGAGCACTTCAAGATCCGACGACATGTTATCAAGGGCTGATAATCGGGTCGACCATTCCATTCCAAGTTCAAGGAGTTCCTCAATGCTGTTTCGCCGATGCTTCTTCTGGAGTCGGTAGATTACATCCAAACGTTGTTCAATGATTTGCAAGCGTTCTGGATCCAACTGAAATCGTCCAGCTAATCGTTCTCCTTCATCGGCAATATCTTTCAACTCAATGGCCGAACTCTTCAATCGATCAAGCAGCTGCCTGATTTCGTCATCAAATTTTGCAACACTTTGCATTTGCTGCTGCAGATTATTCAGCTGGTTCAACAGATTGTTTTCACCACCAGATAACTCGGTGATTGCTTGCCCAAGTCGAGTGCTGATTTCTTCGGCATTGGTTAGCGTTGTCAATTCTTTTTCAAGTGCTACTTGCTCTCCTTCTTTCAAGGCAGCTTCCTCTAATTCATTCCATTGAAAACGCAAGTAATCTTGTTCTGATTTTGCTTTTTGTTCTTCGTCTAATAGTCGTGCAAGATTGGCCCGAAGCGTAATAAGTTGCTTGTACTTGATCCGGTAATCATTCAACTCGACACCGTTTCCGGCCAATGCATCGATGACCGATAATTGAAAATCGGATTTGTTAAGTAGCAGTGTTTGGTGCTGCGAATGAATATCTACGAGCATACCGGTAAGCTCCTTGAGTTGCTGAAGGTTTACCGGGGTATCATTGATAAACGAACGCGATTTGCCTTCCGGACTCACCTCTCTGCGGATCAGCACCTGTTCGGAAACATCCAGATCGTGTTCTTTCAAATAGTCTTCAACCGCGCCTTTATTTTTACCTGCAACAAATAAACCTTCTACGATGCATTTACGGGTCTTATCCATGAGTGCATCTGCATCCGAACGTTGTCCGAGCATGAGTCCGAGAGCGCCTAAAAGAATTGATTTACCTGCGCCAGTTTCACCGGTGATAATATTCATACCTGTATGAAACTCCAGGTCCAGCCGGTCGATCAAGGCATAATTCTGTATGGAAAGTCGCTGTAACATACTGCTGTGAAAGTACGAAATTCACCTGCTCATTCGATTCAGCGAATTCAATTTACCACATTTAATACTAAAAAAAAGGCCGGAAAAGCCGACCTTTTAGTTGTGTCAATAGAATGAAACTACTACTTAACTGGTTCTAGTATCTTGATTTCCCCTACTGGAATATCCACTGGTGCTGGCGGTGCCATGGGTGAATAGCCGGCAGGAATTGTGAACTTTGAATCACTGACAGGGACACTTTCCACCTTGGTAGCTTTCATGTGCAAATTGATACCGTCTTTTACGACATCATACTCCAAGGCAAATCCTTTGATTCCATCAAAAGATAGTTCTGGAGTTACAGGGAGCATCAATTGATTTGTTACCCAAACCTCATACTCCATAAATCGATCTGCCGATTCGATGTAGCAATGGAGGATTTTTCGTTCACAATTATAGCCGGCTATCATCTTCATTTCCCCCGTGGCTTTAATTTCTCGAACCTCCCGTTTATCGCTATTCATGTCTGAAAAAATTATTTCCCGTGACATTTTCTTACCCTTCGAGTCTATCAATACGGTGGTTTTGCCAGCAGCATAGTCTGTAATTTCAATGGTTGTTCCCTCTGATGACTTCATTTCCGAACGTGACCTTTTGCCTTTATAATATACATCCGATGTGGTAGGTAAGGATGCTTTTTGTTTCGGGTCTACAGCTTCTATATTGTCTCCCTCCACGACAGATACCGCATAGCTAATTTTACCTTCTTTAAATGTCTGCGAAAAGGTAGGAGAACACATCCCTGACAACAGGGCAATCATCAACATGGAGGAGAATAATTTCATAAAGCGTCGTTTTTTACGTTCTAAATTTAAGCAGAATACCTGCAGTGTCAATGGTAATAGCCCATCAATTTATCCGTTTTTAAACAATTTTGGACTGAAAAACATGTTCATATCTTTTGTGGCTTCTCACCTTCTTGAAAATGACTTGATTTTACCTTTAATCGACGAAAATCCGTTCAATACTGATGGCGAATAAAATGCGACAAGAGGCTGAAGAACAAGCCGAACCAAAAGAGAAAAAAGAACGAGTCCGCAAGAATAAAGGCGGTTGGCGAAGTCGCGTAGAAGCCTTTTCCCGTTTTCTAGCCGATGAACGTACCCAAAAGATTTTCGGGTTAGCCCTCCTGCTTACTTCTCTGTTTTTGTTTATTGCTTTCATTTCTAACCTGCTAACGTGGAAAGAAGACCAAGCGGTAGCAGGAGTTAATTCTAGTTGGGAGTTATTAGCTAGCAACGATTTACTAGTCAGCAACTGGCTGGGTAAATTCGGGTCCATCGTCTCCCTTCAATTTCAAAATGGATGGTTTGGAATTGCTTCGTTTGTCTTCCCCTTCATTACTTTCTTACTGAGTGTTCGAATCCTTTGGGGTACGTATTTACTTCCTATCGGAAAGTCTCTTCGCTATGGTTTCTTTAGTCTTGTCTGGACCTCGACTTTTTTAGGTTTCATTTTTCATAAGAATGCCGACCTACTCATGTTAGCCGGTGGTTATGGCTACCAAATGAGTCAGACATTATCCAGTTTATTTGGATTTATAGGAGCTGGAGCAGTGCTCGTATTTTCCATGATAGGTTGCCTGGTTGCAGCATTCAATATCCCTTTCAAACGTACGGCTGTTCCTGAAGTACAATTGGCAACTGCAACACCTGAGGCAATTTCAGAACCTAAGGTAGAAGTGATGAAAACCACTCCTCGCGATAATGAATTACTTCGCACAGTAGAATTGGAGTTGGAAGACCCCGTGGAAGAAATTCCTGTTTCAGAAGGCCCGGCGGATGAAGAAGATTTTGATTTTGAAGGTGTGGACATTTCCGAAGAAGATGTAGCAGAAGAAGTGCCTGAAGAAGAACCTTTAGGCAATGAATTCATCATGGACGCATCTGTGCCAGAAGATTTTGAAACAAAAGATACGGACGAAGGTGAATTGCAATTGGAAGTAGCCGAAGTACAGGAAGAAGCCCCGGTGGTTGAAGAAGATGAGGAATTGGTACATGCTGTCGGCGATTATGATCCTACCCTGGATCTATCAGCCTACCGCTACCCTACTCTGGACTTGCTAGAGAACTATGGTGACAAACGCGTTGAAGTCAATAAAGATGAATTGGAGGCCAATAAGAATCGAATCGTTGAAACGTTGGGCCATTACAATATCTCTATTGAAAAAATTAAAGCTACCATCGGTCCCACGGTCACGCTTTTTGAAATCGTTCCTCAGGCAGGTGTTCGGATTTCAAAGATTAAAAACCTGGAAGACGATATTGCATTAAGTCTATCCGCCTTAGGAATCCGTATCATCGCTCCTATTCCTGGACGCGGCACCATTGGTATTGAAGTGCCGAATCAAAAACCAGAAATCGTTCCGATGAAGAACGTTTTGGGATCTGAGAAATTCGTGAATTCAGAATTCGATCTTCCCATCGGACTTGGTAAAACCATTTCCAACGAAGTGTTTGTGGCAGACCTTGCCAAAATGCCCCACTTACTCATGGCCGGTTCTACGGGACAAGGAAAATCGGTGGGATTAAACGCTATTCTCGTATCCCTGCTGTACAAGAAACATCCGGCGCAGGTGAAGTTTGTGTTGGTGGATCCTAAAAAGGTGGAGTTGACGTTGTTCAAGACCATTGAACGCCACTTTCTGGCTAAGTTGCCAAACGAAGAGGACGCCATCATCACCGATACCAAGAAGGTTATCAATACCTTAAATTCACTCTGTATAGAGATGGATCAACGGTATGAGTTATTGAAAGATGCTCAGGTTCGTACCATCAAGGAGTACAATGCCAAATTTATATCCCGCCGTTTGAATCCGAACAACGGACATCGTTATCTGCCGTATATCGTGCTCGTGGTGGACGAATTCGCCGACCTCATTATGACTGCCGGCAAGGAGGTTGAAACACCCATTGCGCGATTAGCGCAGTTAGCGCGTGCCATTGGAATCCACCTGATCATTGCCACTCAACGTCCATCGGTTAATATCATCACAGGAACCATTAAGGCAAACTTCCCCGCTCGTATCGCTTTCCGCGTCACGTCAAAAATTGATAGTCGTACGATCCTGGATACAGGGGGAGCTGATCAACTGATTGGCCGCGGGGACATGTTATTGTCGACCGGTGCAGACCTCATTCGATTACAGTGCGCTTTTGTAGACACGCCCGAAGTGGAAAAGATTACTGAGTTTATTGGCTCGCAACGTGGCTATTCCGATGCATTCCTCTTACCTGAATACGTGGACGAATCTGGAGAAGGGTCAAAGGAGTTTAATGCGGAGGACCGAGATCCATTGTTTGGGGATGCGGCCCATATCATCGTACAACATCAGCAAGGATCCGCTTCGCTGTTACAGCGCAGGTTGAAATTGGGTTATAATCGAGCTGGTCGAATCATTGACCAGTTAGAGGCCGCCAAGATCATCGGACCATTTGAAGGCAGCAAAGCACGTGAAGTATTAATTAAAGATTCCCTATCACTGGAGCAGCGACTTGAGTCCATGAAGAGCAAGGACTCATGATGCCTTTTGCCGCTAAAATCACTGAAACTGGTCTGGTTATTGCAGTTTCTCCATATTGCGTAATATTGCATCAAACTAGTACAACGACATGTCTTTCTCCCGTAGACTAATTGCCACTTTCCTGCTCCTTTTAACTTTCCTTACAGCTTTTTCACAAGCCGTAGACAAGAAAGCACAGGACTTATTGAATAGTGTCAGTACTAAATACAAGTCCCATAAATCGGTGAAAGCTGAATTCACCATTTCGGTTCAGAATCCCAAAGACAACGCCAAGACTGTTGAGAAGGGAACACTTTACATTAAAGGAACCAAGTATAGGTTGGAAATTGCCGGTCAAGATGTTATATCGGACGGGAAAACCCGCTGGACCTATGTGAAAGATGCCAACGAAGTACAAATAGACAATCAGCGGACGGATGAAAACACCATCACTCCTACATCCGTTTTCACGATGTACGAAAAAGGATGGTTATCCAAGTACGTTGGTGAAACAAAACAAGGAGCTGTCACACTTCAACAGGTGGAGTTGATTCCTTCAGATCCTAAAAAGAGGAATATCTTCAAAGTCAAATTAGCGATCAATAAAT
>CANIAS010000066.1 GCA_947465495.1 Candidatus Pollutiaquabacter sp. | reverse complement strand
TTTGGTTAGGTTTATTTGATTTAATGTTTGTGTCAATCCCGTAAGATTGAAAGACAACTCAACCCCGTAAGGTTGAAAAAAAACACCAGCCCCGTAAGGCTGGTTTTTTTATGCCCTTAATTAATTCATCGAAAGAAACCAGACTCAAATTGTAAGACAATTGTAAGGATCCATATTTCTTTCTTGTATCAAATGAAATTCAACAGGCGTAATAAGGGTGTATTCTGTGGTTAGGAATATGTTTTAAAAGGTTAGGTTAGGGTTAACCCCGTAAGGTTGACAAAAAAGAAAATCCAGCCCCGTAAGGCTGGATTTAGTTTTTTCAATGTATTACTGATTATACTGTTTTTAATAATCGACTTTTTTCAACGAAAGCATAACTGCCGAATAATAGTCCTGTATAAACAAGATCTCCGATGATTTGATTCCTGAAAAATGGAATTCCTGCTGCATAGCTAGTCAATAATCCGTGAAGATCCAGGGGGTAATAGCCGCCGTACCAAATAGGCAAATTGGTGATTAGGAAGAAAACTACGGATCCTGTCAAAGAGTAAAGAACTGTTTTTCGAAATGAGGTGTTTTTAGACAATCGAGAACCCAACCAAACAATAAATCCGAAACAGGCATAAACAGGTAAGAGTGTGGTATGGAATCCCAATATGAGATCCGATATCAGCAAGGCAGAAAAGGGCAGAAGGTAAGCCAATCGTCGATCATTCAATTTTGCACCAGCAAACAAGGCTAATGCTCCACATGCTGTGAAGTTGTGTGCGTGAGGAATCAATCTGGAAAGTGCGGCAAGTGCAATTAATATTGCGACTGCTAATAGCGAATTACGGGAGGAAGTAGTCTGCATAGGTTTTTGGTAAGACAAATTTAATGCTTTTGTTTGATTTAGAAGGAGTATCTGGCAGAAACCTGTAGTCCGCGTCCGCGTGTTCGGAAACCATATATTTCCTGGTAATCCACGTTAAATACGTTTTCTAAGCGCAGGTTGAACCTGAAATGTCGATTGTAAATCCACGCAGCGGATAAGTCGGTCAAGGTATAGGCATTCACAGCGGCTGTATTCAATGCCCCAAAGGGTCCTAATTGACTGTCATAATAGACATCACTTCGTTGTCCGGTGAAACGTACTTGAAGCCCGATGATCATTGATTCCAACGGTCTGTACTCCAACAATGTTCGAAAGGTTGATGGCCGCCGTACAAGTCCATCTAAGCGCGAAGCTTCATCCAGGAAAATACCATTGCTATACAGTTGATAATGATACGCTGTATCTGTTGATAATCCGCTGAGATCAATATAACCATCTACCAGACTTGCCATCATGGTGATTTCCAAATTATTTAGAATGTGATGATGGAACGAGAATTCAATTCCGTAAGCAGTCTGCTCGCCTATGTTCAGGTAACGATCCCCGCGAAAATCATCTCTTATTGGATCCACACCAATCGATGGAACAGGATATTTACCATCCCATAAATAAACATAATCAATTACATTCAAAGTATTGCTTCGAAAAAAGGAGAGGCTGTAATCTGTTTTTTCATTAATTCGTTCTTTCCAGCCAACCTCAAACGAACGGCTGACCTCTGGAGATAACGAGTTATTGCCACGAGAAAGTAAGGAGACTGATTGTCCATCCCAAGGTTGATAACGATCAGGTGCATACAACTGGTACAACGAAGGATTGGTGAACCCAGTGGAGTAGGAAACGTATAGTAAAACATCATCGTTCAATTGAAATGAAGGCGAAACTTCAAATGAAAGATTATCTCCACAAATACTGTGGTGATTAAACCGTATTCCACCCATCCAATGAAGTTTTGTAAACCGCTCTTGCACCCACCCACCATCTAAATCAGCATAGAGATAAAATGCGGAAGATTGGGCGGAAGGAGTAATTGAATCCAAGTTGTAATCGGATGAATAGATGAAAGGATCGTATTGAGCCGAATAATAATAATTCTGCTGGTTCATTTGTTCAAGTAGTCCAGTGGCACCAGAGGATATCACCAAATGATCCATCACATATTTTGCCGAGATTTCGGCAGAAAGTTGTTCGCCGGTATAGTGCTCTGAATAATAAGTTCGATCATTAAGTCCAGTAGTGGCATTCAATGATGAATCATCCACAGAACTCCGATCGGTTCCGGTCCATGAAGCCATAAAACGCATGGAGAATCGATCGGTGAAATAGCGCGTAAGTCCGGCTAAATACGTAGATCGTCTGTAATCAATTGTGTAATTGTCATCATCCGTGTACGCCGAGGCGTCAATATCGGTGGCCGAATTCAACGCACGATATCCGATCATAAAATCTGTTTGCCCATTCGAATAACCAGCAGCCACGGATCCCGTTAGTTTTTTCCATCCGTCAGGATCCGCAGGTAGCGTGGGTAACCGATAACCAGTATCCAGTGTGGCATTAAAACCACCTGATGCAAAATAATCCAACGAAGATTGAACATACCAACCGTCTGCACTCTTATAACCAAGGGATAAAGCACTTCCTGCATCGTGTCCGTTTTCTTTGAATAGCCCTCCTGTCATTTTAAAATTACCATTCCATCCCATGGATGCTCCCTTGTGGATGGTAGTGATTCTTATTACTCCGCCTGCCGCAGGCGATCCATAAAGTGTTCCTTGAGCCCCACGAAGAATTTCAACTCGCACAACATCGGATATCGGTAATTCAGAAAGATCAACAACTCCGTTTACGGTAGATAAATCCTGTATCCTTACTCCATCTACATAAATGGCAGTCTGATTACTATTTGTGCCTCGCAAGAAAATCGATTGATTACTGCCAGGTGCTTGGCCTCCTCCTATAAGATAAATACCGGCTTGCTCCTCCAAAATGTTTCCAAGTGTCAAGTACGGCGCTTTTTGAAGATCCTCCTGGGTAAGTACAGTGACACTTCTTGGAGTACTTAAAATGCTTTTCTCAGTACCAGAAGCTATAATATTTACCTCTTTCAAGTTCTTTGAAAGTGTATCCTGAGCCAATACCTGGAGTTGTAGGATCAACGATGTTAAAAATAGAGAGACTAAATTTTTCCCAGACATAATGGTATACGTTAAAATAACCGGGAAAAAGGATGATGCACAAATGCATAATAAACACCTGCACGTCATACTCGCTTTTTACCCGAAAGCACGGATGACTGAAAACAGGCAGGTCTTCTGACTTTGCTCTCCGAATCCGCCTTCCCGTTTTTAAAACAGTGGCCGATGAGGATTCGGTTGGTTACTGAAGCTTACAGCAGCGGGAACTGTCCACGATTCTCACGTGATTCCCTTTTAATTCCGCCGAAACGGAAACCTATAATCAATGCAAATGTAAGTAATAATAGCTCAATCCAAGGGGGTCATTCACTTTTACCCAGCCATTTTCTGCTTACTTGCTCACCATTACCAGATAACGTTGCAATGTAAAGGGCTGATGCCATGGGTAGCGACGGAATATATGCTTGGTAACTTCCGGCATCGTAATAATTTTCATCACTGCGTATCAATTGTCCGCCTACACTATAGATATTCAATCGGTAAATACCGGCTGAGGGTATGTTTAGGTGGATCAACGTCTTTTCTGACAGAGCATCTAACACATCGAATGATAACAAGGACTTACTGTCGCAGGTCATAATTGCTATTGGATCAAATTTCTTTGTTGTTCCATCGAAGTCGGTCTGAGAAAGACGATAATAGGCAATGTCTGAATGGAATCCAGTAAGTGCATCATTGAATGAATAGTCAGACTGGTAAGTACGTGTGCCTGATCCATGAATTTCGCCGATTGCTACGAAGTCGACGGCATCGATACTACGTTCCATGGTGAAATGATCGTTATTAGTTTCACTAGCAGTACTCCACATTAATCGAATGTGGTTGTTTTCACAGTTTCCATGAAAACTTAGTAATTCAACTGGCAAGGGATTGTTGTTACCCGAAAGTGTCCACCACTGATTAACAACACCCGGTGAAACAACGGTGGTTCCTTGAGCAGTGGAAGTCTGAGTTCCAGGTAATGGAAGAGTCCATCCATTTGCATTGGCTACCCAACGTTGTGCTTTTAGTGAGCTTAGTCCGATAATTTCCGATGCGGTAGCTTTAAAATCAATCGTGGCCGTCACGTTGCTAAAGCCTGGAGTACTGATATACCAAAATCGATCAACTGTGTTTGAACTATTATCCAAGCCGGCGCTGTTTCGAATATGATTTACAGTCGGAGGAAACGGTTGATTATTGGCAGGTGTATGATAGGTGGCAAAATAGACATACCCGGATGATCCGGCTGTATTGGTATAGGTCAATGGAATATAGTCTGTTGATGAATAGCCGAAATGAACTGTTTTGGCTACGATAGAGGTTGCAACATTCCATTTCAAGCGACCACTTCCGTTCTCTACTTCGCTTCTTAAATATCCAGCGGTGCGTGTCATGGCTAACGAGGAACTTTCCAGGGTAATCATTCTTCCGCCACCATTAGATGACACATGATCGTCGTCTAAATTGAATTCACCGCTGGTTAGCAGTAACGATCCGCGAATAATAACACTGGAGTCGTTCGGCAAATTGGTTGGATAGACGAATTCTGTATTGGGTGTACCGGTGAAATTGATCTCTAAATTACCGTACTTATGATCTACTTTTCTGGCTCGTCCAACTCCCCAACCCGTCACTATCTGATTGTCTACACCTGTATACTCTACAAAGGAAGCAGAACTGAGATAGTAATCAAGACTATCTGCCAATGTCGTTGAGAATGCTGCATTCGTAGTGCCATTGTAGAGCCCTGATGTATGTGCCGTCCGGACGCGACCTGTCACCAAGACTCCGGAATACATATTCACTGCATCGGAGTGCAATTTATTGGTACGCATGTTCAATACACCTTGAACAGAAAGTAAATCAGGAATTGGAGGAAGCGAAGGATTAGAACTAAGTTGCAGATCACCAGTAATCATGTCAAGCGTGCATCCTGTAACAATCGTCTGTTTTATATTTGTAATACGATGTGCCGAGTTTCTATCAAGGTTAATGGTGCCTGCAGAACGGGTATACGTCAATTGCCCGTATGCATTGTAATTGGAAGGATTCGACTGAGTAATTCTACCCGCTGCTCCCAACTGCACATTTGGAGAACGTATCAGCAATGACATCGAATAGGATGGAGGTGTGCCCGAACAGTAGTCAAACCAATACGTTCCGGCAGTCTGAATGAAATCTCCAACCGCATCATTGTCTGAGTTGACCGTCATGCTAATTGATGCGCCACTATTTAACGTGTCGCTGACTGCTTTGTGCAAATAAAAATTACCACCAGATTGCGTATAACCACCTTTTACCGTAAATGTTCCACCACCAGTAATATCCCCACCTTTGAAAATCAACTCGCCGGAGCTAATCGTTACGTTGCCATTGACTGTTAGACTAATCGATTGGGTTTTTGCTGATAGACAAGTACTTCCTCCTTGAACCGTCAGGTTTCCACTGATCAGAATACTTACAGTATGGCCGTTGGCAAATGGAGAAATCAATTCACTGTTGAAGCTATTGATACCACCTGAAATAGTTAATGATGCCAAGGAAATGGTTTCAAGTGAACTGGCTCCTGACAAACTGCTAATGAATTTTCCATTGACACCTTGAATGGTGAATGCTCCCAACACCGACAATGAAAGTAAGATGTTGCTTTCATCAGTGCCTACGCGCGTCAAACCAATAAAGGAAAAACGATCAGCGATAGCGGTAAAATTCACTTTGCAATACCCTTGTATCGTAACATTAGCAGTTGAACTTGCATTGTTACATGCATGATACACGGAGAAATCCCCCCCGTCAAAATCAACATTGCCTACTGTGAACGTGACGCCTCCTGGATTGGAATAATTGATATTGTGAAACGCGTGAAAGATTCCTTGATTTACATCCAATGTGCCCGTGACCGTCATCGTCAAATTACCAGAACCTGATAAAACTCCTGTGAATTGTCCACCATTTTGCACCAGATTTCCACCAATCCTGAGATCTATTGCAGCCATGTTGGAATCGACTCCAATGAAACCATCACCATAGTTCAGTCCTGAACCCAGCATATTGAAATTGCCAACACAATTAAATACCGTGTTGCCTTGTCCACGATTAATTTTTACGTAATTGTTGGTAACAGGTGTGTTGAAGTAAAAGTCTGCTCCAACATAAAATGAATCAACAGCTACATTCGTGGTATTCTGTTGGCCGATAAATCGACCGCCATAGATACTGACGTTGCGACCGGCACGAAAAGTGAATGCTCCCGAAATATTAGAACCTACAAAGGATGCAGCAATATGGTTCATGTTGAAGTCACGGCCTACTACAAAACGAACTTTGTTGACATTCGAATCGGACCAAGCTACGTAGGTATTTGAAGATCCATTGATCAAGCAGTCATTGTTAATCGTAAAGTTTCCGATTCCCTTTGAGCAATTGGAAGCACCCGGCACGCCCATCAAATAATTAGCCGCACCTGAGAGAATATATAAATCCCCGGTAGTGAAATTCAAGTTGCCAGTAGCACCTTCGATGAAACTGACCGTCCCCGTTGGGTCGTTTAACGTGGTGGTTCCAGCTACGGTCAATCGACACGGAGCATCCGCTTTACGAATTAAAATACAGTTTCCACCCGTCACCGATAAATTGCCAGTTATATTGATTCTGGCGTCACCACCAACTTCAAAAGCTGTTCCTGATAAGCCGTAAAAATTACTATTGATGGACAGTGAACCATTGATGTTCCAAGTTAATACACCAAAGCTTCCATCTTGAATAATGGAGGGAGGTGCCATTACCGATGAATTGACTACGAAATTCCCCGTCGTCAATGTCAACATGCGAGGATTGCCCTGTTGAAATACGATAGCTCCGTTTCCGTTGACTTCAACGTCGCCGAGCATCAATGTGGAAGTGTTTCCAGCACCTTCATCCATAACGATCCTTCCTTCGGAAATCGTAAGCTTTCCAAGTATTCGATTGTTAGATGCGTTTGGAATAGCAAAATACCCCTTCTGAATCCAGTCTTGCCCATTGATGATAGCATTGAGCGTTACATTGCCAAACACGCTGGATTGAACCCTAGAGGGCTCACCCAAAGCAATTGATGGATCATTCCATTTAGATATGGTCAAGTTACTAGTAGAGGCGAATGTTTCATTACTGTTCGAAAAAATCAATTCATCCGTAGCTAAATTACTGAATGGATTATGGATGTAAGTAGCATTACCATTCAAGTTAAACAACTTGCCGCCGCCGTAAAAACCAATGCCACCGTTATTCTCAAGTGATCCCGTAGAATTAATTATCAAATCACCGTTCATATTCAATGAAGAAGCTGCTGAGGAAGTCACTATCACATTACCATTGATAGTCAAATTAAACAGCATTGGTGTGCTTACATCAATGGTCAATGTGCAACCGGGATTTACTATCACATTTTGACCAGCAATCGGTGCAGCAGGCGACCAGGTCGCAGTTGACCAAGTACCCGATCCAATACAAGTGACTTGTGCTTCCGTTATTAGCGAAAAGAAGAGAAGGTAAATAAGAAATACTGCCTTACGAATATTCCTAAATACGGAAGTAATGCCCCTGTCTTTTATCACATCGGGAATAGACGTAAGATTCGAATGGTCTTCGAAATAGTAAAGCTGCGGCACCGTGTTAAACATTATTCAAAATCAAATTAATAGGTAGTTAATTGTCTTGAAAAGACACGACAGTAAAGATACTACCAGGGGCAAAAATTACATCCTAAAAGGCCGAAAAAGCACCTAATTTCAAACTATTTCTTTCAGAATTTCATATTCGCCAAGATATTTAATAGTGGAGAATAACTAAACAAAGCCACTAAGGCCTTAAAAGATACTTACCCAGCGGAAAAAAGGCTTCCATCAAGGAGTAATCAGCTGACTCCACCAGTTGGTCGCCGTTGATGTCTTCAGGACGATATAATGAGTAAAAAACTCCACAACCGGCACCTACGGTTAAAAGATCTGTTAGGTTGATACTATCATCTTGGTTTACATCACCACCATAAATTCCAAAGACACCTGGACTTAATTGAGTTAGGTTATTTCCGTAGGCAGAGCTTACTGAAGCACTGAAATCGTAGGTTGTATCCGGAGTGCCAAAATAAAAGGGCACACTGCTCCAGGTCTCTAAGTGATTACGATTCTCAATGGCGATGTAATAAGTACGTTGTAAGGCTGGCTGCGGAAATTCTGCCAGTGCTAACCCATGTGTACTCAGCAACGCTGTGGTAGCATATTGCAAGGTATAAGGAGCCGTTGTATTATAGAGTTTCACTCGCAGACTGTCGGTAATCGTATCCATCGGATTGATGGTCGCTCTCATGGTCCCTGTATCTAGGTAAAATCCTTGTAAGTATGCTTTGATGATGAGGTTAAAACCATATGGCTCGACAGCAAAAACAGAAGTATAGCAGGATGTATTGCTTCCAACCCCGTTTCGAGGTGCAATCCGGTAGTTATACGTTAGTCCTTTACCAAGGCTACCGGTAGTATAGAACGTATCCACAACGTTGGAAGCCACGAGCGTCGAAGCTGGGGCAACTGTAGAAGTATCCAAATAGACATCGTAGCCCGTAACTTCTGCCACTGAATTCCAGCGAAGCGTTATTCCTGTAGCTGGTACGTTGGATGTTGGACTAGGAGGATATAAACCTGTAGCACAGGAAGGCACATTGGCTGTCACACAAATTGTGAAATCACCTCGCCCAGCACCGTACGTATATTGGTACACGCGAATATAGTAGGTGTTTCCTGGAATAAGTCCGGAAAGAGGTACAACTTCAGCTTGTGAATTCTTACTGGCATTTGTGCAATTGAGAGACGTCAGAGAACCGCAGGTCCCGGAAAAAACCTGTACCACGGCGTTGTACTTGAATCCCGACTGGACAGTAATGGTTTCAATAGGCATAACCGCGACAAATGAAAACCAAACATCATCGTCTGGATTGGGAGCGGGATCCGGCGAAACAGCTGAACAGACAGGATACCCAGTAGAGCCGGTAGCGGCCATGGAGTTGCCAACGGTTATAGCACAAGTGGCTCCAACGGTTAATGCAAGAGCCCCAGAACAATTATCATTCAATGGCGCCAACGGCGTTTTGTATATACACACCGCAAAATCTCCACCCAATGCACTACTCGCTGCATACCCAACTCCGTAATGAAAAACTCTGAAATAATAAGTAGTACCGACTGTCAGTGAATTCAACGTGACTGACTCTGAATAACCTGTCGCAGTAGTATTGCTGTTGGAAATTCGAGTTGTAGCGTTGGTTGGCAATCCTGAAAATATCTCTAACGAAGGATCAAAATTAGTTCCACCAATAGCCTTAATGGTTATGGATGGATCAGTAGCGATGAATTTAAACCAAACATCATCGTCCGCTACACCACCACCACTAGCCACAGCAATTCCACTGGAGGTTGCACCGGCAGTGGAAAAAATTCCACCGCAGAAATTTGTACAAGGTGTTGAATTAACCGCCATGGAGTAGGCTGCTGTTGGTGCATCGTTACCTGGGATAGTAGAAGTTGGTGATGTATACGCTACGTAACTACCCGGGGTAAAAGTGATCCTGGAATTGCAAGCTGGAACAGTAAACAGATTGTTCACCGCCTTCGCCGTCGAATCCTTGAAATAACGTGTATTATGTACTTGCTGACTAAATACCTCCCCAACAGATGCACCACTGGTGATATTCCACGCATTGATACCGAGACTATACGAGTACGAAGGAGAGGTACCGGGGTTGATGTTCCCAAAAAATCCAACCATTGTTCCATATACGAACTCAATGACACCACTCGTTTCGTACAGTTTTACTTGAAAGTTCAAATCAGCACCTTGTATCAATGGTGTTTCCATCGAAATCCATTCGACGGTGAAGACTCGACTGGGTGCTGAACCTGTAGTAAGAAATCGAATCGATGCATTCAATCCGGCTAAAATTCCCGGATTGCCTTGGCACGTCAAGTCATCCCAAAACGGAGCTAACACAGCCACAGATTTGGTATTATCCGTAGCTGAAAATCCAGTATTCTGATAGGTGTAACTCGCTGAATTGCCTCCATTCGAAGTGGTCGATGTGTTGAATGTTATAAATCCATTGGTTGAAACAAGTAACTCCGTGCAAGCTCCACCTGAAAATGGGAAATTAAAACCGATTGGTATTGATTGACTGAGATTGTCATCTGTACTGCTTCCATATTTCCATGCACTTACTGTATTACCAGCTGAGCCCAAAGAATTATAAGTAACCCCTGTTTGACGGGATACATCGTACGATAACGTAGTTGCAGATGTAAATGAATTTACTGAGCAGTTTGACGTCGAACCAGTGGCATTCTTTGGAACCACTTTCCAATAATATACAGTATTCAAATTCAGAAGTCCTGACGGCGTATAACTAGTGGCAGTTTGCCCACTACTGACTAATGGTGGAGTAGAAGTAGCTCCGAAATAAACGTCGTAGGATGTGGGGGCACCTCCAGACGATCCACCGGCCCAAGTAATGGAGGACATGGGCGGTACACCTGTTGCACCATTAGCGGGATACACCGCATTGACACAGGCAGGCAATGCAGGAACGAAGCGATACATCCTTCCACTGGCAATTGCAACAGTATTTGAATTAACGGCTGATACTGATCCTGCAGTATTTGTTGAGGTGGTTACACTTATAAAGTCTGTGGTGGAGTTGGATAGGCCAACGGTATATTGACCGGTATTTGCTGGAATTGAACCATAGACAAATGAAATAGCAGACGTCGCTTCTTCCAGCCAACACTGAATGTGGCAATTGGCGGCAGCTGTCGTGCTTTTAGGTATCCGCAAGTACCAATCAATTACAAATTTTCGGTTGGGAGAAACGCCAATGGTCTTATACACAACATTACCAGTTGTGCCCGTACTGACATCGTCCCAATAAGGTGCTAACTTCAAGGAATTTGTGCCAACTAACGAATTCGTTGCTGTAGTTGGAACGGCGGTAGCTCCCAATGACATCAATCCGTTGCTACTGACGGAATACTGAGAATAATTCGTGCCGCAATAATTGAAGGTAAATGGCAGATTAAAAACTGGAGTGGCCACATCGTCATTGTTTGAATTCAACAACAAGCCATCGTACGTCGTGACATTTTCCAAAACAATTCCGGTAGTGGTGGCAAAGGAATAGGAAGCTACCGTGTATTGTGCGGATGCACTACCCATGGCAGAAATCAAAAACACCAACGACCAAAAAAGAAGCTCGGCGTTGTAGCTATGTCGGAAAGTACTTCTCATTAAACGTAGTTCTCGACGCAAAAATACGGCAAGAAGTGCTTGATAATCGGGTAGTTAATATTCTATTTAAAACCTTAAAATAGGTTATTTTGGGCAACTTGAAGACTAAAACAACCTTCTTGATTACGCTTTTTGGTAAACGTTGATAATGATGTGGTAAATGGCTGAAAATCAAAACTCCTAATTTGTATTGACCAATGAAAATCACGGTGAAATTTGCTGAAAGATCCTGTTTTCAGTGGGCAGTTTATAACCGATTACGCTATGAAAAACCGTTTAAATGCTCAATGTAACTATCTGAACAAAGAATCGCGTACTTGGAAAGCGTAGCTTTGTGATTGATATTCGATGGACGACGAAATGATGAGTTTTAAAAAATCAACACTGCCGCTAAGTGAGACACCCATTGTAGGTAAAGCTATCAAAGCCTACCTGGAAGGTTCATCATCTAAATTCTCTCAACTTTATACCTATCCAACACTTTCTCAATTACAAAACAAGACAAATGAACGTGCTGAGTCTCGCATAGACCGACAACTTTTGGTAGACGTTATACGATCACAATATGCCTCACTTGAAGCAAACGGTGAACATGTATCCGAAGCTGTAATGAATAACATCAATGCGTTACTTGAACCAAGCACCACGACGGTAACAACGGGTCATCAGCTGCAGCTTGCCGGAGGAACACTTTTTTTTACGTACAAAATACTATCGGTAATCAAACTTGCCAACTCGCTTTCCAGCGAAAACAATCAACGTACGATTCCTATTTTTTGGTTGGCATCGGAAGACCATGACATGGCGGAGATTCTACATTTTGCTGCGAATGGTAAACGTTATTCGATGGCAACTGACTGGAAAGGACCTGCTGGTAGAGCAATCACGCAAGGTATTGATGACATCATCGAGCAATTAAAAATTGACCTGCCCGAAAGTTCACATAAACAAGAAGTACTTAATATCCTTACAGCCGCTTACCGCGATGGAAATACGTTCTCAATGGCAACCCGGATGCTGGTGAATCGCCTCTTTGGCAGGTTGGGAATTGTAGTATTGGATCCGGATGACGTACGACTAAAACGGTGCTTCATAGACATCATGCAAGATGATCTGTTGAATCAAACTGCTTTTCAAGCCGTTCTTGCTAACCTGGAATTACTCAAAGATTTGGACGTGGATCAGGTTCATCCCCGTGAAATTAATCTTTTTTATAATTCAGCAGGAAGTCGAAACCGCATTGTTCGTCAAGACGATACGTGGAGAGTACTTGAAACGGATTTACAATTCACTAAAGAAACTTTGTTAGGCGAATTGAATCTTCATCCAGATCGATTTTCACCGAACGTCGTGCTGCGTCCGGTTTATCAAGAAGTATTATTACCAAATCTCGCATATGTTGGCGGTCCTGCTGAAATCGCATACTGGCTGGAGTTCAAATTGCTTTTTGAGACACTAGGAATTTCATATCCCGGACTCGTACTGCGAAATTCATTCCTACTGATCAATGTTTCCACCGCTTCGCGTATGGAAAAGCAAGGGCTGAACGACCAGGATATTTTCCGATCGTTTGATGAGTGGGTACGAAATCAACTCTCCGTCAATTCCGCAGATCCATTCAAATCCGCTTTTTCAGAGCTTGAATCAGTCTACCACCCGATTTTGGAGGTAATGAAATCCACCGACCCAACGCTAGCGAGCTCAGTAAACGCCGAGTTACAAAAATCCAGAAAAGGGTTGGAGTTATTG
>CANIAS010000065.1 GCA_947465495.1 Candidatus Pollutiaquabacter sp. | reverse complement strand
GGATAGACATCCTGATAGAAATTATTCGGATTGGTGCACCAGAAGCAAGTGCCTGTACCACCGTTGCACACAGAGTCAATCATGGGTTCGAGGACAGGGTTACCAGCCATCCAGATCAACTTGTGTGATAGTACGACTAAATGGGAGGATTCTTGAATGGTATCGGTTACGTTGCGGATGAGTTGTAATTGGTCGCCAATCAGGTTGGACAAACTATCCTGGGTGTCAAGAACTAAAAAGGTAATGCCTTGATGATACCGCGCGTAGTATAATTCATGTCCGAGGTAATTCCGTACCATTTGTGGATTATCGTAGTCGTGATTCCCAATGGACCAAAAGGTGTTTGGATTTCTGAAATCGAAAATCGAATCTCCCCAAAGAAAGGTTGCGGTATCGATGGTTGTTTGCGTAAAAAGGTCACCGCCTAGCAGTGTTAGGTTGTAGCGACTATAATCCAGCTGTTCCACCGTTGTGTCAATGTCGTTGTAAAAAATGTAGGGGACATAGGGATGCGATAAAAAGATAAAAGTTTGTTCGTCAGCAGGTTGCGGCAGGTCCGGCTGGCAAGGCTGACAAGCGATCAGGGTAAGTAAGTAGACGGCAAGCAGGGTTTTAGCAAAGCGCATTTTCAAAGATAGGCATTCGCCGATTTGGCTGCCAAAAACTACAAGAATGGTGGGAAGCGGAAGCCATCTTGATAGGCTCAAAAAATTGCGTTTTCCTTTTGTAATCAAGGTTTTGCCGACTACATTTGCTTCCCATTCGGGAACTTTTGTGCCGCCGGGTTGTTTATTTATTCCGGGCTACGATTTCCCGATTTTGTCAAGTACCTTTCAACGAATCCAATACATCCATTATGATCGCATCCTTGCGCATGTTCTATACCTCCGTCGGCCGAAAACTGGTCATGGCGTTGACGGGACTGTTCCTTTGCGTGTTTTTACTCGAACACCTCTACGGTAACCTCCAACTTTATAAAATGGATGGCGGTAAAGCCTTCAACGAATATGGCGACTTCCTCGTCGGGAATATCATTATTCGCACGGTTGAGTTCGCTTTGTTTGGGGGCATCCTGCTGCATGCATTGGACGGACTTTACCTGACATGGCGCAATCGTCAGGCACGGCCCGTGCGTTATGCGGTTAATAGACAGGCTAAAAACAGCACCTGGTTTTCCCGCAACATGGGACTGACAGGATCCATCATCTTAGTTTTCCTAGTCGTGCACTTGCGCACTTTTTTTGTCACGCATCGTTTTCTCGGAGCCGACACTTCGATGGCACACGATGTAGCGGAGGCTTTTCAATCCAACATCTATGCAGCATTGTATGTCGTAGCGATGATGTTGTTGGGTGCTCATCTCAATCACGGCTTTCAGTCAGCATTCCAGACCATTGGATGGAATAATAAAAAATATGCGCAGCCACTTAGAACTGCCGGTACGCTTTTCGCGTTGCTCGTTACCATTGGTTTCGCATCCTTCCCGATCGTATTCTATTTCGACCTGTTCGGAGTAGCTTCCAATATTCTTCAATCTTCCTACTGATCATCCGTGTCCCGATAAGCAGCTATGGCATCATCTCCTAAATTAAACTCACACATTCCTGAAGGTCCGATGGAATCCAAATGGACCCATCACAAATCCACTGTGCGTTTGGTAAGCCCTGCGAACAAACGTCGTCTTGACGTCATTGTTGTAGGAACCGGATTGGCCGGTGCGTCAGCCGCTGCAAGTCTGGCAGAACTTGGCTACAACGTAAAGGCTTTCTGTTTTCAGGATAGTCCGCGTCGTGCGCACTCTATCGCAGCACAGGGAGGAATCAATGCGGCAAAGAATTATCAAAACGACGGTGATAGTGTCTATCGTTTGTTTTACGATACAGTAAAAGGGGGAGATTATCGCGCCCGCGAAGCCAACGTGTATCGTTTGGCGGAAGTGAGTGCGTCCATCATCGACCAGTGTGTCGCGCAGGGTGTACCATTTGCCCGTGAATACGGCGGTTTGCTTGACAACCGTTCGTTCGGCGGCGTACAAGTTTCGAGAACATTTTATGCTCGTGGTCAAACTGGCCAACAATTGTTGTTGGGTGCTTACAGTGCACTCGAACGTCAAGTGGCGAAGGGTGCAGTAACGATGTATTCGCGCCACGAAATGGTAGAGCTTGTTATGGTTGATGGGAAAGCACGAGGTATCATTGCACGCAACCTCGTGACAGGTGAGCTCGAACGTCATTTTGGCCATGCGGTCCTGATTTGTTCGGGCGGTTATGGTAACGTATTTTACCTTTCTACCAACGCCATGGGCAGTAATGTCACGGCTGCTTGGAAAGCCCACAAGAAAGGCGCTTTTTTTGGCAATCCTTGTTTCACGCAAATTCACCCTACTTGTATTCCAGTAAGTGGCGATTATCAATCCAAGCTTACGTTGATGTCTGAGTCGTTGCGTAATGATGGACGC
The DNA here is from genome assembly GCA_947465495.1 of Candidatus Pollutiaquabacter sp. Taxonomy (GTDB): domain Bacteria; phylum Bacteroidota; class Bacteroidia; order AKYH767-A; family 2013-40CM-41-45; genus Pollutiaquabacter. Next base: position 10,768 of record CANIAS010000065.1, on the reverse strand, counting down.
GTATGGGTGCCAAAAGCAGTTGGCGACAAACGGAAGCCGGAAGAAATTTCGGATGAGGAACGTGATTATTACCTGGAGCGCCGCTACCCGGCCTTCGGTAACTTAGTCCCTCGCGACGTCGCTTCCCGTGCCGCCAAGCAAGCATGTGATGAAGGCCGTGGCGTAGGTCCTTCTGGATTAGCCGTCTACCTCGACTTCCGTGATGCCATTAAGCGATTGGGTCACCATGTGATCAGCGCACGCTACGGCAACTTGTTTGAGATGTATGAGAAGATCACCGGTGAAGATCCGTACCAAACTCCGATGCGCATTTATCCAGCAGTGCATTATACGATGGGTGGATTGTGGGTAGATTATAATTTGATGACAACCGTGCCTGGTTTGTACGCCTTGGGTGAAGCCAACTTCTCGGATCATGGTGCTAATCGTCTTGGCGCGTCGGCACTCATGCAAGGTCTAGCAGATGGTTACTTCGTTATTCCATATACACTTGGCGAATACCTTGCTGATGATATCCGAACCCCTGCCATCCCTACGAATCATCCTGCTTTTGATGAGGCAGAAAAATCAGTGCGTGATCGTATTGAGAAATTAATGTCCATCAAGGGAAAGCAGACCGTCGAAGATCTTCACAAGCGATTGGGTCGGATCATCTGGGATTACTGTGGTATGTCACGCACGGCAGAAGGATTAACCAAAGCGCTCGCGATGGTGCAAGAGCTCAAGAATGAATTCTGGACGGATGTCCGTATTCCCGGTGATGTCAACGAATTCAATCCTGAGCTGGATAAAGCGGGTCGCGTAGCTGACTTTATTGAGTTGGGCGAGCTGATGATTCGTGACGCGCTGATGCGTAATGAATCCTGTGGTGGACATTTCCGGGAAGAATCACAAACAGAAGATGGCGAAGCTAAACGCGATGACGAGAACTTCGCATTCGTAGCGGCGTGGGAATACACTGGCACAGAGCCTGTGCTTCATAAGGAAGAATTGAATTTCGAAGTTGTTCACCTTACACAACGTTCATATAAATAATCCATCAGTGCTGACTGAAAATTCGGTCGCACGTTGGAAACGAGAAAAACATCCATCATGTCTGATAGCATCAACCTCAAGCTGAAAATCTGGAGACAGCGCAACCATAAAGAAGCCGGCCATTTCGAAATGTACGATATGCCCGGTGTTAGCACCCACATGTCCTTTCTGGAAATGATGGACGTGCTGAACGACCGACTGATTCGTGAAGGGAAAGACCCTGTTGCTTTTGATCACGATTGTCGGGAAGGAATTTGTGGAATGTGTAGCATGTACATCAATGGTCGCGCACACGGTCCGTTGAAAGGCACCACCACGTGCCAGTTGCACATGCGTCATTTTTCCGACGGCGAAACGGTAACCATCGAGCCTTGGCGTGCTGCCGCTTTTCCGGTAATCAAGGATTTAGTCGTAGATCGTACTTCCTTTGATAAAATTATTGCTGCGGGTGGCTATATTTCTGTCAATACCGGAAATGCTACGGATGCCAATTCGCTTCCTGTGGAAAAGGCGAAGTCGGACGAGGCCTTTGATGCGGCGGCATGTATTGGCTGTGGAGCTTGTGTAGCGACGTGTAAGAATGCCTCTGGTATGTTATTCCTATCGGCAAAGGTGTCGCACCTGGCATTGTTACCGCAAGGTGAACCAGAGCGTCGCGAACGCGTGCTTCGCATGATTGATGCACACGATGAATCAGGATTGGGTGCTTGTACCAATACTGGAGCATGCGAGGCCGAGTGTCCCAAAGAGATTTCGATCAGTCATATTGCCCGTTTGAACCGCGAGTATCTTCGCGCTGGAATGACCGGAGAGTGATTTGAAAAAAATAATTGACATAAAAAAGCCCCGTTCCTTAAAGAGCGGGGCTTTTTCGTGAGGGAAATGTAGTGCTTTACTTTTTCAACAGAATGCGCTGCATAGATTCACCATCAGCAGAAGATACTTTTATGAAGTAGACGCCATTGGTGAAGTCGGACAAGTCCAGACTATAAATGGAGCTGATGGATTTGGCAGAAGTGCTATAGAGCTCGTTTCCGAGAATGTTATACACGCTGATGGTTGCGTTGCGTACACCATCTTTACCGAAATCAATGTTGAGTTGACCATGAGAAGGATTCGGGTACATGACAATGGAAACTGCGTTGTCAGGACGTTCGATGCCACTTACTTGAGCACAATTAACATCGGTGTTCAGGTTGGAAGAGCCAGGGCTGATGCACATACGGTGGAAGTCGGCGGAATTGTTGTTACTATCTGTACCATCGGGATAACGTCCAACACTGATATAGTGTCCATTGATGGAATCAACCACCACGGTATCGCTCAGACCGATTGGAAGACCGGTTCCTTCAATAAAAGGAGCTGGACAATCGCCTTCGTAACTCAACGCATCAATGATGGTAAGTGATGGGATGGAGAGGATTGCGATAGCGTCAGGTGAACCATTTTGGATCATGTTAGAAACGTTGGGACGTACCATGTTGCAATTCGGCACGTTACCGCCACTTCCGCAGATGACGAAAAAGGAACCGGAGTTCAACGTTCCAACTGGCAACAGGATGGTGTCATACACAGCTAGTCCGGCTGGACTGCCGTTATACAACAGCACCGCGTAGTCGCTGGTGTTGATAGCGCTGCCACTACCGTTGTAAAGTTCAATAAATTCGGCGCTGTCAACGCTAGGTTGGTCGTAATCAACTTCATTGATCACAAAACCCGCTTGGCCGCTGACGCCTAATGTATACAGCATCACAAATGCAAATAGCGTAATGATTTTCTTCATGAGATTTTAGTATGAAATTCTCCTCAAATGTAATCAAAAAAACCACTTTTCATAGGGATAAAAATCATGGAAATTGACATTTGCTTGACGGCTTTGTGTTGGCAAACAAGATTTTATCAGAATCAGTACCTTCGTCGCATGTCCAAGTTTCTAATCGCCTGTTTGGGTAATATCGGTCCTGAATACGAACATACTCGTCATAATATCGGATTCAAAGTTGCAGAAGCTCTGGCCCGGGAGCTATCCAAAGAGGACGAAGTAGAAGGAAAGAAGCTATTCCAGGCGGATCGGTTGGCCGATGTCTGCCATGCTAAATTTAAAGGCAAGCAGTTGGTGATTATCAAACCAACCACGTTCATGAATCTTTCCGGGAAAGCGGTTAATTATTGGATGCAGGCCGAGAAAATTACGGCGCATAGTATGCTTGTCATTACAGACGATCTGGCGTTACCTTTTGGAACCCTTCGTGTACGCAAGAAAGGCAGTGATGGTGGGCACAATGGCTTGTCGGATATCATTCGTACGCTGAACTCCCAAGAGTTTGCCCGTTTGCGTTTCGGCATCGGAAATGAATTTGCAAAAGGCCAGCAAGTGGATTATGTGTTGGGCGAATGGACAGCCGAAGAAAACCAGACACTCCAGGAGCGAATCGGACAATGCGTAGAAATCGTTAAAAGTTTTGTAGCCATCGGCATTGATCGCACGATGTCGGGCTTTAATAATAAGTAGACTTTTTTTGGGCTAAAGGGGGTTGACTCAAGATTCAAAATGCGACTAGTGAAAAGTTCGAAGTGGTCGGTGGTTGGTGGTCGGTAGTCGGTTGGTCGGTAGTCGGTTGGTTGGTGGTCGGTAGTCGGTTGGTCGGTGGTCGGTTAGTCGGTGGTCGATATTCAATGCTAACCTTTAACAGCAAACTTCTTAAACTAAAAAAGCACCGCATCCCTAAGGAGCAGTGCCTTTCTTTTTGTTGCAACGAGATTATTTCTTAGCAGGAGTTGCTTCTGCTGTAGCAGCAGCGGCAGTAGCGCGTGTCGTTTTAACTCCAGTAATTACGTTACTAGGAGTGTCCAGGAAAGTAACACCTTCAATAGACAGGTCACGTACACGAACATCGTCACCGATATTCAAGTTGTCAATGTTTACTTCAACGCAATCAGGCAGGTGCTTTGGAAGGGCCATGATTTTCAAGCGACGAAGTTTGTTGAATAGAACACCACCGGCACGTACACCCACTGCATTGCCAGAAATTTTAACTGGAATTTGGATGCTTACGGTTTTGTCATCGAACAATTGAAGGAAATCAATGTGCGCGATGGCATCCGTCACCGGGTGGAACTGGATGTCTTTCATAATCGATGTGTAGGACTTGCCGTCCACGTTGATCGTTACCGTGTATACTTCTGGAGTATACACTAAATGACGAAAGTCAAGTACCGGTGCGCTGAAGTGGATTTGTTCTTTTCCACCGTACAGGACACACGGAACCTTACCCTCTGCTCGCAGTTTTTTTAATTCCTGCTTTGACTGAGCTGCTCTCAAGTCGCCGTTAATTGTAAATGACTTCATGATACTGTTGTTTAATTAGAGGTTAATGAATAGATAATTAGTAATGTTGAATTTATTATACCAGGAATAACTCCGAGATACTTTCATACACGTATACTCGCCGAATAATTCGCGCGAAGAGCTCGGCGGATTGTAATACTTTAATCTTGGAGGATTCTTTACGGAGCGGAATGGTATCAGTGACAACCAGCTCGGTTAAGCGCGAATTCTCAATGGTGTCATACGCCTTGCCAGAAAGTACCGGATGCGTGCAAAACGCGCGAACACTTTTGGCTCCTTTGTCGAAGAGCATTCCTGCCGCTTTGGTTAAGGTGCCTGCCGTATCTACGATATCGTCAATCAGAATAATGTCTCGGCCTTCTACATCACCTATCACCGTCATTTCAGCGATGTGATTGGCTTTGGAGCGGTGCTTATCGCAAATGACCATTTCAGCGTTGAAGTTCTTGGCGTAGCCGCGTACCCGATTCACGCCGCCCATGTCTGGTGCTGCGAAGGTGAGGTTTGGAAGATTCAGCGATTGGATGTAGGGGACGAATAGCGAGGAAGGTTCCAGGTGGTCGACCGGAATGTCGAAGAACCCTTGAATCTGCGGCGCATGCAGGTCCATCGTGATGATGCGTGTAACACCAGCAGCCGTTAACATATTCGCGACCAACTTTGAGGCGATCGAAACCCTTGGTTTATCTTTACGGTCAGACCGAGCAAAGCCGAAGTAGGGAATTACGACCGTGATGTAGTGCGCCGAAGCACGCTTGGCAGCATCGATCAGCATCAACAATTCCATCAGATTATCGGCAGGCGGGAACGTCGACTGTATGATGAACACATCACAACCGCGCACCGATTCGTTAAAGGCAGGAGAAAATTCTCCATCGGAAAATCGTGTCACCTGGACTTCACCAAGTGGCAATCCATACGAAGCCGCAATCTGCTCACCCAAGTAATGGGTAGCTGTTCCTGAGAAGATTTTTACGTGCCGTTGCTCCATGGTTAAACCACTGATTTTTAGGTCTGCGAAGGTAGTAAAAAGCAGGAAAGGGGACAAGAGGGAGCCGCTCTTTCCAGGACTCCTCTGAAAGAATCCGGATTACCGATAGGATGTTTAATCACAAATAATTGATATTCAAATATTTAATTTCAAATTCAAGAATAACCATGCCCGCAAAGATCCCCTTCTTCATCGCCTTGTTAACCAATTGAAAATTTCTATCTTTGCCGCCCTACCATTGAGTACCTGCCCGGGTGGCGGAATTGGTAGACGCGCTGGTCTCAAACACCAGTGAGCTAAAACTCATGTCGGTTCGATCCCGACCCCGGGTACTACATCAAAAGTGAGTAAACAGCGCGGGTGAACAGTAAAACACTGTTCACCCGCGCTGTTTCTTTTTATTGCCCTTGGCGAATTTTTCCGAAAGAAAATGGCATCGTTGTTTTTAACATTCAGCCACGAGGTTTATCCTCGTCACTTCACCCATCGAATACTCACCGCAACTTCGTTGCGACGGTTGACCAGTTGATAGGGTGGGTTGTACCCTAAATACCGAAAGCCTGAGGTAGTAGGAATCTTCTTGTCATTCAACCATTGCTGAAGAAGTACTTCTTTTTCACGAATGTCTTTATCCGATGCAAATCCTGAAAATCGAAGTACCGCAACCGTATCAGGCGGGAGCGTGGAGAAAACGATACCCTTGTCGTTCGGAACAGGTAGTCGATTGCTGTCCATCGCTGAAGGCATAACGAAGCGCATTCTCGTTCCTGCCGAAGTATTCTCCATGTGTACCGGTGCCGTCATGGCAATTTTTTCTCCAGCGGTATTGCCACCGAAAATGTAACCAGCCAGTCTTCTAAAATTATGACTGGCACTCCCTCGAATCGAAGGGTCCTCGTCCTCTACTTGGGCCACCAACACTTCGGGATAATACCTTATTTCAATGTCGTTATCTTGTAACAGCACGTTGTAGGGCTGTTGCTCGGTGGTATCAGTGTTCTTGGCAATCATGATTTGAGCAATCAGGATAAAAATGGCAATGCAACATACTATCAGTAGGATATATTTCATGAAATTAGATAACACGCGATCAGCGATTTGGTTTTGTAAACATACATCAAATTGCATGTTACAAAAATGACAAACATCGGTATGTCAAATGCAGCCGTCGCTCGCTGAGTGCTCATCCCTGTTTTCGGAAGTCTGCCTGTGTAATTTTGCTATCTTTCACCCATGATTCGTTTACGTTACCTTCTACTAATCAGTTGTATAACTTTCGTTGCGGCTTCGGCCCAAACGGCCCCGCAATGGCTGTGGACGCAAGGTATCACCACCACTGGAACCAATAGCTGTGTCGCCTATGGAATCACCAACGATAATGCTGGAAATGTACTCGTAGCGGCTGCGATGCAAGGCACGGTAACAGTCGGAACTTCCACGTTCGTGTCCAGAGGAGCCAACGATATTTTAGTAGTCAAATACAATGCGCTCGGGTCGGTACTGTGGGCCCGAACCGGCGGCGGAACGAGCCTGGATAATGCGAATTGCGTCGCAACAGATCAGGCTGGCAATGTCTACGTTGCTGGAATCTTTACCGATCAAGCGGTTTTTGGTACGGATACATTGAGGACGAATAACTACTCCGATCTCTTCATTATCAAGTACGATGCAAACGGGAACCAGCTATGGGTGCGTTCGGCAGGCGGATTAAGCAATGAATTTGTGGAAGACATTACCGTGGATGCTGTCGGCAATTTGTATGTCGCTGGTAGTTTTCAGCTGACGGCTACATTCGGCACACAATCCATTACTTCTTCCGGTGGACTCGATGCTTTTTTAGTAAAATACGATTCGCAAGGAAACGTACTCTGGATCCGTTCGGGTGCCAGTACCAACGTCGATCAGTCGAACGGCGTTGTGTGTGATGCCTCTGGAAACGTCTACTTGACCGGGTATTTCAGTCTTACTGCTTCCTTCGGTAGCCAGCAAGTTGTGTCGAGCGGAGGCTACGATATTTTCTGGGCCAAGTACGATTCGACCGGAAACTTGTTGCTGCTCCGACAAGCGGGCGGAACAGGTTCGGACTATGGACAGTCCATAGCGGTTGATCAACAAGGTCATGTTTTCTGCACGGGTTTCTTCAACACATCTATCACGGTTGGTAGTATTGTCCTGATTGCTTCCGGCGTTGATTTCTATCTCGCGGAATACGATCCGGCGGGAAATGTCATGTGGGCAAGATCCTATGGAGGAACAGGTCTGGACAATTCCTATGATATCGCCATCAACGCCACGCATGATTTGGTGATCAGTGGGTATTTTGAAAACACGTTGACGTTGGGTTCGGATGTATTGACCGCTTCAGGCAACCGCGACATTTTTCTGGCTTCGTTTGATGATACCGGAAATCCGCTGTGGTCGAAACGCGCCGGCGGCACGTACATCGATTATTCCTATTCGCTCTGCATTGATGCCGCTGATAACATTTATATGGATGGCGCTTTTTACGGCCCCTCCAATTTTGGAGCGGATAGTCTGACAGCGACGGCATCCGGAGCGTTCGTTTCGCGCCTTCAGAGCTGTGAGCCCATCCAGACTTCTTCTCCGCAAGGATTTTGTGCTTCGTCCGGAAGTTCTTCCTTGGTGTTTACGGCTTCTAGTACCAATGCCGCTTATACCTATACATGGTCGCCGGGTGGACTTGTCGGCAGTTCGATTACTGTCGTACCTACCGCCACCACTACCTATACTGCCATAGCTACTGATCCGAACGGGTGCACCGCGATGGCTACGACCGAAGCAATTGTTGAATCATTATCCTCTTTCCAAGTAGTGGCATCGCCGGATACACTATGTTCCGGAAATTTGGTTGACTTGTTTGCCTGCTGGAATTGGAACAATCCGGCTGCTGCTCCTACTAATTATTGCGTGCCGAATGTCGGCACAACGACGGCTGATGAACAGATATACGCTGTGACCATCGGGCCGATGATTAATGTACAAAATGAAAATTGCCTTCAGAATTACACCGATTATACCGGCACTGTTCCACCGATTCCATTGAATCGCGGAGGTACGTATCCATTTTCCGTAACCACCGACGAATGCGATGGAGCTCCGTATTATAACAACGGGATGTCTGTATTCATCGATTTCAATCGAGATGGTGATTGGGACGATGCGGGCGAGTTAGCGTACACGACTATCGCTACTCAGCTGGCTCCCAACATCCGCAAGGATACCTTTTCTATTCCATCATCCGCTTCGATTGGACGAACCCGCTTACGCGTAGTCGTAAGCGAAAACACCGTACATCCGGTTGCCTGTAGCACGCTCAGTTACGGCGAAGTGGAAGATTATCTCGTTGAAATCGGTTCCGGCGGAATAGTAAATACGTGGTCTGTGTCTGGGCAAGCATCTTCCTGGATTACTCAACAGCCCAGCACAACTACTACTTATACCGTCACATCGACCAGTCAGTATGGTTGTGTAGCTACAGCTTCAGCAACCGTACAATGGGTGCCAACTCCGAACGTTACAGTCACAGCGCCGGTGGCGGCTTGCGTATCCACGACATTTACCCTGGATGCTGGTCCTGGATATGCCGGGTATGCCTGGTATCACCAAGGAATTCCGGTAGGTAGCGGACAGTCTATTTCCGACACCATGCGCTATGCTCCGTCTACTCAAGAGTATGTGGTGCAAGTAACGGCTACCAATGGCTGTTCGGCCGTGGATACATTGCAGGTGATTGCCTCTGAACAACCTGACTCATTGTCTATCTGCATTGTCACGGTTGATTCTTCCAGCCGGTACAATGAAATTATCTGGGAAAAAAGTGCGGTGCCGGATGCCGTAGATAGTTTTCTGGTGTATCGGGAAATCACGACCAATAACTATCAGCAAGTAGGAGCCGTTGACCGAGCCTCCCTCAGTGTATTCACCGACACGAATGTGAACGTCAATGCCACCAGCTACCGCTACAAGATTGCGTGGCTAGATACATGTGGTAATACCGGTTCGTTAGCCTATTATCATTCGACTATTCACTTGCAATACCTAGGTTTGGGTAACCTACAATGGACGCCATATCTCGTAGAAAATAATCCCTCCGGTATCATAGCTGGTTATAATGTGTACCGCGACGATGTATCGAACGGAAATTTTCAGTTGCTTCAGGCGTTGTCAGGTACAAGCTATACGTTCACCGATGTTGACTTTGCCAATTATCCGAACGGACAATACCTCGTAGAGGTTGATAATATCGCGGGTGCCTTGTGCAATCCTACCCGCACGTATTCGGCATCTCGTTCGAATGTTCGCCGTATCAACGGCACAACGTCAATAGCAGACCTGGATTCGGAAGTGACTCTGACTTTATTTCCAACTCCTACCAGCGGTAACATCACACTCGACCTTCACAGAATCACAGCAATAAGCCAATACTCAATACGGTTGTTGGATGCCGGAGGCAGAATAATGGATGTACAAACAGTCGATTCGGAGCGAATGTCGTTTGACTTGTCCGGATTTGCTGCAGGCTTGTATATCGTTCAGGTAATAGGACGAGAGGGTCAAATCTGCACATCGGCACGATTGATTCGGCAGTAAGTCTGTCGGAGGTTCAGTTGATGGTGGATGAATTCCGGTTGTTCACAAAGCTTGTTGTTAGTTTGGCCAGTTTTGATTCACAGGATTTAGTAAACAACTTATTTTTACCAATCAAATAGGACTTGTCTAAGTCCAGTTGCTGATTATTTTTTACCATGAGCAAGCCGTTAAAGAAAGCCCCCGATACTCGTAAAAAAAGTATCCACAAGGATCAAAAAAAGTCATCGGTATCTACGTATGCTCCATCAGCATTGCTATCCCTGCTGGCGGTGACGATACTTGGCATCATCATCTATTCCAATACCTTCGACTGCACGTTTCATTTGGATGATAATCCGAGTATCCTGATGAACAGTTCGATTCGTAACCTGTCCGACATTAAAACCATTTGGGATAATAACCATTCCCGTTTCACCGGGTATTGGAGCTTCGCGCTGAATTATCATTTCGGTGCGTACGATGTGTGGGGCTATCATCTGGTTAATTTAATCATTCATCTTATCAATGCCTGTTTGGTTTATGGGTTGACGCGGCTGTTATTTTCCACGCCGGTGTTGCGCACTGATGCACTATCCCAGCATGCATCCGGCTACGCGTTTGCCGTTGCGTTGCTGTTCGTTTCGCATCCACTAGCCACACAATCGGTCACCTACATTGTGCAACGGCTTGCGTCCTTGGTTACCCTTTTTTATTTAGTAACAATACTACTCTACATCCAAGGCCGTTTGAAGGATTCAAAAAGTACTTCACGATGGTTGTTTTTTGCCGGCGCTTTGTTATCG
>CANIAS010000064.1 GCA_947465495.1 Candidatus Pollutiaquabacter sp. | reverse complement strand
TTCACCTGTTTTTGATTTTTATTCGGTGCCAAGGCCGTACTCGATAATTTAATGAAATACTCAACAAGTTCCGATGAGATCCAACGACTAGGGCGCTAGATGAACTGCCTCCTTGTAATTGCATCAAGCAGTTGATTGCGAAGTGGATGTATGACGTAGATTTTTTGGATATACCTGTAACAACCACGATAATTAAGCGTCGTATCTTCAAGACCGAAATCTACTGCTTTTTTTACCGTATGACCGTTGCTGAATATAATGAATGTGTTGAAAAACATGCCGATGGACTGTACCGGTTCCTTTTGGCTAACATTCGATCTATAGTAGATGCAGAAGACCTAGTTCAGGATAGTTTTGAAAAATTGTGGAAACAACGGGATTCTGTAGCGCATGAAAAGGCGAAGAGCTATTTGTTCACAACCGGCTATCATACGATGATTGATCGAATACGTAGAAAACGTTTCAAAGGTGAATTTCCAGAGGATGCCGATTCAACGTTGTACCATACAGAGCACTATAATGATTTGAAGCAGGTGTTACAGCAGGCGGTTGAGCGTCTGTCAGAAATCCAAAGAGTAGTTATTACGCTTCGGGATTATGAAGGATACTCCTATGAAGAAATCGGTGCTATCACCGGCTTGAACGAGTCCCAGGTCAAAGTGTATATCTACCGTGCAAGAATGCATTTGAAAAAATACATTGGTTCTCCTGAAAATGTGATTTGATAAACAACAGATAATGTCTTCCAAACCGCATATCGATTGGGATAATTACCAACTATGGTTTCTCGACTTTCACGAAGGTGCGCTTCGTGATGAAGAGCGGGAGGCAGTATGCTCTTTTGTTGAAAGTCATCCTGAGTTACGGGAGGAATTTGAATCGTATAGTCAGGAAATTTCGCTACCGAAACTTGATATTATTTTTCAAGGGAAAAATCGATTGATGAAATCCGTGTATTCTGAAGATGAATTGGCCCAAATGATGATAGGTTATTTGGAAGGCGACCTTTCCGACAATGATCGATTGGTGATGAATCGCATCTTGGAAGAACGGCCCGAAGTTTATAAGCAGTTTGAAGCATATCGAAGAACGATACTAACTCCTACAGAGGTTAATTATCCATTTAAAGAGTCGTTAAAACGCGAAGAAAAAATTGTTCGGTGGCGTTCGGCTGTATGGTTGTCTGTCGCAGCTACATTGATTTTACTTTTTTTATTTCGAAAAGCGATCATTCAGAAAAATACACCTACCGAAAATCATGTTTTAACAACTCATACAACAGGCGTAAAAAAGCGGACTTTTACTGTAATAGAATCTTCTTTGCCAGAGGCTGATTCGATGGTTGAGGTTACTTCAACATTCGTTGCCCCAATTCATGCTGAGAAAATTCAGCGAGTTGAAAGTGTACCAGTAGTTGAGACTGATGAGTATAAATCAGTTCACTTAGATACGCTTATGCTGTTTGCTACAGAGGAGGTCAGAGCTGCTGAACCTGTTGACACGTTGCTTGATACAGAAAAATGGCAGGTTGTTTCAGAAGCGCTTATTACGGAGACCGATATTTTTTCCAAACAAGACTTGTTAGAGTTGGAGGAGCTTCCTGCGACTACGAATAGCCATAAATCGCATAGCCATTTTTTGAAAAGACTGTCGGAGGGTTTTGGAATTCATTTCAAGAGAAGGACAAACAATGAAACACAAGAAGTTGTTTATACTTTCGGCATTGGACGTTATTCGCTCAGTACCACACAAGCAAAACGTTAATTAAAAAAAGATTGCAAGGCTGTAACGAATACAAAGTAGGATCGTCATATTTTCAAACTAGCACATATGAATTTAAATTCCAGCATCTGCATTTTATGTTTTGTTTTATGCACGTGGACTATCCGTGCAAAAACAACTGCGAATTTTACCCGCATCGATTTGGTGTCTGCTGGAAAGGTTATTCTCCGCCCCGATAGTGTTTGCCGGGTAGAGTTAACGGGTGGTATCGGAGTGGATAATCGTGCCAATATTCAGGAAGGTGTATTGACGCTGAAGGGTGTTTCTTCGGGTGAGTGGGTGGTATCTTTGCCCATGTTGGATGAGCTTTCGATCAGTGGATTTGGTAATGTACAGTCTACGGGTACATTTTCAGGAAGTCAATTGTCATTACGTATTTCTGGGAATGGTAAAATAGATCTGAAGGTGGATTACGACACGCTTCAAGCTAAAGTAAGCGGCCTTGGGAAAGTTTCTTTACATGGTAATGCAAAAAATGCAACATATAGCATTACTGGTTCAGGCAAGATTGATGCAGTGGATGTTAAATCAATCAATAGCGCTGTTAGAATTTCGGGGTTTGGAAAGTGTACGTTGGACGTTTCAGATTCGCTAACTGCAGACATCTCTGGAAGTGGTAAGGTGGCATATCATTCAGAGCCCATTTACAAAGACATTCATATTTCTGGTGTCGGAAAAGTTGCCAAGGAGGACGAGGAAACTTTGACTGAATCGGATACCGTATCTGTTAAAATTGGATCTGATTACGAACTGGCGTTTCACATGAACGATGAAAAATTAAAGGTGATTAAAAAGGATAAGAAAAATGAAATAGCAGAACCATCCTTTCCATTGGTAGAATTAGGTCTTAATGGGTACTTGGATGAGAATTATAAGTTGTCCGCCCCTTCAGGTTGGGAAGGGTTAGAGTTGTTGCAGGAAAAATCAGTTTCTGTGAGTGTTAATTTCTACCAAGAGAATTTTGAAATTGGACATTCGAACATGTGGTTTACGCCACGCTTGGCTTTGACTTTCAATAATTATCGATTTGACGAGAATGTCCGTTTAAAGAAACAAGATTCGTTAATTGTTTACCAGGATACGGCCACTGACCGCGGATTTTTAAAGTCTAAATTGACTGACACCTATTTGATGGCTCCGTTGATGTTTAGTGTGCTTACTAGTCGTGTCGAGAAGAGGGCGTGCATAATTAGTGTTGGAGTGTTGGTTGGACTGCGCATTGGAAGTCATACCAAGATAAAGTATGACACTGGCGGACAGGATGACAAACAAAAATCACGTAGCGATTACTATTTGAATCCATTCAGGTATGGCGCGCGTTTTGCCATAGGCAATCGTAATTTTTCATTGTTTGGTGATTACTATTTTTCAGATTTATTTAAAACCGGTAAGGGGCCGGCATTGACTCCTATTAATGTCGGCATTATGTTTTTAGATCTTTGGTGATTTATTTGTTTTCTCTGTCGTTGATTTTTTCAATTAGGTTACAAGCTAACGACAGTTGAAGCATGATTTTTTGATCACTGGTTTAATGTGCTTTTTTGGACAGGACGTTGGGTTATTCTGTTAATCTATTTGCAGGTTTTTTCCTTGGCTTTTCTTACGAAGGGATTTTATTAAAAGCACCTTTAATCTTACACTTTGAGGGGTAAGTCCACCAGGATTTTACCCCTTTTGTAAGTTCTTTCACCAAGTTTACTCAACCCTCTACCAAAACCCCCGTTCAGTTTGCCAAATAGAATTTTCCATACTCTATATATAGGGTAATTTGAAGGCCATCTAGCTTTTTGCATGAGCCTTGAGAAGCAGGAGGATCTATTGATAATTAACTGATTATAAAATTGAACAAGAGTACGTACACGTTTCGGTCGATTGCTTGTTGGGTAGTCATTATGATGATTATCCCGGTGGGTCAATTGTGTGCTCAAGTTACCCAGGCATTTACGTCCTCAGGAACTTTTGTACCTCCTGCCGGTGTCACCTCAGTGTATGTTGCTGCATGGGGGGGCGGCGGTGCAGGCGGTAGTACTTCATCAAACGGACAGGCAGGCGGTGGTGGCGGAGGAGCTTATGCAGGAGGGACTATCAACGTAATACCTGGAACAGTTTATCAAATTGTGATTGGATCAGGGGGGGCTGCGGGTACTAATAGCGGAACAGGAGGTTCAACAACATTCAATGGAAATTCTATTGTTGCTGTTGGGGGTAGTGGTGTCGCTACAAATTCAACCTTTGGAGCATTTGGAGGATTAGCATCGGCTTGTACTGGAACCACCACATGGAACGGTGGTAAAGGTGCTAACTCTTCCGGCGGAAATTCCGGTGGAGGAGGTGGAGCTGCGGATGCAACAGCTGATGGAGGAAATGCAAGCGGAGCTATCGGCGGAATTAGTCCAGGTGCAAATTCTGGAAATGGCGCCAATGGAGTCAACGGAAGTAGCAATGGTTTTACAGGTAGTAACTACGGTGGCGGCGGTAGCGGATCCAGCAGAAATAGTAATAACAATCGAACTGGTGGAAGTGGTGGCCCTGGATACATGACGATTTCTTTCACGTGTCCTACGTATTCCATCAGCGGATTGGTGGTATCCGCTCCTGATACTGTGAATCAGTCAGCCACCATTGCAGTCAGTGGTACTGCTTCCGGATTGCCAGCTGGTAGTTACACGGTGACCTATACTCTTACAGGTGCAGTAAGTGTACCAAACCAATCCACCACAATGACGGTCACTACGGCCGGCACGGGAACGTTTTCAACGGTTCCACTTATTGCATACGGCGTGACCACGTTAACGTTGACTGAACTTACTTACATCACTACCACGTCCAGTTGTGTTAGCGTGATTTCGTCCAATAACACAGCGCGTATTACCATTTCCAATGCGACATTTACCTCCTCTGGAAATTTTGCCGTACCTACTGGAGTAACGTGTTTGAAGGTACAAGCATGGGGAGCAGGGGGCGGTGGCGCTGGTCGTGATAATAGCAACGGTCAAGGTGGCGGTGGTGGCGGTGGCGCTTATGCCAGCAGTGCAGTATCGGTTGTTTCTACTAACACCTACACCGTGGTTGTTGGCAATGGAGGTGCAGCAAGCATCAGTGGACAGTCGTCTTATTTTAGAAATATAACGACAACTACAACTGCTGTTTCAGCAGCGGGTGGTGCAGGAGTGGCCACTAATCCTGCTATAGGAGGAAGTGGCGGACAAACAACAAGCTCAACGGGTACTATTTTATATTCAGGTGGGAATGGCGGCAATGCTACCAACGGAAATTCGGGAGGCGGCGGTGGCGGTGCTGGAACTACTGGAGCAGGCGGAAATGCTAATGGTATAAATGGAGGTGCCGGAACAGCACTTTATGGAGGTGATGGAGCAGATGGTGTAACTGGAGGAAACAATGGGGTAAGGGGACTCTTGTACGGTGGAGGGGGAAGTGGAGCGAATAGAAATAGTTCAACTAATCGAAGTGGTGGAACTGGTGCCAATGGATTGGTGTTGATTTCATGGATGGATGTGACCGATTTCAGCGTGACAAGCACTGCTACATCGTGTCAGAATTCTGTTGCAACCATCACGGTGAATTCGACCACATTGGGTGATGACAATTATGTCGTTACGTATAATTTATCAGGAGCCAATACTGCCACTGGACTTACAGCCACGCTCAATTTTTCTGGCAATGCATCCAGCTTCGTCACTGGAAATTTGCTCAGTACAGGTGCTACTACTATTACCATTACCGGAATTGCATTTTCTGTTTCAGGGTGTACGGTCCCAATTAGCAGCAATAACACGGCTACTTTTTTGGTTAATCCGTTAAACACCATTGTTCTAACCTCGGGAAGTGGCTCCAATGCACAGTCTCTTTGTGTAAACACACCTATCAATTCGATTACCTACTCAACTACAGGAGCTACCGGAGCTACTTTTGCTGGTTTACCTGCCGGAGTATCTGGAAGTTGGACGGCGAATGCTGTAACAATTAGCGGCACGCCAACTGCATCCGGTACGTTTAATTATACCGTCACGTTAACAGGCGGGTGTGGTAGTATTACTGCTACTGGTACATTGACTGTAAGAGCAAACAATACTATTGCGTTGACTTCTGGTTTAGGAACAAATAATCAAACCCGTTGTATCAATTCTGCGCTAACCCCTATTACCTTCGCTTCTGTCGGAGCTACTGGTGCTACAATCACAGGACTACCCGCTGGAGTCACTGGAGGTTGGGCTGCTAATGTTGTTACCATCAGTGGAACCCCAAGCGTTAGTGGCGTATTTGCCTACACGATTACGTTGACGGGAGGTTGTGGATCCATTTCAACAGCCGGAACAATTACTGTTAATGCGCTAAACACAATCTCGCTGTCATCTGCTGCAGGAACCAATGCACAAACTGCTTGCATCAGTAGGCCCATCACTCCCATCACTTATACAACTACTGTAGCTACCGGTGCTACGTTTACTAACTTGCCTGCTGGAGTAACGGGAACGTGGGCTTCTAACGTTGTCACCATCAGCGGAACTCCAACGGCAAGCGGAACCTTTAATTACACAGTAACGCTAACAGGTGGTTGCGGAAGTGCTGCTACAGGCGGTATCCTAACCATCCAGCCGAACAATACCATTACTCGAACCTCTGCTGTTGGCACTACGGGCCAGACAGTTTGTATAAATACCAGTATACTTCAAATAACTTATTCCACCACAGGAGCCACCGGTGCAACCTTTTCTGGATTACCTACTGGAGTGACTGGAAATTGGAATTCCAATGTCGTTTCAATAAGCGGTACTCCTACGGTTAGTGGAACTTTTCCCTACACGGTTACATTAACTGGAGGCTGTGGAACGGTGACAACTACCGGAACCATGACGGTGACTCCTGCGAATACCATTAATTTATCATCGGCTACTGGAACTAATAACCAAACTCGTTGCGTGAATACATCGATAACGAACATCTCTTATTTAACAGTTGGAGCTACAGGTGCTACGTTTAGTGGTTTGCCAAGTGGTGTTACAGGTTCATGGGCTACAAACGTTGCGACTATCAGTGGAACACCTTCGGTGGTGGGGACATTTAATTATACGGTTACTACTACGGGCGGATGTGGGGGGACTACGGCTACTGGTACGCTGACGGTTTCTCCCCTAAACACCATTACCTTGACCTCGGGTGCCGGCACCAATATTCAATCACGGTGTGCTAGCACACCAATTAATACCATTACTTATTCAACGACAGGAGCCACAGGAGCCGCTTTCACTGGCTTGCCGGCAGGTGTTACTGGAACTTGGGCTTCAAATGTTGTAACCATTAGCGGGACGCCTACAGTTGGCGGTGTCTTCAATTATACCGTTGCCTTATCGGGTGGATGTGGAACAGTTACTGCATCAGGGACTTTGACAATAACTGCCGCCAATTCAATAGCGTTAACTTCTGGTTCAGGCACAAACAACCAAACACGATGTGTTAATACAGCTATTGCGTCAATTACGTATTCAACAACTGGTGCTACGGGCGCAACGATTACGGGATTACCGGCAGGAGTTAGTGGTGCATGGGCTGCAAATTCAGTTTCGATTACAGGATCTCCCACGGCAGTAGGAACGTATAACTTCACCGTGTTTCTTACCGGTGGATGTGGAAACATTACAGCTACTGGAGCAATCAATGTGGGAACCTCTGGTTCATATATTGTTGATTCATTGTATGCTACCAATCCTGCATCTGTCGGTACCAGTTCAACGGTAACGGTGTTTGGTTCCAGAATCCCGAATGGAACGTATACGCTGTTGTACTCCATTTCAGGGGCCAACACATTTACCTCCCAATCTGCTACCCTTAGCATGAACTCAGGTACGGCTACTTTTACTACGCCTGTACTACCCAATGCAGGTACTAATACACTTACAGTAATTTCCATTCAGATTGGATCCGGGTGTTTGAATACGCTGACTGGATACACCACTGCGAACTTTGGAATTAGTTCAATCGCCTTTAACTACGTATCACCTGGTACCGGTAATTTCGTAACGCCTGCTGGAGTAAATTGTGTCAAAGTTGAAGCATGGGGCGCAGGCGGTGGCGGTGGAGCTTTAGGCAATATTGATGAAGTTGCAAGTGGAGGAGGAGGGGGAGGAGCCTATGCTTCAAGTACGGTTAGTTTAACTGCTGGTGCTTCTTATCCATATTCTATAGGGGCTGGTGGCCTTGGAGGTTCTGCCGGTGGGGCAACTACCTTTAATACATCTGTGGTGAGAGCTGCAGGCGGCTCTACTGGAGCTACTGCAACTGCTTCTGGGACTGTGTTGGGTGGAGCTGGTGGTACTGTGGCTAATTCTATAGGTACAATTCGTTACCCAGGTGGAAATGGTGGGAATGGTGTGTTTGTTAATAATCCAATTGAAGAAGGTCGATCAGGTGGTGGTGGTGGTGGTGCGGGAACTACTGGACCAGGCGGAAATGCCAATGGTATAATTAGAGGTGCCGGAACAACCCTTTACGGTGGAGATGGTGCTCCTGGAATCGTCACGACTGGTGTGGCAAATGGATTACCTGGTTCATTATACGGCGGTGGCGGAAGTGGTGCTGTTTGGCATGATGGAGTGAAGCCAACACCTGGCAGTGGTGCTAATGGTCGAATTCAATTTAGTTGGATCGATGTATCTAATTTCAGAACATTAATTACACCTACACTTTGCCAGAACGGGACGGCGACGGTTACCCTTGTCTCTACTACATTAATAGCGGGCAGTTATACTGTTAGTTATAATTTGATAGGAGCCAATATTGCAACAGGGTTAACGGCAACCATAAATTTTAGTGGAACGTCTGCAATATTTACTACAATCCCGTTGGCCAATTATGGTTCTACAACAGTTTATATTACTGGGATTACCATGTCAGGCTGGACGTGTTCTGCTGTGCCGGTTTCCGGCAATACAGCAGTTGCACAAGTCCTTTCAAACGGTTTGCCACAAGTCAATATCTTTTCCAATGCCAATAACAACGTAGCATGTGAAGGTGTGCCGGTCACGTTTACCGCAACTACCAGCGATGCTGGTACCATTGCATCGTATCAATGGCAGGTGAATGGGGTGAATGTTTCAGGTGCTACTAGCGCAACTTTTGTTACAACGTCATTGCCGAATAATGCAGTTGTTCAGGTTATCATGACAGCAACGAATCAATGCTCTACAACGTTGCAGCAGGTACGTTCAAATACAATTACCATGACGGTTAGATCGCTGCCAACGGTGGCAAATGCTGGTCCGGATCAACGTCAGTGTAATAACGGCATATTTCAACTAGCAGCCAATACACCAGTTTCTGGAAGTGGATCATGGACTATTGTGAGTGGTACGGCAACCATTGTCTCTCCTAACTCGCCAGTTACACAAGTGAATGGTGTTCCTTTAGGATCTACTGCAGTATTAGCTTGGAAAATACTTAATTCCCCTTGTACTGTTTCTTTGGATGAAATCGTATTGTCCAATAGTCCGTCACCCACTGCATCTGCTACCAGTGGATTGATTCGTTGTCAGGGTGATTCGGCAGCTGTCATTGTCAATGCGACAGGAGGCACCCCGCCTTATTCAGGAACTGGTTCGTTTTATATACTTGGCGGCAATTACAACTATACTGTAACAGATGCCAGTGGATGTACCGCCACTGTAACAGGAACTTTAGCAGCACCCCCACTATTACAAATGAATGTGACAATAGCGCCAGCGGCTTGTAATGCTACATTTTCACAAACAACTGTAACTGCTACAGGCGGAACTCCGCCCTATGTTGGAACTGGAGTTTTTCAAACGTACGATGGACTGTATAGCTATCAAGTGACGGATGCAAATGGCTGTCTTGTTACAAATAATGGTACACTAATTCTTCCACATCCAATAAGTGTTTCAGTCACAACTACGCCAGTCAGTGTTGTTGGTATTTGCGACGGACTTGCAACTGCCGTAATTACTGGCGGAACAACTCCGTTTACTTATTCCTGGAATAATGGTGCTGCAATCGCTTCCAACAGTGGCTTATGTGTGGGCAATTATTCTGTTACTATCACCGATGCAAACGGTTGTACAGGTTCTGCTACCGGATCTGTTGGTCAGCCTAATTGTTCGATTGGTGTTTCTGCTATTGCTACCCCACCTCGATGTCATAATGGTTCAGATGGATCCATTCAGCTTTCAGTGACTGGAGCTATTGGAACTCTTCATTACTACTGGAACAATGGTATTTCAGCGGATACTTCTGTTATTTCCGGACTTATTGCTGGCACTTATGATGTCACCGTGGTTGATTCGGTGGCATGTACAGCTAACTATGAAATTATCTTAAGTCAACCAGCGCAACTGGATCTTACTATAGTAGCAAGTCCTGTACTATGTTTTGGAGACTCAGCTTTGGTCAATGTTTCTGCCAGTGGAGGCGTACAGCCTTATACAGGAATTGGGTTATTGCATTTAACTGCTGGAAATAATGTAGTGACTGTTAGCGATGCGAATGGTTGTGCTATTTCAACGAACGCACAGATCAACCAACCTTTGCCATTGACGGCAATAGTTTCTTCACTCGCTGTATCCTACAATGGTGCTTCTGACGGTAGCGCAACGGCTGTAGTCGCTGGAGGCACCTCTCCGTATGTGTATCAATGGACCAATGGATCAGCTGCCGCTTCACTTACCGGGTTGCCGATAGGACTTTATTCAGTAATCATTACAGATGCCAATGGTTGTTCGATACAGGACTCAGTGGAGGTGTCGAATCCTGTATGTAATCTTCAACTACTTCTTAATGGGTATAACATTGCTTGTCACGGCGACAGTTCAGGTGCTGCTAGTGTGAGTGTGTTAGGTTCACCGGGTCCGTTTTCGTATCAATGGTCTAACGGAGAAATTACTGCTTCTGTGTTGGGTCTTAAGGCAGAATTATACCAAGTTACTGTAACGGACGTTTCTGGTTGTTCGGTTACAGATTCCATTCGCATTACCCAGCCATCTGCCATCCAGGTTGATTCAGTGATATCGCCAGCAGTATTGTGTGCTGACGAATCTACTTACTTCACGGCGTATGTTTCCGGTGGTGTTGCTCCGTATTCCTATTATTATACATGTGGGGGTACAGATAACGTCTCGGATCCTACGTATCAGGATGTGGAATTTCTTTTTATTACCGATGCCAATGGCTGTTATTACACGGATCCAGCAAGCAATGGTCAACAACCCTTTTACTTGCTGTTTGTAGATCGTCCGCAGCCGTTATATTTCAATCCGCCGACAGTTTCAAATGTCACTACGGTTGGAGGATCGGATGGATTTATTCAGCTCAACATCAATGGTGGCACACCGCCATTCAGCTATTTATGGTCGAATGGAGAAACTACGGATACTCTGTCTGGACTTACCGCAGGGGATTATACTGTCGTTATTACGGATGCCAATCAATGTAGTATTGGTGGTACCGTTACGGTGATTGATCCGATATGTACACTAGTGGGCGAGGTGGACATCACTTCTAATCAATGTTTTAATGGACTCGCAGGAAGTGCAGTAGTTAACACTACAGGAGCCATAGGTGGTATTACGTATTTGTGGAATACATTGGATAGTACGAATTATATTGATAGTCTTTCGGCAGGAATTTATACGGTGTTGCTAACTGACGCAGCAGGTTGTACTGCAACCGCCAGCGGCACAGTGACTTCGCCGTCAATTCCGTTTGTGGTCGTAGCATCCTACGATAGTATAGCTTGTCACGGCGATAGTACGATGATACAGTTGACTGCACAGGGTGGAACTGCACCTTATGTAGGCGAGGGTGCCTATGCTGCGTACGCAGGTACTAATCTTTATTCCTTAGCTGATAGTTTTGGTTGCACAGCCACACTTACTGTCAACCTTACAGAGCCAATGAAGCTGTCATTAGCTTCTCAGGTGATTCCAATAAACTGTAATGGAGGCGGAACCACGATGACAATTAATGCAATGGGTGGTACAGGGCCGTATCAAGGAACAGGCGCATACACGGTTTTTGCAGGCTCTTATCCGATTTCTGTTTTGGATGCCAATGGTTGCAGGGTGGATAGTACAATTACAGTAATTCAACCGGATCAATTAGCTATTACGATATCAAGTGTTCCGATCAGTGGAGCAGGAGCCAGTAATGGTGAACTGGCTGCGCATGTTGTGGGTGGGACACCGCCATTTAATTACGATTGGTCCAACGGTCAAACTGATTCGGTGATTAGTAATTTATCGGCAGGATATTACTATTTGACAGTAACAGATGCGAATGGTTGCTATTCGCAACAATCGTATCAATTGACGGCTGTATCATGTGTGTTCAATATATCAATGGTTGCTACTCCATTAACCTGTGCTGGTGATAATGATGGAACGGCTACAGTTATCAATAATGGAACTGGTGGACCCTATCATTACCTATGGAGTAATCAAGATACTACAGCTCAAGTAACGGGGTTAATGGCCGGTAATTACTCTGTTTTGGTAAGTGATAACAATGGATGTTCAACGACACAGACCGTATTTATTACTTCGCCGTCTTATTTGACCGCATCAGGCGGCATTACGACGTTGGATTGTGAAGCTGATTCTGCTACAATTTCGGTGGTGGCTAACGGTGGAACTCCGCCGTATATCGGGGACACAACATACCGAGTGGGGCCAGGCAATTATACCTACTTAGTTACGGATTCAAGGGGTTGTTCGGCGTTTACAAGTATCATTGGCTTTACCGGTGGAAATCCTTTGTATGTAACAGCGACATACGACTCCGTTGTTTGTCATGGAGATTCCACCGTAGTATCTGTTATCGCTTCAGGCGGATTGCCCCCCTACATTGGTGAGGGTACGTACATTGTAGCAGCGGGATCATTCAGTTTTACCGTGAGCGATCAAATAGGTTGTACTTCGCTTGTAAACGGGATGGTAACTGATCCGCCTGTTATTACAAGTTATTCTTACGAAAATGCGTGTGGAAAGTATGTATTACCATGGGGTGATACGGTATTTTTAAGTGGTGATTATATTCACGTATACACGTCAGTAGCGGGCTGCGATTCTCTTCTTACTGTAACGGTCGCTATTCGAAATATTGATTCAAGTTTTTCCGCAGTTAACGCTTGTCAAGCAATCACGCTTCCATGGGGCCAACTGGTGAGTGCTTCCGGTAACTACTCACATACCTACACCAATGCAGCTGGCTGCGACTCGGTGCATACGGTAGCCGTAACAATTCTTAATTCAAATGCAGGATCATCAACCGCAACAGCCTGCGATACGCTGACCCTGCCATGGGGCCAACTGGTGAGCGCATCTGGCAACTACTCGCATACTTACACCAACGCAGCGGGTTGCGACTCGGTGCATACGGTAGCGGTGACGATTCGCTCTTCTAACGTCGGTTCGTCAACCGCAACAGCCTGCGACACGCTCACACTGCCTTGGGGTCAATTAGTGA
>CANIAS010000063.1 GCA_947465495.1 Candidatus Pollutiaquabacter sp. | reverse complement strand
TCGTTGTGTTAAATCGATGCTTTAGGATATCATGCAATTCTTCCCGGATAATTTCTTTCCGTCTCCCTTTCATTCCGCCCGTTTCTACAACAGGATTGGCCCCAAGATTCAATTGATGATGTTCTGCTAATTCCAACAAGGCGAATGTAACGCCAATCAGCATGAATCGCTGCTGGCTGTTAAGTAGCAAGTTGATTCTGTTTTTCAAGGCTTCATAGTCATGCAGAAAAAAACCATGTTGCGCGTGCCCTGACTGTTCCATCAATGTCTGAACCATGTACACCAAGGAAGCATCTTCGCGCTCTAAATACGTTGGAAGCAAGGCAAGAAAGACGTAGTCCGAAGCAGAACCATACATGCGATTAAATCCCCTACGTAAACTTTCCCTGTAAATATTTAGGTCACATACGTGATGCTCTGCATTTACGGAGCCAGTCGTTCCGCTACTACGAAAGACCTTTTGCACCTGCAAATCGCCACTAATTATTTTCTCACTCTTAAAGATCTCAATCGGAAGAAATGGAATTTGCTTGAGATGGGTGATATCGTGCACCGATTTCCCTGATAATTTCAGGTAGCGAGAATATACATCATTGTGCAAGGCCTGATGGTTAAAAACAAGCATGGCAGCTTGCTCGAACTCTTGTGGTTCACGAATTTCAAAAATCGATTTTACTAATTCGGTAGTAATCATGCTTTCCCAGGATTCGTATTCAACTAGCAGGAGGATAATCGGTTGTATAATGCAATCCGACACTTTCCTTGCGTGCCATGGCTGATTTAATAATCATATAACCAACGCTGATCATGTTGCGCAACTCACACAACGAAGGAGAAACTATGGTTCGCTCATAGAGCGCTTCGGTTTCACCGTATAAAATACGCAAACGGTCCAATGCCCTTTTCAATCGAACATCGGAACGCACAATCCCAACATAATCACTCATAACTTGCTGCAACTCCCGACGGTTGTGAGTAATCAACACCATTTCATTGGGCTGCTTGGTCCCTTCGGAATTCCATTCGGGTACATTATCCTGATGACTAATCGATGGGGCAACTGCCATACTATCTATTGCTGCGCGATGTGCGAATACAAGTGCCTCTAGCAGTGAATTGGACGCTAACCGATTAGCTCCATGTAATCCAGTGCAAGCACATTCTCCAGCAGCATAGAGGTGCTTTAAATTACTCTTGCCGTATTCATCAACTAAGATTCCTCCACAACTGTAATGAGCGGCAGGGACTACGGGTATCATCACGTTGAGTGGATCCAAGCCGATACTTTTGCACTTCGCAAAGATTGCCGGAAAATGCTGCATAAAATACTCGCGATTCAAGTTAGTACAATCCAGGTAAACGAATTCGTCACCTCGCAATTTCATTTCTTGATCAATGGCGCGAGCAACAATATCTCTTGGAGCCAGCGAACCGCGCGGATCATAACCGGCCATAAATTCTCGCCCATCTTTCGTACGTAAAACAGCACCAGCACCACGCACAGCTTCAGAGATGAGGAAAGAAGGTGATTCCCCGGGGAGATAGAGCGCTGTTGGATGAAATTGAACAAACTCCATATCCTTCACAGTTCCTTTTGCACGGTATACCATAGCGATCCCATCGCCTGTCGCAATAACTGGATTGGTAGTTGCCCGATAAACTTGCCCAATGCCACCTGTAGCAACCAAGGTACAGCGTGAAAGTATGGTTTCAACACTGCCTGTACGGGTATTCAGAACATAAGCGCCGTAGCAAGTAATATCAGGCGTGTTACGCCTAACTTCCATGCCAAGATGATGTTGCGTGATGATATCAATGGCAAAATAGTGCGTGTACACTTGAATATTGGGATGCTTGTCAATGGCCGCCAGCAACGCGCGTTCAATTTCATTTCCTGTACTGTCTTTATGATGCAACACACGCGGCGCAGAGTGCCCACCTTCCTGGGCTAGATCGAAACCACCATCGTCACTGCGATCAAAGCGAGTTCCCCATTCAATAATTTCACGAATGCGTTCCGCGCCTTCAGTGACTACCATTCGGACAATATTCTCGTCGCAGATTCCAGCGCCGGCAATCAACGTATCCTTGACATGATTTTCAAAAGAATCAGGCCCTTCGAGTACGCCTGCAATACCTCCTTGAGCATATTTTGTATTGGACTCTTCCGCCTGCACTTTAGTGATAAGCGTAACTGTTCCGTGCGCTGCCACTTTCAAGGCATAGGTAAGTCCGGCTATTCCTGAACCAATGATTAAAAAATCTGTCTTTGTGCGCATAAGGCGAAACAACATGACAAAGGTAGGAAATCAGTCGCGGGAACCTTCATCGTTTATTGGCAGGATGTTCGTATCTTTACAAGATAAGCGCATGAAAAAAGTCATCACCATCTACACCGAATCGACGCCCAATCCGTCTAGCATGAAATTCGTGGCCAACGTCTATTTGCTGGAAGAAGGAAGTGTGGAATACCTATCCCGCGAAAAAGCCAATCATTCCCCTATTGCTCAACAACTTTTTGGCTTCAGCGGAATCAGCAGTGTCTTTATTACCAGCAATTTCATCACGTTAACCAAGTCTTCGGACGTAGACTGGTTTGAACTGAATCCCATCTTACGCGAATTTATCAAATCCTACCTGGAATCAGGAGCTCCATTATTCAGTGGGCCTACCGAGCAAGTTTCAGACGATACGATCTCACGAACAGCTACCATGAATCCGGTGGAAACCCGAATCATTGAAATGCTGGAAGAATATGTAAAACCCGCGGTTGAACAGGACGGCGGCGCCATTCATTTCAAATCATTCGAAAATGGAGTGGTAACCGTTGTCATGAAAGGTTCCTGCAGCGGATGTCCCTCCTCCACGGTCACTCTGAAAAATGGGATTGAAGCACTCTTAAAAAACTTGGTGCCTGAAGTTAGCGAAGTAATCGCCGAAGCCGTATAAAGGCAAAATCCTCCAATACCTTTTTTTAATTCAATACGATTCGAAGTTGAAGCGGAGATTCGTCGTCTCGCGACACTTCCAACAGATAAATACCGCCAGCAATTCCGTCGCGCCGTATGGAAAAGGGTATAGCATCAGCCACACCTTTTAGCAATTGCCTACCTCCAAGATCATACAAACGATATTGCACTGAACCGTCGGAGACTCCATCAATCGTAATTACATCCAACGCCGGAATCGGATACACAAAAAACGAATGCTTCAACGGAACATTGATTGACGTAGAGTTCTGGATAAGAAACGGTGACAAGTCAAAGGAACGTAATTGCGGTGCTACATTAAAAATAGACTGCTGAAACCGTTCGTTGCTGATATAGCCATACTCACCGGAACGAAAACAAATACCTTCCGTCTGACCCACAGTAATGGCACTGCCAATCGAGAATTTTCTTTTATTGCCGCTATACAATGAACTACCCGAGTAATCGTACAAAGCCCATAAAAAGCATGGCGGCGGAATGGCATTATCATAGCCCACTAAAACGACTACACCATTGCTACTTATCGAAGCCCCGGTGATAAGACCTGCAGCACTGATGGAATCCTGCAATTGTGCAATGTGAACACCCGGGATAGCCGGAATCGTATATCGACGCGCCTGCTTAAACTTCCAATCTTTGGAAAACAACTGGATCGTATCATTGACTACAATAAATGCTTCGGCATCGAACCGTGTTGTTCTGAAGGCTGATGTAAAATCCGTCTGATCCGAATAGGAAAAGAAGATGGTGTCCGGTAATGCGCCCGAGGATGGCGTATCGAGAACTGATAACGGGTATCGGAAAAATTTAAGATCCGTTCGATTGCCGTAGTTATTGCCGATGTCACCCACATAGACATACTGCGAATCAACCTGAGCCTCTTCCCAATCGTAGTTGTAAGCTGCAGAAAGAGCTACTGTTCGCGTTACATTTCCCGAGATGGTATCAATTTCATACAATTCATTGTAGGTATCGTCTACGTGCGACCAAAGCTGATTGTTTTTAAAAAACAATCCTGAATTTTCATCCAGAATAGGAGTCTGAAGAAAATTCAATTGCGTGGTACTTAATGTAGTCGCAGCATATACACAAGAGCCATCATTGATTACTGCCGAGGGATCATAATTGGTGGCTTGTAAATCTGTGCATCCTAACTGACCATACGTTCCTGATGCAGCGAAAATCGCTGACAGGAAACAGTACAGGAACAAGGCGGCAGGTCGCATCGGCTGGAGAAATTATTGCTGCGTCAGGTCTGATTACTGACCAAGAATCCAAGCAAACATCAACGGCGCCACGATTGAAGCATCGCTTTCCACGATGAATTTAGGCGTATGGATATCGAGTTTTCCCCAAGTAATCTTTTCGTTGGGAACAGCACCGGAATAGGAACCATAGCTGGTGGTGGAGTCACTAATTTGACAGAAGTAGGACCAAAACGGAACGTCGTGCCATTCCAGATCCTGATACATCATGGGGACTACGCATATAGGGAAATCACCGGCGATACCTCCACCAATCTGGAAGAAGCCAACCCCTTTGCCAGCGGAGTTCTGACGATACCACTCGGTTAACCACACCATGTATTCGATACCGCTCTTCATGGTACTTGCTTTAATTTCACTCTTAATCACATAGCTAGCGAAGATGTTGCCCATGGTGGAATCTTCCCACCCCGGAACGATGATCGGTAAGTTGCGTTGCGCTGCAGCTAACATCCATGAATTCTTCGGATCAATTTCATAATACTGTTCGAGTTCGCCGCTCAGGAGAATTTTATACATGTATTCATGAGGGAAATAGCGCTCACCTTTATCCTCCGCATTCTTCCATACACCATGAATGTGCTTTTGCAATCGGCGAAAAGCTTCTTCCTCGGGTATGCAAGTGTCCGTAACCCGGTTGTAATGATTTTCCAATAGTTCCCATTCGTCTTGTGGTGTAAGGTCGCGGTAATTAGGCACGCGTTTGTAAGACTTATGAGCGACCAAATTCATGATATCCTCTTCCAAATTGGCCCCGGTGCAAGAAATGATATCCACCTTTCCTTGACGAATCATTTCTGCAAGCGAGATGCCCAACTCTGCCGTACTCATTGCACCGGCAAGGGTAATCATCATCTTACCACCTTCGGTCAAATGCTGTTCATATCCTTTGGCTGCATCCACCATGGCAGCTGCATTGAAATGGAGATAGTTCTTCTCCATGAATTGAGAAATCGGTCCACGTTGCATAGTACTCATTGGTTGTTTGTTGTTGTTGGAATAATTACTGTTCTGAAAGAATACTTAACCGTACTGTTCGGTATCAGTTTTTTACTTTCTCTAAAAATTCGATATAGGTTGGAAAGTGATCACTATATCCTCCGATGTATCGGTCGAAGTCAAACGTTCGTTTAGGATATCCCTTGTATCGACCGGTGGCCTGTTCCATCCATGGCTTATGAAAAATCTTGGCTGAATGAAAGAAGAAACCATCTTGCTCCTTCGACAAAAACGCACCGGAAATCATAATTTGATCGAAAAAATTCCAACTGTCATTATAGGCCAAAGTGCCAATACCCTTCTTGTACGAATCAACCCAAGGGTTATACATCCCACTTCGACCAACCTCTTCCGTCTTTCCTTTTGCACCAAGCACCTTGGCTACACTTGGACTCACGGGATCATCGTTCAAGTCTCCCATCAAAATAATCTTAGCATCAGGATTAAGAGCAGTAATAGAATCTATTTTAGCCTTACAAATACTGGCTGCTAACGCACGACCAGGAGCACTAGCTTCTTCTCCACCACGACGCGACGGCCAGTGATTCACAAAAAAATGCATCGGCTCCCCGCCGTACATTCCGTAAACGTATAAAACGTCACGCGTATGACGAATGGTTCCATCGTCGTTTTTAAGTGGAACATTCAGCGGCTCGCTATATAGTGGGTGGAAATATTTGGGATTGTAAATAAGTCCAACATCCACCCCGCGATCGTCGGGTGAATCATAATGAACAATCTGCAAATTCCGCGAACGAAGTTTAGGATGATTAATAAGCACTTTTAAAACCTCTTCATTCTCAATTTCAGCACACCCCAAGACCGACCATCCATCCGGCGTACGATCAACGCCTATTTGCGAGAGCACATCGGCTAATTTATCGGCTTTATCCAAGAATACCTCTCCCGTGTAATGCTTGGTGCCATCGGGAAGAAATTCCTCATCACTTTTCAGCGGATCGTTGACGGTATCATAGAAATTCTCCAAATTATAAAAGGCCACAATCCCGATTTTATACGTTGAAGCTTGGCCATGGCTCGACCAGGAGAATAAGACCAACTGGAAAAAAGCCACTAAAAACGTTTTTTTCGACATCATCGGAGAATTGGATTAAGGGAGGGCAAACTTACAAAAAGCTGACAGCGAAAGATAAATTAGGTATTAATTTAACAGAAAAACTGAATTATGAGGGAATTGTGATTTTAAAAGAAATAACACGGATTTGAGCGCCAAAAAATGAGTGTAGCAACTACTATTTAATTAGATTTGCGACCCTTCAATTTGCAAAGGGCTTTATCTAAAAACGACCATGAAGAGACTATTACTCGTATTGACCGGATTCATGCTACTGACATTGCATCCGGTACTGGCGCAGAACGGCGCCCTTGGCGGAATCGTTCGCGACGAAACCAGCCATCCAGTACCTGGTGCTATCATTACCATTAAGCAGACAGGAAACAGCGTCACCAGTGATTCAACCGGTGCGTTTCGCTTCAACAATCTGCCGGCAGGTGATTACGAATTGGAGATCCGTCAACCCGACTTCAAAACATTTACGGAACAGGTAAAACATGGCGCCAGTGACCAAGGACTAAACTTGACAGTGGTAGGTGTAGGCGCTGAAAACACGGTTACCGTTGCTGATAACCTGCCTACCATTTCTTTAGGCGAAGACGAAATCAAAGACAATGGAGCCGGTGCTGTTTCTACCATTCTAACATCTTCCCGTGATCCATTCTTGGCAGCGGCTACCTTCAATTTCAGTGCAGCTCGTTTCCGGATTCGTGGCTACGATGATGATAACTTCATCACCCTGATGAACGCTATACCAATGACTGACCTGGCCAATGGTCGAACCTCCTACAACGCCTGGACCGGTCTTAACGACGTAGTCCGTAGCCGCGAGAATTCATTAGGCATGGCAGCAGTGCCATACACCTTCGGCGGAATTGGTGGCGCTTACAGCATTGACACGCGTGCATCGCGCCAACGTAAGCAACTGCAAGTCACCTACTCTGCTTCCAACCGTACCTATGATAACCGCTTCATGGTCACCTGGGGTTCTGGCATGATGAAAAACGGCTGGTCTACCAGTTTCTCGTTCTCCCGTCGTTGGGCACAAGAAGGTTTTGTTCCCGGCACCTTCTACGATGGCAATTCAATCTTTGCTGCTGTCGAAAAGCAAATCAACACGCGTCATTCACTCTCTTTAACGGCCTTTGGATCTTTCACCCACAATGGCCGCGCAGGACTATCCGTGCGTGAAATTCAGGATATTGCCGGAACTCATTACTACAACCCACTGTGGGGTTATCAGAACGGAGAGGTGCGAAACTCGTCGGTGGTAAATAGCCGCCAGCCCGTTGCCATTCTCGAACACGAATGGAAGATTGACGAATCATCATCATTGAACACCTCCATCGGTTTTAATTCCGGTCGCTACCAGGTTTCTGGTTTGGACTGGTACGAAGCAGCTGACCCTCGTCCGGATTATTACCGTAATCTGCCAAGCTTCGATCCTTTCTACGGTGAAGATCCTGCAGCTTACGCCAATTATTCAGCGCAGGTGCGCACTGCTCTGACCGATAACG
The DNA here is from genome assembly GCA_947465495.1 of Candidatus Pollutiaquabacter sp. Classification (GTDB taxonomy): domain Bacteria; phylum Bacteroidota; class Bacteroidia; order AKYH767-A; family 2013-40CM-41-45; genus Pollutiaquabacter. Next base: position 6,107 of record CANIAS010000063.1, on the reverse strand, counting down.
AAGATCTTCGTCAAGTGCAGTGGGACCGTCTGTATGAAGCCAATGCGATGAACGATACCACGTTCAACGGCACAAGTGGCACCTGGGCCAAGTACATTCTCGGCAATCGGGTAACTGACACAAAACGTGTTTTCTTCAATTCCATTTACTCCAAAGTTCTCAGCGATAATATCACCTTCAACGGAGGACTCACCTATCAACGTCAATCGTCGAATTATTACCGCACCGTGAATGATTTACTGGGTGCTGATTTTTATGTGGATTTGAATCAATTCGGCGACTTCAACAACACTGGCGACACCAGCCTCATCCAGAACAACTTGAACAATCCTAACAACATTGTACACGAAGGAGATCGCTACGGATACGATTATACGGCTCTTATTGGCAAATCGACGTTGTGGGGACAAGGCGTTTTTCGCTACGACCGCTTCGATTATTTCCTAGGAGTGCACGTTGGAACGACATTCTTTCAGCGTGATGGTCATGTGCGCAATGGCATATTCGCCAATGATTCGTATGGCGAATCCGTACGCAAAGAATTCACCTACCACGGCATCAAAGGTGGCGCCACTTATAAGTACGATGGCAGAAATTACTTTGTGCTCAACGCAACGTATGAAACCAGAGCTCCGTATTTTGAAAACGCATTTGTATCACCAAGTACTCGCAACCTGATCGTTGACCGTCTGGAACTTGAAAAAATCTATTCCGCAGAAGGTGGATACATACTTAAAGCTCCACGCGTCAAAGCAAGAGCAATGGCGTATTACACCCAATTCGTAGACGGGACAGATACCCGACGTTTCTACCACGAGGAATACAACACCTTTGTCAACTACACCCTGACCGGCATCAACAAACGTCATATCGGACTTGAACTTGGCGCGGAAGTCAACCTGGGCAAAGGATTTACTGCTACTGCTGTGGCATCCATCGGGCAGTTTGTCTACAATTCCCGTCCATTGGGTACAGCTACCCAGGACAACAAGGATACCGTCCTTATTTCAGACGAGACCATCTACATGAAGCACATTCGCGTTGCCAATGGACCACAACACGCGTATGCGCTCGGACTAAACTACCGTTCACCAAAATTCTGGTTTGCAAACATCAGTCTGAACTACTTCGATCACATGTATACCGATGTAAATCCAGCTAGACGCACCTTGCAAGCACTAGACCTCGTGGATGCAGGTTCTGAGAAATGGGTGGATATTCTTTCACAGGAAAGACTACCTGGTCAAATGACCATGGATATCTCTGGCGGATACTCCTGGAGATTGAATAACCGTATTAAGAGCATGAAACGTCCTACCTATCTGAACTTTAACCTCGGGATCAGCAACTTGTTCAATAACGAGAACATGACGACCACCGCCTTCGAACAGCTTCGCTTCGATTATACGGACAATGACGTAAATAAATTCCCTGCTAAATACGGCTATGCGTTCGGAACAACTTTCTTTCTGAACATCGTTTACCGAATGAACTAATTTCCAACCAACAGAAAATAAAATCAAACATCTCTATATTATGAAAAAGTTCCAGTCGATCCTCCGCTCCATTGCTCTCCTGGCAATGATGGCCTTTGCATTCACTTCCTGCGTGAAGGAAGAATACGACGAACCGGTGACCGCCAACGTTGACCCGAATCTGACAGTAACAACTTCGCTCGGAGAACTGCGCAGCATGGCCGTCGGTACTGCTCCTATCGCAATTACCACCGATATCATCATCGCTGGTATTGTAACTGCCGATGACGAATCCGGCAACTTCTACAAAGAAATGATCATTCAGGATTCCACAGGCGCTATTAGCGTACTACTGGATATCTCTAACTATAACAGTAACTATCCGATTGGTCGACGAATCTATATTAAGTGTAACGGCCTTTACATCGCTTCCGATGCAGATGGCAACGTTCAACTAGGTGCTGTGAATCTGAACACCATCGGCCGTATCCCTGCTGGAGTGGTTCAGCAATATTTGTATCCTGGTCAGTGGGGATTAGCAATGCCTTATGTCGATGCTACGCTCGCTTCCATTAACAATAGCTTATCCAGCTATACGCAAAAACTGGTTCGCATCCAACCTGTAGAATTTGAACAAGCGGATGCAGGAACAGCTTGGGGTGGCGATCCTACCAGTACCTTTGACAATAATCGTACGCTGAAAGATTGCGGAAGCAACACCCTGATCGTTTATACCAGCAGTTATGCCAACTTCGTGAATCAGTTCACACCAACGGGTAATGGTACCATTGCTGGGATTCTTAAAATTTACCGCGGCGCCGGCGAACTCGTTATCCGTAACCCGACGGATGCTGAATCCATGACAGGAACACGTTGCGATAGTCTTAACCTCAATCCAACACCAATGTCCATTGATAGTCTTCGTCAAGAATTCACTGGCACCACTACCACTTGTCCGCTCGGTCGATCCATTACAGGCATTGTAATCTCTGACTACGTTAACGGAAATCTGGATGGCAAGAACGTCGTAATCCAGGATGGAAATTCAGGAATTGTTGTCCGCTTCACCGCTAGTCACACCTTCCAGGTGGGCGACCAAGTCAAAGTGAACATTTCCGGTCAAGAACTCTCTGAATACCGTGGATGGTTGCAAGTAAACAACGTGCCACTTGGCAATGCCATTAAAGTAGGTACCGGCACGGTAACACCACGCATTTGTACGATCGCTGCGATGCTTGCCAATTATGATGCGTGGGAATCTACGTTGATCAACATTCAAGGAGTGACCATCTCTGGTGGAACCACACCGGGATTGTATTCGGGTAGCACCACGTTGACGGATGCGACCGGCACTCTTACCATGTACACCCGCAGTGCAGCCGTATTCTCCGGAAGTTCATACCCAACCACTGCAGTAAGCGTAACGGGGATCTTGTCAGAATATACCAATCCAACTTTCACACCGCAGCTCCTTATCCGCAGCACATCGGATGTGCAATAACACCTTACAAGGTATGTTTAAAAAGCCCTCGAACTTCGAGGGCTTTTTTATGCTTTTAAAAACGCAAGTGCTTCCGAAAAAAACAAGGTTGGATTGTCCACGTGCACCCAATGCCCCGCTTTAGCTATCGTTTTAATACTCGCGTTGGTAAATTGCTTTTGAATCAGTTCTTCATCGGATGGAAGAAGATACCCTGCATTCTCACCACGCAAAAACAACGTAGGAATATCGACCATCTCAGTGGGCAAGGCTGTGCCGATATCCAGTATGTTGGACACTATGGCGGAAAGATTGAATCGCCAAGCCAGTTGTTCATCATCCTTCCAATAAAGATTTTTTAATAGAAATTGCAGTGTGGCTGAATCATGGATAAGTAGCTCCAGAGAGGCCTGCACCGACTTTCTGGAAACAGCTTTGCTAAAATCGATGGAGGACAAAGCCTCAATGACTACTTGATGATGAGGAGGATAGTATCGCGGAGCGATATCAACGACAATTATTTTTTCCGGAACACCAGCAAACAACTGCGCGTGACGCATGATAGTTTTACCACCCATCGAATGGCCTATTAACAGCGGATTGTTGATCCGATGATCGTGAATATATTCTTGAAGGTCCGCCGCCATCACCTCATAATCAAAGACATCATCGTGCGGGCTTCGGCCATGATTACGTTGATCAATCAGATGGACGAAATACCCTTCTTGCGCAAAAGAACTGGCCAATGTGGCCCAATTATCTCCGGAGCCAAATAATCCGTGCAAGACGAGGAGCGGCTTGCCTTCCCCAACGACTTTGGAATGTAGTTTCATCCCAATTTTTTTCGAAGTTCTCGTAAATATAACTGAACTGTATTTTGCAAACCGAAGTAAAGCGCATCGGCAATCAAGGCATGACCAATGCTCACCTCTAGAAGTCCGGAAATGTGTTGAGAAAAGTAGGCAAGGTTATCCAGATTAAGATCATGGCCGGCATTCAAACCCAATCCATTTGCAAGCGCCGCGTGGGCGGCCTTCTTGTAAGGTGCTATAGCATTCTCCCTATTTTCCATGTAAGCAGTGGCGTAACTTTCAGTATACAATTCAACCCGATCCACGTTAGTCTTAGCAGCATGATCGATCATACTTGTATCCGGATCGATAAAAATAGAAGTTCTCACACCCATTGCTTTTAGTTCGGAAACTACTTCACCAAGAAATGATGCGTGGCGTATCGTATCCCAACCCGCATTAGAGGTAAGTACATTCGGCGGATCAGGAACCAAAGTTGCCTGCGCCGGACGTATCTCTTTAATCAACTTTAAAAAATCAGGCGATGGATATCCTTCGATGTTGAATTCCGTGGAAACAACTTTTTTTAGTTCAAATACATCCTCCTTGCGAATGTGTCGCTCGTCTGGACGAGGATGCACGGTAATGCCTTGTGCACCGAATTGTTCGAGATCGACTGCCGCGCGTAAGACATCTGGAACTTTTCCCCCGCGTGCATTACGAAGCGTAGCGATCTTATTGATATTGACACTTAATCGTGGCGTTTCAGTCAGCATACATTGCAAAAATCCTGTATCTGTTCCAACAATCCAAACACTTTAATCACCGAATATCCATGTCATCAAACCGTAAACACATGATATGCCTTATTATTCGGCTGAATTAATTGCGTAAATTAGTGCTCTTAATAATTTACCATTCCTCCACCCGATCTGCATGAACGCCCGCGACCTCATCAACGATGAATTTCGACCGCTCAACGTGAGCGAAACTGGACTCAAAGGATTGAGCTGGATGGAAGAACTCAAAGTAGAGCATCTCCCTATTGTGGATGGAGAAAAATACATTGGATTAATTTCGGAAGAAGACATCCTAAAGCTCAGTGCCATGGACCAACCTATGGACACGCAGAAGCTGTCACTCATCCATCCTTTTGTACGAAGTACACAACCAGTGTTTGAAGTAGTCCGAACCATGTCAAAAGACCAGTTGACACTTATTCCGGTTTTGGACGAGAAGGATCGCTACCTAGGACTGATCACACTTTCGGATGTGTTAAAACATTATTCGGACAGTGGAATTTTTGACGATGCCAACGGCGTAATCGTCCTTGAAATGAGTCCGAAGAGTTACTCCCTGGCCGAAATTGCCCGACTTGTAGAATTGGAAGACGCACGCATATTGGGCTCCTATGTGACTCCGAATGCACAGCAGGAAACCATCGATGTCACACTAAAAATCAACCAGCAGGAACTATCACGAATACTTTCCTCGTTTTCCCGTCATGGTTATTTTGTAAAAGAACATTATCAGCAATCTGAATTTATCGACGACCTCAAATCACGCTACGATTCGCTGATGAATTACTTGGGGATTTGATGGATTAGTAGCGGCTCAATTTACTGTCAATCCAGATTTTTTGACAGGATACCAGAAAAGTGGACATGAAATGAACTTCTGCTTCAATTTGGCGTATTGGGTAGCTACCATGTACCAACGGTTAAAAAACGCCAACATGCTCTTTTCCGGATGGGTGAACAGATATTTCTTTGCCGTACCTCTCGTTTTTTTTTCAGTATTAAATCAACTGGAGGTATCAGCGCAGACAGACACCGCACGCATGGTGCTATATTCCATTACGTTGATTGGAAATCAAACCACACGCGATGAAATCATCTTCAGAGAACTTACCCTGCACACAGGCGATACCCTTTCCAAAGACGAGCTCATCGCGAGATGTAAACGCAGCGAGGATAATTTGTTTAACACCCATCTATTCAATTCCATCGACATCAATTGGCTGGAGGATTATGGCAAATTGCGAGTATATGTTTTACTGAAAGAACGCTGGTATATATTTCCAATTCCCATCATCGAAGTGGCAGAACGTAATTTTAATGTCTGGTGGAAGACCAAGGACTTCTCACGCATCGTCTATGGCCTCGCACTTGACTGGCGGAATGTAACTGGTCGAAATGACGTCCTCACCTCAACCATCCGACTTGGCTATACCCAACGGCTAGGCTTCAACTATTCACTGCCCTATATCAACCGGCACCGAAAAGTGGGCATCTCGTTCGGAGGTTTTTACTTGCGAAACCGAGAGATACAACTTCTGACAAACGATAACGCTCCCGTTTT
>CANIAS010000062.1 GCA_947465495.1 Candidatus Pollutiaquabacter sp. | reverse complement strand
TTTTAAAAGTGCGTCACGTTCGTTGCCTTGAACGTACGCATACCCAACTGACACGCTTTGCTGAGAGGGAGTTATAATTGTCTTTTTGTAGGAAGCTGTAAAATCCCCATAGAAATTGTGTTGCTTCACCCAGTTACGTGTTCCTGAAATGGTATAACTTATGACGGTTGCATCTTTCTGAGTGGTGGTATTTTCCGTGTAGCCGGCTACGATAAAATTTCCCGTAATTGGGTCCACAATCACGCAATCTCCTTCATTGTCAGCTCCAACCAGACTCCCCGAAAAATATGCCGGTGTGAATAATTGCGTACCAGCGTCTGACCAAGCAGCAGTCATGATGGCATCAACCGTCACAGTAGCTACTGGATTCTGATCGGAATGTCCAGTCATGCAGATTCTGTTTAGTGCATCAATGGTTATAGAAGTTGGGATGTCGTTTTGATTGGCAGCATATCCTGCCGTACGATTCCATTGGATAGTACCCGCTGAATTGTACTTCAGACACAGAAAATCATAATTGGTCAAGGCCGAGCCATCAGCATCTGTCTGACCACCAACATATACATTTTCAGCAGCGTCCAGTCGAATTAATAGTCCACGGTCATTCTGGCTATTTGCATTACCATAAAATCGAGTCCATTGAAGTATACCGGTATTAGAATATTTGATAGTACGCACATCATCGTCGTTTCCATTACCACTTCGTCCGGTAACATAGACAAATGTATTACCAGCATTAATGGCAATATCGGCTGCACGATCGTCGCCATTACCGCCATTGTAAATAGCTGGAGTGGCCCATGCAGCTGTACCGTTAAGTCCAGTAAACTTCATGGTGATAAAATCATCATCTGTTCCATTAAATGAACGTCCGCACACATACGCATCACCAGTGGCGTCTACCACCATTCCTCCCACTTGGTCTTTCCCAGCAATGACTCCCGGTCGTGTATAGATTGCTTGCCAGATAATTCCACCGGTAGGCGAGATTTTGATGGTGAAAATGTCTGAACTTCCTGGCAGTGGATCAGGTTCAGTATTTCCGGCAATCAGAAGATTGCCACTGGCGTCCAATGCCATATCAACGGGTGCATCATCCATGGAAGCAGTCGTATTATCCCAGGTGGTGTCCCAGACCAGTGTACCTGATGGGTCGTATTTCAGCACATAGACATCATCACTCGTATTGCCACCATCGCTGTAACCGGCTACATACGTATTGTTGGCACCATCTACCACTACCAACAACGCTTCATCATTGCCATTACCAGTTCCATTTTTAGAACGTACCCAAAGGGTATCACCAGTGGCAGTCATGGCTACCGTTAGAAAGTCTTTGTAATTACCCTCTTTTACCGTATAGCCAACCGCAACATAACCGCCATTAAGCGGTGCGATGGCATTGAAATGGTCGCTATTATCACCGATGTTATTATTCAGATTTGCCCAATCCAATGTAGGCGTCTGAGCATAATTGACTGTAGCAAAAATGGATAAGGCTAGTAAAGTAAGTGGTCGAGCGAATTTTAAAATAGGCATATACATGGAACATCGATTATTGTAATTGTAAAATTAAGCTATTAAACGTGTTAACAATCGGTTTACGTGAGATTCTCCAAATTTTCAATGAATATTCAGTTGAACTTCATCAACATCCTGGAGGGTTCATGAAAACCCCAACATCAAATTGTTGAAAAGTGAGGCTTCTGTTTAGTATCCTTTTCCTGAACTAAGCGGTTAAAGGTGCTATATACCCGCTATTGAAATGGATTATCAGGAAATTGATGCATTAATACGTCTGTTGGACGATTCAGACACTGAAGTATACGGCCAAATCCGTGACCGCTTATTGAATTACGGAAAAAACGCAATTCCATTTCTGGAAAATGCGTGGGGAGGCTCACTAGATGCCCTATTGCAAAACCGTATTGAAGAAGTAATACACGATATTCAATTTGACGACCTCAAGCGTGAATTACGCGTGTGGGTTGAAACGGGCGGTATGGACCTCTTACGCGGTGCTTTATTGATTGCACGTTATCAATATCCTGATTTGCAGGAGGAGACTGTACGTCACCAACTTGAAACTATCCGTCGGGATGCATGGTTGGAAATGAACGACAACTTAACAGCACTAGAGCAAGTACATGTATTGAATAGGATTTTCTTTGAGATCCATGGTTTTTCTGGAAATACCCAGCATTACCACGCACCTCAGAATTCGTTTGTGAACATTGCGCTAGAAACCCACAAAGGGAATCCACTGATGCTAAGTATCCTTTACATGGAAGTAGCAAACGCAGCGGGAATTCCAATTTATGGCGTTAACCTTCCGGAGCATTTCATCTTGTGTTATAAAGAGAATGCCGACTTATCCGCCGGAATTACTGGAAAGATTCTGTTCTACATCAATCCCTTCAGCAAAGGAGATATTTTCAATCAAAAAGAAATTGAACAGTTCTTGCAACAACTCAAGATCACTCCTGATTCATCCTACTATGTCCCGTGCTCAAACATCGCCATGATTCAGCGACTCATCCGAAATTTAATGAACTCTTATCAGAAACTAGGGTACCTGGAAAAAGTAAACGAATTGGAAAAACTGTTGCGCGCCACAGCCATTCGTTAATCAAAAACTACTAAATAAAACAGAGGCTGTCCCATCAGGCAGCCTCTGTTTTTTTTGCAATACCATTAAACCCTTGATTAAAAATTCCTAGGAAATGGATAGGTCAATCCTTTGCCTGCATTCCCGGATGCATTTGCATCTTTAGCATCAAAATCCGCACGAGAAATCAATGTAATCTCAGGGAGACCTGCCTTTTTTAATTGCGCATTGATTGAGTTCAACTCACCGATCCAAATTTTGTCAGCGAATGCCTGTTGCTTGTCAATTTCCTTTTTCACGGTCGTCAATTTATCCAACTGTGAATCGCTGGGGCGACCCATGTAACTAACTACGCCGCTGTATAGTTCGCTCAGTTTTTCACGCAATTGTTCTTCACCAGTAATCGCCAATCCGGTTTTCGTAGCTACCAGTTCTTTTCGAATTGACTCCATTGAAGCTGCATATCGCTCGAGTGACTTCTTAAGAGAGCCATTCTTGGTACTATCTGCCAATGAATGGGCTTGGTTCATGGATGAATAAACGCGATCATTCAAGAAGGCTAAATCTTCTGTCAACGTAAATAATTGCTCTACCGTACTTCGTTGCAAGGCTCTGTCGGCTGCGGAGTGCGGCGACGCAGGATCATTCACTAAGCGAAAGGTGCCTTCGTATGTTTTACCGCTTTTTGTAAGTCGAACGGTATACACACCTGTATCGCACATGGGTCCAAAAAATCCTGAATAGTCCAACTTGACTCCAAGCGCTACTTTGGGTGGTTTAACCCGCGGCGACCAAGGAATTTTATTCAAACCTTTTCGCTTCGTAGCAGGAACAGTTCCCAATGACTTGCCATCTTTATCAAAGATCTCCAGCTTCAATTCGCCGGTGGTGACCCTTTCTTTCAGGTAATAAATCAGTTGAACATCTTCGGAGGAATTTGGCCCTACGAATCCACCGGCATCAGGCCATGAGCCACCGTAGCGGCCGTTGGTAAGTGGATAGTCTTTGGTAGGCAACATCACTACGTCGCTGCTCAGGAGTTCGGGGGTCAGTGTACGTAAAGGAGAAATATCATCCACAATTAGAATTCCACGACCGTGCGTGGCCAGGATAAGATCATGTTTGGTGGGATGAATCTGAATGTCGCGAACGGCTACAGGAGGAACCTTTGCATTGAATTGCGCCCAGGATGCACCGCCATCAATACTTAAATAAAGTCCGAATTCTGATCCGAGAAAAAGTAGGTTTTTATTGACAAGGTCTTCTTTGATTTTATGGGCATAGCCGGCATTCAACTCAACCGTATTTAACATAGACCAAGTTTTCCCTTGATCGTGTGAAACAGCTAGATACGTATGCATGTCACCGTACATATGGTGATCCAACGTGACATACACGGTGTTCTTATCAAAGCGACTTGGCTCGATGCTACTGACCCACATCTGAGTTGGATAACCAACTATTTGAAGATTGCATTTTACCCATGTCTTGCCAGCATCTTTTGAAACCTGCAGATTACCATCATCCGTTCCCACCCAAATCATGTTTCCATCGCCGGGTGTTTCTGCCACAGTAAAAATGGTACAATGGTTTTCAGCAGAGCTATTGTCGGTCGTAATCCCACCGCTTTCCTCCTGCTTTTGTTTTGCCGGGTCGTTAGTAGTAAGGTCCGGAGAAATACGTTCCCAGGAAATCCCTTTGTTTTTGGAGCGGAAAAGGAATTGTGCGCCCATATACAAAACACGAGGGTCGTTGGGGCTTACATAAATCGGCGTGTTCCAATTATACCGAAACTTGGGATCACCCGGCTGCTCCTTGGGTTGTATATCCTGGTATTCATTTGTAATACGATTGATACGGGAAGCGTGACCTCCCTGGTATTCACTATACACAATATTAGAATCAATAGGATCTGGTTGCACCCAGAATCCATCACCTCCTCCAACGTTATCCCATTCCCCATTATCAATACCACCAATGCATTGAGAAGGCGCTACCCATGATCCGTTATCCTGTAAACCGCCATAGACATTGTAAGGTTCGGCACGGTCAATTGCAACGTGGTACAATTGCGATACAGGAATATTATTCAAGAACACAAAATTATTTCCTTTATCCAGACTCATGTATACGCCTCCATCTGTTCCCAGGTAAAGTTGCGACGGATTGGATGGATTTATCCAGATGGCATGATGATCGGAATGAACCCACCCCGAAGAATTAGCCGACTCCGACCACGACAAACCTCCATCGTCGCTAATGGACAGTGAAAATGAAGGTCGGTAAACACGCTTCGGATCGGAAGGATCAACGGCGATGGTCGAAAAATAGAAGGGGCGTGCCTCCACATTTCCGTTGGTGCTACGTTCGCTCCAGGTAGCTCCTCCATCCGTAGACAGGTAAAGCGACGTTTTTTTCGCCTCAACAATGGCAAATAACCTGGAAGGGTCACTGGGAGCTAAACACATGGCAACGCGTCCAACGTCGCCAGCAGGCAAACCATTGGCGAGTCTGTTCCATGACTTTCCGCCATCAGTACTCTTGTACAGTCCGCTCTTAGGGCCCCCAGATGCAAAGGCAAAAGGCTTTCGGCGAAATTGCCACATGGAAGCATAAAGCGTATTAGGGTTCTTTGGATCAACCAAAACTTCGGCACAGCCGGTTTTATCGTCCAAATAAAAAATCTTCTCCCACGATTTTCCTCCGTCTGAAGATCGGTACAACCCACGATGTGGACTATCCGACCACAATGGACCCGGAGCCGCTACGTAGATAATGTTGTGGTCGTCGGGGGCTAAAACCACCCGGCTGATGTGCTCGGTGCTGTCCAAACCTATTTTAATCCAATTGGCACCAGCATCGGTGGATTTATAAAGACCGGTTCCAATGGAAACGGAATTACGCATATTCGATTCACCTGTGCCCGCGTACAGAATATCGGTATTCGTCTGATCAATGGTGAGCGCACCAATACTTTGTGAATATTTATCAAAAATAGGTTTAAACGATGCGCCTCCGTTCATGGATTTCCAGATACCCCCACCAGCAGTGGCAACGTACAGAAAACGGGGTTCTTTATTGACTGCATCGATGGCTGTTATACGGCCACCCATTACGGCTGGACCTATATGACGAGCCTCTAACATCCCAAATAAACCAGCGCTAATTTTGGGAGAGTTTTGCGCAATGACTTCTAAAACTATCAGCAAAAACATGCCGAAAGCAAGTGCTTTTCTCATAAGTGTAGATTGTTAAAGAATTATTTAGTGCCAGACGAAGGCATCATAAATACACTATTGTCGATGGTTGGATTAATTTCAATTTTTTCCATGATCATCGACTGACCCATGCCTGATTCTTCATCGCTGCGACCCTCCATGGTGAATGGGAACATCAATCCATCCACGCTACGGAAATCAGAAAGCAAATTGACAGTTTCTATTTCCTTGTCATCAAATTTCTGCTTGGATGTTTCTTTCAAGGTGATGTATGATTGACCATCTAAATAGATGTATTTAACATCCCCGTTTTTCTTGGTAACTTTCAGTTTAATGGTCTCTGTACCTTCCATGTCTTCCTTGCCCATCACTTCTACCACAGACTCTTTTACTTTATAGTCATACAAGTCACCCGTGAAATCAGCTTGCTCTTTCATGCCACGAACTTCTTCCTCAGACATACGCTCAGGATCGGTCTTTCCAGAAAACGGCACTACACTCCAACCACTATCGCCATCAAATGCCTGAATCATCTTCATGCCTTGAAACTCCATTTCAAAACGCATCTTCTTGCGATCTTTAATGGTAATGGTAAAAGGTGCTTTCATGTTTGGACCCAGTTCCATACTACCCGTCATGCGAATAGATTTAGCCTTGGCCCATTTATCAGCACCGCCCATGGCATTAACGTGCTTGACAACAACTTCATCTACGGTCTGAGCATTTGCCAAGCCTGCAGAAACAAAAAAGAAGAATAGGAGATTCAATAAACGGATTTTCATGGTGTGATTATTTTATGAAGCTAATATAGTATTAATAGATTTTGGGGGTTGTTAAATGTTGGTTAATAACGACCATGCATGGCTTAATGATCGGAATTTTCGGAAAATTGGCTGGAATACAGTTTTTTATACGGTCCATCCAGTGTCAATAACTGACTATGATTTCCTTCCTCTATTTTTTGACCATGATCCAATACCAGGATATTATCGCAACGCTGAATGGTCGACAGTCGATGGGCAATGATAACCGATGTGCGCCCTTTTGTGAGTCGCTCCGTTGCTATACGGATTAGCTCTTCGGTTTCTGAATCAATGGAGGAAGTTGCTTCGTCCAGAATGAGAATTTTAGGATTATGTACATAGGCTCGGATGAAAGAAATCAATTGTCGCTGTCCCGTTGAAAGCATCGCTCCGCGCTCCATCACGTTGAAATCGTATCCGCCCGGCAACCGTTCAATAAAATGATGTGCGCCTACTGCTTTTGCAGCTTCGACGATTTTTTCACGGCTGATGGAGGGATCCTTAAGGCTAATGTTATTTGCAATCGAATCAGAAAACAAAAAAACATCTTGCAACACCATCGACACTTTCCGGCGAAGCGCTAACGGATGATAATCACGAACTGAAATACCGTCAATGCAAATGTCACCTTGCTGGAATTCATACAATCGGCTGAGTAAATTAACGACCGAAGATTTTCCAGCTCCTGTTGCCCCTACCAACGCGATCGAGGTACCGCTTGGAACATGAAACGACAGGTCTTTCAAGATCCACTCCTTTTCCTCCCGATCACTCTCTTCATACGTAAACCAAACGTTTGTAAATGAAATTTCACCACGCAAGTCATCCACCGGCAAGTTTTTACCAGTGGCAATTAGATCATTATTGTCCAGTAAACGAAGCACTCGTTCACTACTAACCATTCCCATTTGTAGAGTATTGAACTTGTCCGCCAACTCACGGATAGGTCGGAAAAGCATGTTGATATACATGATGAATGCGATGACATTACCCACCGAAACATCGTTTGCAACGACTGATTTTGATCCCCACCAAACTAACAGACCAATAGAAACCGCAGTTAGCAATTCTACCACTGGAAAGAAGATGGAGTAATACCAGACCGATTTGACATGCGCATCCATGTGCCGCTTATTGATCGCCTTAAAACGCTTCAGTTCCTCTTCCTCCCGATTAAAAATCTGCACCACGCTCATGCCGGTAATGTGTTCTTGCACGAACGTATTCAACGCAGCAACCTCGCTTCGAACCTCACGAAATGCTTCTTTGATTCCATTCTTAAAAATAGTTGTAGCGATCAATAACAATGGAACAGTAGTAAGACTGATTAACGCTAACCGCCAGTCGATGGCGAACATGAAAATTACAATAACCGCCAATTGCAATAAGTCGCCAATGATAACTATCAATCCTTCACTAAAGATGTCGGCAATCGTCTCCAGGTCACTAATGGTACGAGTCACCAAGGTGCCGATGGGCGTCTTGTCGAAGAACTTTAGTCGTAAATGAGCGATATGGCGAAAAAGATTGACACGAAGATCACGAATAATTGTTTGTCCCAAGCGGTTTGTCAAATAGGTATTGTAATACTGTGTGACAGACTGCACAATTAACAAAGCGACCAGCAGGATAGTCATGCGCAGCAATCCCTGGTAATCACCTGCATCGATGAAATGATCTATGGTATATTGGATTAGCAAAGGCCTTACCGGAGAAATGAACGCCAGCGAAATGGTCAGGACCAGGCTGATAGCGAAGGTACTTCGATAAGGTTGTACCAAGCGAAGAATGCGTCGAATGATAGACATATCGACGGCTTTGCCGCTTACGCTTTTATCCGACATAAGCTCCTTCGATGATAAATGGATAGCGAACACTAACGAGTGAAAGACCATGCGCTGGAACAGAGATTCCTGCATCACAACGATTACCGCTTACTAACAAATTTTGAAAATCCGCTACGGACATTGACCCATCGCCTACTTCGAGCAAGGTACCAACCACGGCACGCACCATGTTACGAAGGAATCGATTGGCAGTAATGGTAAATATCCTGGTATCATCTTGTTCAATCCAGCGGGCTTCGGATACCCTGCATTCGGGTGTTTTAAATCGTCCACCAGATTTTGCGAAGCAGGAGAAATCGCGGTGAGTTAGCATGAGCTGAGCCGCCTCATTCATACGATCGATGTCGCGGTGAGAGAACAAGTACCAGGCACTATCCAATCGGAAAGGGTCCTTTTTTCTGACAATCTCGTATTCATAAGTGCGCGCCACTGCATGGAAACGGACATGCGCTGTCTGATGAACGGGTATGATCGAATATACGGCGATATCGTTGGGCAAAAGGGCATTTAACGAAATTAAAAAACGATCCATATCAGGGATCTCACTTTCCGTATCGAAATGGGCATAATATTCTTTGGCGTGAACTCCCTTATCTGTACGTCCGCACCCCATAGTTTCAACCTGGAACCGCAAAAGTACCGAGAGGCAATCGTTCAGTTTTTGCTGAACAGAAATCGCATTCATTTGAAACTGCCAACCGTGGTAAGCGGTGCCGTTGTATGCCAGCCGTAGAAAGTAACGCACAAGAAGACCTAATTGATGCCAAAGGTACGGTAAAAAGGTATTATTCAGGATAATCGATGCGGGCGTGGTACATACTCATAAGCATCTTTTTAAACGTTTTACGGATTTCCTGGATATCTCGTAGCGTAACTGGTGCATTATTATATTGCCCGGTTTCCATTTGATGGTCAATAATCGCATCCACCAATTTATCGATGGTTTCAGGAGCAGCGTTTTTTAGAGTTCGGGAGGCGGCTTCAACAGAATCGGCCATCATCAAAACAGTCGTTTCGCGGGAGTATGGAAGCGGACCAGGATATCGGAACAACTCCTCGTCAGGTACCTTTTCCGGAAAATTTTTCAAATACGATTGATAAAAATATTGTAAACGGGAAGTACCGTGGTGAGTTCGAATGAAGTCAATGATAAGGTCCGGTAGTTTGTTTTTCTGGGCTTTTTCCACGCCCTTTATCACATGACTTTTTATCACTTTGGCGCTTTCTTCAAACGACAGTTCATCGTGAGGATTGAAGTGGTTATTTTGGTTTTCAATAAAGTAATTGGCCATGTCTGCTTTGCCAATGTCGTGATACATCGCACCAGCCCGAACCAACAAAGTATTACCACCGATCCGGAAGATCGCTGCTTCAGCCAGATTAGCCACTTGCATCGAATGCTGAAACGTACCCGGCGCTTTTAGTGCAAGTTCACGCAACAACGGAGAATTAGAATCTGCTAATTCCATTAAGGAAACGTCTGAAAGAAAGCCAAACGCTTTTTCAAAAACGTAAATCAATGGAAAAGCAAAAAGGGTGATGATGGAATTGCCCAAAAACCAACGTAAGTTCATCCAATCAATCTCCCGAAAACTCGCCTCATGAAGAATGGCAATACCGACGAACGCAATTGCATAGGAAAGAAAGATCATAGCCACGGAAATAAAAAACTGAGCACGTCTGCTCATAGAAACAATCGTGAAGATGGCGACCATTCCTGCTATGGTCTGGATGAACATATATTCAAATCCATTGGGAGCTTCAAATCCAATGATTAGTAATGTGACTATGTGCGTGAACAAGGCAGTCCGTGTATCGAAAAAGGCACGAACAATAATTGGGAGAATGCAGACAGGCACCAAGTAGAGGTCAAACTGGTCAATTTTACGCGCCCATAAAAACATGTAAGTCATTGATACCACCAACAATAATAAGAGCGTGATGCGTGAATTGTCGTCATACATTTCACGACGAAATAGATACAGGAAAGTCACAAGTATACTAATGGCCAGCGATACCAAAATGAAATGTCCAAGAAACATCATCCAGCGGGAAGTACCGACGAGTTCCTGGTTCTTCATTTCCTGTTTGAGCGATTCTAGTTTCTGCAGTCGGCTAACATCAACGACCTCGCCTTTCAAAATGATTACTTCACCTTGTTGTACCAAACCACGGTTCAATGAAATCTGATCAATCAACTGCCTTGTCCAATGTCGCGTAGCTTCATCATCATAAAGGATATTATGAGCCAGGCAATTCTCCAGTATGGGTACAAGCAACTGCACATTGGCACCTGGAATACTATCCAATCGAGCATTGAGATAGTCCAGCGCCGTTCGAACAGTCATAAAATCGCTGGCGCGATGTTCTTCGGCAACATTTGAACGGACCAAGGTGATTAAATCATCTGGGCTTTCTTGCCCACTCACCAGAATAACTCCTTTTCTATAGACCCCTCTGAGCAGTTCGATTCCTATTTCTTGCTGGCGATCAACTCCAAGGAGCTTTTTTGCTTTGGCAGTTGGTTTTCGACCTTTAACTACGGTCAATGCCGTTGATTGTTCGGAGAGAACATTTTTCCACTCGGCGTTAAATTGCCTCAGCTTCTCTTCTACTATCTTATCATCAAAACGGTAAAAAGGATGTGTCGATTTCAAGATTGCTGCTTTCTCTTCATTCAGTTCAATTTCGGTTTTAGAAATAGCGAAACTAAACGGTGCAATCAGGTTGTCGTAAACCCAGGGTTTTCCTTTCTCGAAACTGTAAACGAAGGTTGTCTCCTTGGGCAATGCTGCCACAATTAGCAATACAGCTAAAAGTATTAGCACGTATTTAAAAACCGTTTCGTGACGATTCGACAGCTTTGTAAAAACACTGCGCATGCGGAAAGTGGGGGTTGAAAATCGATGTCAAGTAGCTTAAAATAATGGAGATAAAGGCTGAGCTACTGCTTAAAATATCAACAAATTTATCCGACTTTCATTGGGATGAATTCTGTACTTTTGCAGCCACCCAAACAGGACAAAAAGATCACTATGAAAGAAGTATACATCGTATCCGCACAACGCACCCCCATCGGTAGCTTTGGAGGCGCTTTTGCCTCTATGACCGCTCCTCAACTGGGCAGCCAAGCCATCAAAGCCGCCCTCAACAAAATTTCCCTGGATCCCAAGGAAGTGGAAGAAGTCTACTTCGGCAACGTGATTAGTGCTGGTATCGGACAAGCTCCGGTGACTCAAGCCAGCATCGGCGCAGGAATTCCGGATACAGTTCCTGGCACAACCGTCAATAAAGTTTGCGCCTCAGGAATGAAATCAATTGCCCTTGCGGCATTGTCCATCATGACCGGAGAACGCGACTGTGTCGTTGCAGGAGGCATGGAGAGCATGAGCAATATTCCTTACTACCTTGACAAAGCTCGAAACGGTTATAAACTTGGACACGGCACCTTAGTGGATGGATTGGTGAAAGATGGACTCTGGGACGTGTATAAAGATTATCACATGGGCAATGCGGCTGAATTGTGCGCCAAAGAATGTCACATTTCTCGCGAAGACCAAGATGCTTTTGCGCTTGAATCCTATCGTCGCTCGACAGAAGCATACAAACAAGGGAAATTCACAAACGAAATCACACCTATTGCTGTTCCCGTGCGTGGCAAAGATCCTATCATAGTCAGTGAAGACGAAGAATATAAAAATTTGCGAGCCGATAAAGTTTCAGGACTTAAACCTGCTTTTCAAAAAGACGGAACCGTAACGGCAGCAAATGCATCCAAGCTCAACGATGGTGCTGCAGCACTGGTTCTGATGAGTAAAGAAAAAATGGATCAATTAGGTTTACAACCTATTGCCAAGATTCGCAGCTTTGCCGACGCACAACAAGCTCCTGAGTGGTTTACCACCGCTCCTGCCAAAGCGCTGCCATTGGCCGCATCGAAAGCAGGTATCACCCTTGATCAAGTTGACTACTTCGAAATCAACGAAGCATTCTCGGTCGTGGCTATTGCCAACAACCAGCTAATGAAACTGGACCCTAAAAAAGTCAACGTGTACGGTGGCGCTGTTTCGCTTGGACACCCACTGGGAGCTTCCGGAGCACGCATTATCATCACATTGTTGAACGTGCTTCGTCAAGAAGGTGGAAAAATCGGTGCTGCCGGCATATGCAACGGCGGCGGAGGTGCCAGTGCAATGATTGTTGAACTAGTCTGATCGACCACGTTCTTCGATGTACGCCATTTGTCACCTGTCCATTGTTCCCGTTCGAAAAGAACCTGCTGATCGCAGTGAATTAGTCACGCAGCTACTTTTTGGAGATCTACTTGAAATCATCAGCGAAGCTGGAAACTGGCGTAACATCCGGATCATGAACGATGGTTACGAAGGCTGGGTCGATTGGAAACAAATCCGATTGTTGAGCGATGAGCAAGCCCTGATTATCAATTCTTGTCCGGTCATTCTTTCCGATGACATCGTACACTCATCAACATTGCCCAATGAGTCGTACGTGAACATTGTATTGGGAAGTCAACTACCACTACTTAGCGACAGTCAGTTCGAACTTGGCGGCCAAACCTATCTTTTTGCAGGAAAAACAATTCGTCCTAATCGTCCAAGTGCTATTTCCGTCCGTAATCAGGCAATGAAATACCTGAATACACCTTACCTCTGGGGTGGCAAATCACCCTTTGGAATCGATTGTTCCGGTTTCACTCAGATGGTCTATCGTCTAAACGGAATATCACTTCCTCGTGACACTTGGCAGCAAGCGGCTACCGGACAGCCAGTTGCTTGGGAAGACGGCCTGCAAGAAGGTGACCTTGCTTTCTTTTCCAATGCAGAAGGAAAGGTGATTCATGTCGGAATTGTACTGACTGGACTTCAAATCATCCACGCAAGTGGCATGGTTCGCATAGACTCCCTGATCCAGAGTGGAATACAACATGGAGAATCCAGACAACAGACGCATTCATTGCACTCGATTCGTCGTTTTTTCTGATTGAATAATACACCTTAGCTTCATCTTTAAAAGGGTCATTTATTCAAATTATACCCTACATTTGGCGACCAAATCAATTGAATAACTATGAATAACTTCCACTTTCGTACCCTACTGTGCGCCTTTTTTTTGATGCTAACCAGTGTTGGTATGCAGGCTCAATCGAGCAAGATGACATGGGCTATCGGTTTCCACGGTTTAATTCAAGAACCTAATACCGGACTCGGCAATCATTTTTTTGAGCTAAAGGCCGATGACCACACCTTCGGATTGGGATTGTCTCTCAATCGATACATCAACCGTAATTTTGATCTCGGGTTGTTTGTATCGGAAGGTAAATTAGTAGACAGCTATCAATCCTATTTCTTCGAAAACTACTCCTTTACAGCGGATGTGCGAGCTCGCTACAAATTCTACAACGGTTATCTACTGAAAGAAGATGCTCGTTTTGGCCCATATGCTACCGCTGGTCTTGGCATCGCTCATTATGGTATAGAAGCCAACGGATATCAAAATCAATTGATAGAAGGCGGTAATACCGGCCTTGAGTATTATGGCGGCATCGGTGTTCACGTTAAATTGAACGAACAATTGAGCCTGACGTGGGAAACCGGAATCCACTTCCCTACCTACGGTGAAAT
>CANIAS010000061.1 GCA_947465495.1 Candidatus Pollutiaquabacter sp. | reverse complement strand
TCAGGTTTGACTGGAGTTTCAACCTCGGGCTATTCCATGAGCCTTGCTGAAAAAAAAGTCGTTCAGCAGTTGTATCACTATGCTGAAGTATTGGCAGCTGCAGCGCAATCTTTGTCTCCTGCATTGATGGCCAATTATTCTTATGAGTTAGCAAAGGCGTTTAATCATTTTTATCACGACCATGTTATCGTTGATGAGTCAGCTCCTGCAGCATCGGCTTTTAGGCTTGGATTATCACAGGTGGTGGCAACAACATTGAAAGAGTCTACCCGTTTATTGGGTATCCGTGTCCCAGATCGTATGTGAGCATCGTACAGGTCATATTGTAATTATCTCGATTGCCTATATTTGAAGATGTGCAGCATGTAAATTCTGATATGCCATGGATACCAGTAAATTCGCTGAGGTGCTGATGAAATCCGATTTGTTCGGACCGCTTCCCATCGATTTGCTATCCAAATTGGCTTCTCAGAGTGAAACGATTTCATTTGCGGCAGGTACGGAAGTGATCAGTAAAGGTGAAGACGGAGACTTTCTGTTGATTATTGCCCAAGGATCTGTCAAAGTACACGATGAAGGTCAAGTGGTAGCGGAATTCAAACAAGGTGATATGGTGGGTGAGTTGGCATTATTAGATCGCGGACCACGTACCATGACCGTAACCACCTTGTCGGATACAGATTTTCTTCAAATACATCGTGATACATTCTATTTGTTGTTGAAAGACCGTCCGGATGTTTTGGAAAAAATGATTGGAATCCTGACACAACGTTTACAAAATCAGAATTACCGACTGGTGAATTCATTGAGACGCAGGGAAGAAGAACTCACCCAAATTGTGCAAGAGCGTACGCAAGACCTTCACGAACGGAATAAGGAGTTGAAAGAAGCGTTGGATCAGCTTGGAACTACGCAGCAACAGCTGATGCTATCAGAGAAAATGGCGTCGTTGGTGCAGCTTAGTACTGGTGTCGCCCACGAGATTCAAAATCCACTGAATTTCGTCATAAACTTTTCAGCCGTAGCCAAAGATCTCATTGGTGAGGTGAGATCTGAAAAAGACCCTATCGAACGAGAACGACTCTTAGCGGATCTCGAAGTGAATATTGCAAAGATTCATCAACATGGAATCCGAGTAGATGCCACCATCAAAAGCATGCTTTTACAGGGTAGGACAGGAACCGGTGAAATGCAGTTGACCGATGTTTTCGATCAGATTTCTGGCATGTTTCGACTTGCCTATAAAGGATTCCAAATTATTCAACCCAACTTCAATTGTCGGTTGAATTTTGTTAAAGATGAATCCTTACCAAAGTTCAATATTGTACCTCAGGAATTTAACCGGGTCATCCTTAACTTGTGTAATAATGCCTTCTATTCTATGGCTAGTAAAAAGACGGCTATGGAAAAAACAGGTTATAAGAATTACGAGCCTGAATTATCCATTAAAATTGACCTTCAAGGATCATTCGTTCATATTCATATAAAGGACAATGGGGAGGGAATACCATTGAATATACAGGATAAGATTTTCAATCCGTTTTTCACGACCAAGCCGCTGGGAAGTGGCACTGGTCTTGGGCTTTCATTGAGTTATGACATTATTACCAAAATCCATCAGGGTCGAGTGTCGGTGGTTAGTGCTGAAGGTAAAGGATCGGAGTTTATTATTTCAATTCCTGTTTGATCCCTCATGCGAATCGTCTCCTTTTTGTTGTTAGCTGCTGCTATCGTCGTTGCGATTGTGTC
Organism: Candidatus Pollutiaquabacter sp.; assembly: GCA_947465495.1. Taxonomy (GTDB): domain Bacteria; phylum Bacteroidota; class Bacteroidia; order AKYH767-A; family 2013-40CM-41-45; genus Pollutiaquabacter. The sequence goes on along the minus strand of CANIAS010000061.1, from coordinate 12,409 downwards.
GTTATCCACGTTTCATTCGGAGAAACCATTAACATCCATTGATCACCGGCTATTTCCGGATACTTCTTGTTTTCAGGAAGGTGATGTGATTCTTCGCAGAGGCCGTGGTATCATCAGCGATATGGCTTGTGAATTTTCAGTGCATGAAAAGAAATATTCGCATGCGGGATTATTGGTTAGAAATACAGGGCATTGGTCGGTGTTGCATGTTGCCGGTGGGGAAGGGGCTGCTTTTGACGGAATACGGTTGGAGCCGTTGCAGCAATTTCTGGCGGATTCCGTAGCAACTTTTTTTGCCGTTTACCGACTCTCAGACGACAACTCTATCCGTCAAAACGCTGTTATTACTGCCTTACAATATTGGCGTTTACACGTTTTGTTCGATACTGATTTCGACCTCTCGGAAGATCGTAAGCTCTATTGCACCGAGCTGATCTACCAGTCGTACCGAAAGGCATCTTCGGGTAAAATTTCCTTACCTTTGACGACCTTTACTGGGGTGACTTATATTTCACTGGAAAATGTTTACTGCAATTCATTCGCTCAACTTATTGATTCCTGATTCAACTATGAAAAATTACAAACGAACTACCGCCTACTTCTTGATTACACTTCTTGCAGCTTGGTTTTCCGTTGGTTGTGGAAAAGGGGACTCGCCTCGTGAAGTGGCGGAAAGTTTCCTGTCTTCTTTTGGATCGGGCGATTACAGTCGTGCCAAGGATTATGGTACCGAAGAGACGGACCGTATGATGGATATGTTGATTGGTTTTAAAAAAATGTCACCTGATTCTTCGTTTGAGGAACTGAAATTCGAAATTGTATCAGAACGTGTGGAAGGCGATGTTGCCACCGTGATGTACAAACCCTCTGGTTCTGCCGATCAACCTGCACCTTTGACGTTAATACAAGAAGATGGTAAATGGTTGGTGTCGATGAACAAGGAGTCGCTCAATGCTGGCGCTGGTGAAGCCCTTGAAATCGGTGGAGCCTCCAAGGAGTCTGGAAGCTAAATTTTCTTAGGCTATTTTTACAGATAGCAGTTGTTCCCCTTCCAGGAACAAGACTAATTCATCCCCTGCTTTTACAGGTCCCACTCCTTTGGGTGTACCGGTAAATATCAAATCTCCTTTGCGTAAGGTTATATACTTGGAAACATAACTGATGATTTTATCGAACGAAAAAATCATTTCTTGTATCGTGCCGGACTGGATAGATGCCCCATTTTTAGTCATGTGAAAAGCAAACGTGGTTGGATCCTTGACACTACTGATAGGGATGAATTTCCCTACCGGTGATGAATGGTCAAAGGCTTTGGCGGGCTCCCACGGCAATCCTTTTTCTTTCTGACGTTGTTGTATGTCACGCGCCGTGAAGTCGAGTCCAACAGAGATTTGGTCGTAGTAACGATGTGCGAATTCTTCGGCAATGTTTTTTCCCTCCTTACAGATCTTTAGCACCAATTCGGCTTCGTGGTGTATGTCGTTGGAGAAGTCGGGCAAGTAGAAAGCCCGTCCTGGAGGTAATATAGCAGTGTCAGGTTTGAGGAAAAATACAGGCTCAGTAGGAACTTCGTTTTTCAATTCCTGTGCGTGAGCTACATAATTCCGTCCAATGCATATGATCTTCATGAGTAATCGATTACTTGCCGCCGTTAAAATCTTTTAGGCGTATTTGTGTGATAACATTCTTGGTATTGGTAGCGAAGTCGCCTTTCATCATCCAGTCGTAATAGGAGGGTTCCTTTTTGAAAACATCGCGTACTGGTTGTCCTTTATATTTTCCAAAGTTGAAGACCTCAACGTTGGCATCATTCATAACGACTCGCCCGGCCAGATCCACGTTTTTACTAATGCTGGAGAATTGTGCAAGGAAGTCCACATCGTTTTTCAGTGTCTCATAACGACTCAATTGAGAAAGCAGTACTTCAAAGGTCGCCAAGGTGTCCGCTTCTGCGCTATGTGCATTTACCAGGTCTTTGTTGCAATAGAATTTATACGCAGCGGAAAGCGTGCGCTGCTCCATCTTATGGAAGATATTCTGCACGTCGACCAGCTTACGGTCGGTCAGATCAAAATCGATGCCTGCACGGGTGAATTCTTCGATCAGAATCGGGATATCAAATTTATTAGAATTGTATCCGGCCAAATCACATCCACCCATAAACGTATGAAGTTCCTTGGATAAGTCTTTAAAGGTTGGCGCATCTTTTACGTCTTCGTCGGTAATGTGGTGCACCTTGGTGGATTCAGCTGGAATGGGAATCGTAGGATTCACGCGCCAACATTTTGATTCTACTTTCCCGCCGGGCAAGGCTTTCAGTAATGCAATTTCAATAATCCGGTCGGTTCCGATATTGATGCCAGTTGTTTCAAGGTCAAGAAAGACCAAGGGGCGCTTGAGTTGTAGTTCCATGAGTTATTTGGATAGATTGACGGAAATGACTTTATCGATGGTGGCAGTGTCATTATCGCCGATCACCAATTCTTCGGTCAGCGGTTCGAAGTGATATCCCTCTACTTTCAGAGAGTACGTTCCAGGTTTAGCGACCAGGACGAAACGATTCGTAGTATAGCCAGGTTTGAAATCCATAACCGGCAAACCATTCTTGTCAGACAAGGTGATACGGGTGATTTCTGGTTTCCCGCCATTCAATGAAACCAGCGATCCATTAATGACGCTGTTGAAGTCGTGGCCGGTCGAATTGTTGAAGGTAACTCGGTAAATGTCGCGCTCACCAAAACCTTCCGGTCGGATAGCGGAAACGTAGGCGTATCGACCATCTCCTGAAATAGAAATAAATACATTATCCTCGGCATCGTTGAATGGATATCCTACATTGACAGGCGCACTCCACGTGCTCGATGATTCATTCCACGTAGAACGGAATACATCGTAGCCACCCATGGAATTATGGCCCTTGGAACTGAAGTAAAGTTCTTTTCCATTTACCGAAAGGAAAGGCGCATCCTCATCGTATTTGGTATTAAGCGTTGAGCCGATCGAAAGAGCAGTTCCCCATTCGCCATTCTTTTCTTTTTTAACTGTGTATAAATCGCTTCCGCCTAATCCATCCTTTCGGGTCGAGGAGAAAATAATCATGCTTCCGTCCATAGACATGCATGCGGCGCCTTCGTATCCTTTGGAGTTGACTTGTTCATTCAGCAGCACTGGCTTCTGCCACATTTTTCCTTTCAAGGTGGAGACGCTGATATCAGCATACGATTCCGCATTGTCACAATAGAGAAACAACTGATTGCCATCTGGTGAAACACTGACGCACTCTTCGTCCCATTCGGTATTGGTCATACCACCCAAACCTTTGGCTTTTGTCCAGGCGGTATCCTTCCACGTGCTCCAGTAGACATCCGCTGTGAAGATTCCAAGATCCTCAATGAAGCCGCCCATATTTCCTTTGCGTCTGGAAGTGAATACAAGTTGATTTCCATCTGCAGAGATGTATGGATTGTATTCGTCGTAAATGGTATTGATTGATTTGCCTAGATTCTCGAAGGATACGTCAATAGGTTGCGCTACCAATAATTTACCGTTGGAACACATTTCCAGGAGGCGATCGACGGGTAAGAAATCCTTCACCGGTTTCACACCAGGAAAAGATTTGAAATGATTGAAAGCCTGAATAGCTTCGTCGTATTGTAGCGAAAACAGGTAGGCCATTCCAAGATAAAACCAGCTTTCTTTTTTTGGTTCTTTCCCATGGATCACAAATTCCAAAGGGGCTACCGCTTTTTTCTTTTCAGCGTTGGTCATTAAGTAACAAATGCCCAACTTGTAATTATAATCGAGATTATCAGGAGCGCTCTTTTGAAGATCGATATACCCCTTCAAGGCTCCGTTATAATTTTCAGAGGCGAACATGGTGGCAGCATCCTTCTTGACAATCTTGGCTTCGTCAGCGGTCAATGCATGGGTTTTTGCCTTTTGTGCAGTTAATGGTATTGAGATGAGTGAGCAACCAAACGCCAATAATATGCAGCAAACGCTGCGGGATTGAATGAACATCGTGTAAATTATAAAAGAGTAAAAAACCGGTTAAATGACCCGGTTAACATCGAACTTCTCCAGATAATCAGCCACACGACGAAGGAAACTACCGCCCAGGGATCCGTCTACAACTCGGTGATCGTAGGAAAGCGATAGGAACATCATGTGACGAATACCAATGGTATCGCCTTCAGGGGTCTCAATCACGGCGGGTTTTTTGCGAATGGCACCTGTTGCCAGGATGGCTACCTGTGGCTGATTGATAATCGGGGTTCCCATGACATTTCCGAAAGTGCCTACGTTTGTAAGTGTAAACGTGCCATCTTGAATTTCGTCTGGTTTCAATTTGTTGGAACGCGCACGGCTAGCTAAATCATTGACCATTTTGGTTAAACCGTTTAAGTTTAACAGGTCTGCACTCTTGATGACCGGCACGATGAGGTTTCCGGAAGGGAGCGCTGCAGCCATCCCGATGTTGATATTTTTCTTGACGATGATCCGATTGCCGTCGATAGAGACATTGATCATCGGGAAGTCGCGAATGGATTTACAAACAGCCTCAATAAAGATCGGTGTGAAGGTGATTTTTTCACGTTCACGTTTTTCGTAATCACCTTTTACTTTTTCGCGCCACTTCACCATGTTGGTGACATCTGCTTCGACGAAGGAAGTAACGTGCGGGGATGTGTGTTTGGACATCACCATGTGATCCGCAATTAACTTGCGCATACGATCCATTTCGATGATCTCGGTATTGTTTCCGGATGGAATGGAAACGGAAGGCGATGAAGCTTGAACTGACGCTGAAATTGAAGCAGTCGTCTGAGTTTGCGCTACAGGAGCAGGGATTGTTCCATTCTTTTTAGCTTCTAAGTGTTTTACCAGATCTTGTTTGGTGACACGTTGGTTAGCGCCTGAACCGGAAATGGTATCCAGTTCACTCATAGAAATACCTTCTTCTTTGGCAATATTTCGTACCAACGGCGAATAGAATTTACCCGAAGTTGACGAACGCGAAATTTCTTCCTGAGCTACCGTTACAGCAGGAGCAGGAGTTGATGTAGGAGTAACAACAGGAGTAGCGTTTGGAGCAGGAGCAACTGTGGGCGAAGTGTTAGTCGTTGCTGTGGCACCTTCTGCGGCAATCATGGCGATAACTTCACCGACTTTCACCACCTGACCTTCTTCAAACATTCGCTTTGAAAGAAATCCGGCGGTAGGAGATGGGACTTCAGAATCTACTTTGTCGGTCGCGATTTCGAGGACGGGCTCGTCCATTTCAATGCGATCTCCTTCTTTCTTAAGCCACTTCAAAATTGTCGCCTCTGCAACACTTTCGCCCATTTTAGGCATGATCAGCTGAACCATGATTCTTTCGTATGATATACTACCGGTTATTCGGATTCGTAAACGACAAATTTAACAAATTAAGGTCTTAAAGTAACCCTTATCGCCCCAAATTTCTAACGCCCTTCCAAACGATGACAATGTCTTTAACTACTTGATAATCTTTAGCATAAAGCGCATTAAGACGTTCAAGTGTGGCGGTATCCGGAAAGATCCCTGACAATCCGTCGGCAGGGTGCAGGATCCCTGGCTTCATGGCTGGAAATTCATCCCCGTGCAAAAGATTTGGAGAAAACCCGACGAGTGTTTTTTTTCCGAAAACAACTCGAAATAAATTCGGGTAAAGTCCTGCTGGTCGCCGCTGCAAAACCAAGAGTATCGGTGATATTAGCAAAAGCAGAAATGAAGTCGCCACATCAAAGAACCGTTTGTTTCTTCGATTGGATGGTTTGCGGATGCTGTTAATGTCAATTACGTAAAGTTCACCGGGATCGTCGATAGAAGAAGAGCCAATGATAAACATGGTTTCAGGAGGAGCAATTTTGAATTCAACTTCTTTTCCTCCGATACCTGACATGTGTTGTATGATCGCTTGTGAGGAAATGTCCTTTGCGCAAAAAATGATTTCATCTGGAGAAAACACCTCGATCATTTCGTTGAGTTTGTTGACCTTGCCCAGGAGGAACTGTCGGTATTCGTTGACAAGCGCATCTCCGGTTGGATGTTCTGGTTGTACAAAGCCGATGAAGTTGTGATGGGTGCCACTCATATTAAGCAGGGAAAGTACACGAAGCCCTTCTTCTTGGTCACCTACAATTAACATACTCTTTTTAGCGTCCGTTGCTAACGCGAATTGTTTGGGGAGTAGGAGGTGCAACACATATCGCAAAAGTGCCATTCCAGCACTTGCCCAAGCAGCACCTATTAACAACATCGCACGGGAGAAACGGTATTGTTCTGGCAACAAGGCGTACACTACTAGAATAGCAATGGTGCCGGTTGCCAACCCTCTAATCATTTTCTGAAACCGAATCGGTTGGTCGTATCCACCACTAAAAAAGACGGATGTCAGCCACGTTACGATATAAATCGGAATAACCAGCCAGGTGTATGTAGGCGGATAGTGCACATTGACTACTATTCCCCAATAATTCTGTAACAACAGCATGCCGAAAAACAATAGCAGAAAATCAAGTGCAGGAAGCAACATTTTTTTGCCGAATCGAACCAAAACCGCCATTGCTGCTCGGAGGTAAATAGCAAAGCGGATGAAGAAGGAAAATGTGCTTGCATGGGAAGGAGAAAAATGCTTCCGCGCAAAGATGATCATCGCGTTGTAAAATACAAATACGTAGTTTACGCTGCTTTTTTTGGTGCTTTCCCCTTTGTAATGGATGATTTGTGTTTCCGGGAAATAGTAATTCTTGAATCCGGCCAATTGTATTCGATAGGACAAGTCAATATCTTCTCCATACATGAAAAAGTCTTCATCCAGCAATCCGATACGGTCAAGTACGCTTCGACGCAACAGCATAAAAGCACCTGCCAGTACGTCTACTTCGTGGGTTCCATTGGCATCCAGGTATCCAAGATGGTACTTGCCGAACGTTTTTGATTTTGGAAACAGAAAAGACAGTCCGAAGATTTTAAAAAATGCTACTGCTGGTGTTGGTAGTCCTCGCTTAGATTCGGGTAAGAACTTTCCACTTCCATCAATCATTTTTACACCAAGTCCCCCAGCATCAGGATGACTATCCATGAAACGTATAATCTTGGAAAAGGTATCCTCTTCAACGACGGTGTCCGGATTCAATAATAAGATGTACTCACCCGTAGCTATTTTAATTGCTTGATTGTTGGCTTTGGAGAAGCCAGGGTTGTCCTTATTAGCGATCAAATGAATGTTCGGAAACTTCTGTTGCATCATCTCCACGGAACCATCCACCGAATTATTGTCGACCACAAACACTTCCAGTTCCAACCCGAGGGCTGCACGCTCCACACTCCGGAGGCATTGCTCCAGAAAGTACTTTACATTATAATTAACGATGACAACGCTTAGCTTCACGGTGGATGGATTAGCGGATCATGGATTGGTCGTAGGGTACACGCTGAAGGATGGAGCGGCCTAAAGTTACTTCATCAGCATACTCCAATTCATCACCCACCGATACGCCTCGTGCAATCGTGGAACAACGCAAACCGGTCCGACCGGATTGTTGTATTCGCTTAACTAAGTAAAATGTGGTAGTGTCTCCTTCCATGGTAGCACTGAGTGCCATTATAACTTCTTGAATATCCTCTGATTTTAACCGTTCCATCAATGGCTCAATGGTAAGTTGCGCCGGTCCAATTCCATCCATGGGCGAAATGATACCTCCGAGGACGTGGTACTTCCCCCTGAATTGTTGAGTATTCTCAATGGCAATAACGTCGCGAATGTCTTCTACAATGCAAATCTGAGTGATGTCACGACGCGGATCCGAACAGATGTTGCATACCTGCAGCTCAGAGATGTTGTGACAGATCGAGCAATAGCGGACTTCTTTGCGCAAACGGAGGAGTACCTCTCCGAGTCGGGTCGAGTCACTTGCATCGGTACGCAGCAAGTGCAGCACCAATCGAAGTGCGGACCGTTTTCCAATGCCGGGAAGCCTGGAAAACTCAGTAACGGCATCGTCTAATAAACGGGAGGGAAGACTGCTCAAGGTATTGTTGATAATTCCGGGGAAGGTGTTTCCACGGCCGGACACGAATTTACTTACTTCACCTTGTATACACAACCTCCCGATGTCTCCGACTTTGATTCTTTCCTGCGTTTTAGCCTATTCCGCGCTACTTTTTTTCGTCGTTTGGTTGACCAGCCGCAAAGCCGATAACGAATCCTACTTTATTGGCAATCGTTCCTCGCCCTGGTACATTGTCGCGTATGGAATGATTGGGGCCTCACTTTCTGGTGTCACCTTTATGTCGGTACCCGGTTGGGTGGGCACGACCCAATTTAGTTACCTAATGGTCGTTTTTGGGTATCTCGCAGGGTATTCTGTCATCGCAGCCGTTTTATTGCCGCTTTATTACCGACTCAAACTGACTTCGATCTATTCGTACTTGGAAACACGCTTCGGGCCAACTAGTTATAAGACTGGAGCCTTTTATTTCATCCTGTCCCGCACCATCGGTGCCTCCTTCCGATTATACATTGTCGTCAATGTCTTGCAAACCTTTGTCTTTGATGCATGGGGTGTTCCCTTCTGGCTAACTGTTGCGGTATTCATCTTGCTGATTTTGCTTTATACCTATGAAGGAGGGGTTCGAACCATCGTCTGGACCGATACGTTGCAAACTACGTTTATGCTGGCATCGCTGGTTATGACCATCGTTTTAATCAGTCGTCAGCTCAATTTTTCAATAGGGGATGTCTGGGAAAAGGTTTTTCATGGACCGTATTCCAAAATAGTGGTCACGGACTGGACTGCCAAGAATCATTTTTTAAAACACTTCCTGGGTGGAATGTTCATCGCTATTGCGATGACCGGATTGGATCAGGAAATGATGCAAAAGAATATTAGTGTTCGCACCCTAAAAGGATCACAAACAAACATGGTGACTTTTAGTATTGTTCTTGTATTCATCAACCTGCTTTTTCTGGCGTTAGGTGTGTTGTTGTACACGTATTCCTCCGGTATGTCCATACCGCCTGTAGTACGGACGTCGGATGATCTTTTTCCAGTAATTGCTCTCGGACAATTAGGAACACTTTCAGCGGTGTTTTTTATTATTGGGTTAATCTCTGCAGCTTACCCTTCTGCAGATGGTGCATTGACGGCTTTAACGGCATCCTTTTGCATCGATATTCTTGATATTAAACGTAAGGGGATTTCGGAAGCCGAGCAAAAACGTTTGCGATACATGGTGCACATTGGTTTTGCTTTTCTTTTATTACTGGTCATCGTGATATTCAGGATGATTAACGACGATGCCGTCATTGGAAAGCTCTTTACAGTCGCCAGTTATACCTATGGTCCATTGTTAGGACTATATTCTTTCGGACTGTTCAGTCGATTTGCTGTAAAGGACCGATTGGTGCCTTTGATTTGCTTGTTGGCTCCTGCGGCCTGTTATTTCCTAAATGAGTATTCAGTGGTTTGGTTCAATGGTTATAAATTCGGTTTTGAACTGTTAATATTAAACGGGCTCTTGACATTTGCCGGATTATTCTCGATTCGGGAAAAAGTAAATAGTGATTTAACTAGAATTTGAAATGAATCGTCATCTAACAACCCGTTGATTGTTTCAAGTAATTGACGCTAATCTGTTTGCCTAACAATTGCTGTTATCATTACATTTGACCTATGATTTACACGTTGAAATCCTCCCGCTTTTTCGTTTCGTTATTTTTATTGCTGTGCATTCGCATGTCAGTTTCAGCAACAACGGTTGACTCTGTCGGCGTCTCGAATTCAGCCAGCAGTTCGATGATTCTTCATAAAGTTGAATTGAATGAGAATTGGTATTCGATATCCAGAAGGTTTTCTGTGAATTATACTGAATTGCGTTTAGCGAATAAACAATCTGCCGAGATCTTAAAGGTTGGTCAAGTAATCAATATCCCGCCAAAACCAAAGTCCAATGACCCGCGTTTTCAAAAAAACTTTATTGATAAGCAATCAGTCGCGGTGCCTGCTGCTAACGCAGAAAAGATTGTTCCAGAGCCAACACCTGTAAAGACTGAAAGCTCAAAGAAGGATGCTACAGCTCCGACTACTCAAGCGATTCCGACCACAGCTATTCAGAAATCGTCAACGGACGTTTCTGTTGGTGATACGAATCCTTCAATGGTAAAACACAAGGTTATTCCAGGTCAGACCGTTTTTAGTATTTCGAAGATTTACGGAGTTACTCCGTCCGCAATAGCTTCATGGAACAAGTTGAAGAATTACACCATTGAAGTTGGTCAGGAGTTGGTCATTAAGAATCCCAAAGGCAATTTTCTTCCGGTGGATTACACGTCCACAAAATCTAGCCCGAAACCAGAGGTTCCAAAGCCTGTAGCACAACCGGAGGTCGTTGAAGAGGCGCCAATCAACACACCTGCACCTGAAGTTAAAATTGTCAAAAAGCCATCCAGCAATTCCAAGACCATCAATGGCTATATTTTTTCAAATAATCGTTCCGATGTTAGCGAAAGTGGTGTTGCCAGCTGGATCGAAGATGAGGATATCAATCCCAATAAATATTATGCACTGCACCGCACAGCGCCGATTGGAACAATCATTAAAGTGAAAAATAAGATGAATGACCGATCATTGTTTGTAAAGGTCGTTGGTCAATTGCCGGATACTGGCGATAATGCCGGCTTGATAATTAAGATTTCAGAAGCGGCGGCCAATCAATTGGATGTCTTTGACAAACGCTTCCAAGTGGAATTGTTTTACGGCGTCAGTTCGATGGCGCAGGAGAAAAACTGATTTTATCGGTCAGCACCGAATTTTTCCTGAATAATTTCCAAGAATTCCGGATAGATTTTGGCGTTTGAAGCAATGATTTCTTTGCCAAAGGTGTGATTGTCCGTTCCTGAAAAATCCGACACAACTCCGCCGGCCTCTTGCACCAACACTACGCCAGCGGCCACATCCCACGGGTTTAATCCATATTCATAGAAAGCTTCAAATCGTCCGGCTGCAGTATAGGCCAAGTCAGCAGCTGCGCTACCTAACCGACGCAGTCCGTGAGAATGATGCATGAGGTGGTCAAATACTTCCATGTACGGCTTCATACGGTTGTAATCATGGTAGGGGAATCCCGTTGCAATCAGACTATCGGAAACGACGGAAACTTCGGAAACCCTAATCTTTTTACCGTTGAGGTAAGCACCGCCATTTTTCCAGGCATAGAAACATTCATTCAAGTTTAGTTCATGGACGACGCCCAATACCGGCTGACCTTCGTAGTGTAATCCTATACTAATGCAAAAGCAGGGAATGCCGTGAATGAAATTCGTGGTTCCATCCAATGGATCGATGATCCAACAGTAAGATTTACCTTGAACCTGCTTGGTGTTTTCTTCGGTCAGAAAACCGGCATCAGGTATTAGTTCAGTGAGTTGTTCCACTAATCGACTTTCGGCTTCCTTATCCACATAGGAAACGAGATCATTATGCCCCTTTCGTTCAATAGCAGAGGATTGGAACGATAAACGCTCGGCAAGGATGAACTGCCCCACGTCACTGGTTAGCCGCGTCACAGCATGGCAAATGTCTGCTAGGTTCATGCAGTACGGGAATCTTTTTTTAGAAGCCACCAACCGGTGATACCAGTTAGGATGAGTAACGTGGAAATCAATTGAGCTTGTGTAAAGGAGAACGAGCCAAGGTGGTATTTGGAATTCACTCGAATCAATTCGATGAGAAACCGCTCGATACCATTGAAAAGCAAATACAAGAAGAACATTCTTCCGGGAACCGTGATTTTTTTACGCAACGACCAGAGCGCAAAGAACAACAAGATGCAGGCAATGGCTTCATACAAGGGCGTTGGGAATACACCTTGCGCCAATTCGTAGCAATATTTTCCTTGACAACCATCTATCGGAATCCCTTCGTTCACCACATTGTGCGGATATTTGAAACTCCAAAACCAATCGGGGAGAAAATTCATGTATGCAGGCTTCGCAGTGGTATTCACAATACCCCAATCGCCATCCCCTGAGAGTTGGCAGCCGAGTCGACCGGTACCATACGCAAGCATTAATCCAGGTGCAGCCGCATCACAGAGGTGTAATAGTCCGATGTTATTCTTGCGAGCATACCATAGGACGGTCATAGATCCCACTATTAATCCGCCGTACATCGTCAGTCCGGAACCGCTAAAGAACATGCCAATAGGATCTGCAATAAAGTCGTCCCAATATTCCAATACGTGAAAAATCTTTGCGCCAAGTAGTCCGCCGAATGCAGCCATCATGGTGAACTCGGAGACCTGATCCGAGGGTTTAAGTGTAATGGTCTCGGTTTTCGGTTCTTTCAACCGCTGACTTTCGGATTCACGGTATTTTAAGTAG
>CANIAS010000060.1 GCA_947465495.1 Candidatus Pollutiaquabacter sp. | reverse complement strand
TTTTGGAGTACTCCTTTGCGGGTAACTTTTAGAATTCCTGTTCGGGGTTGCCGCAATTCCTTGCATTTTAAGTCCGCTATAAAACGATTAATATGGACCTTATTCAAGCCATTGTATTAGCTATCGTAGAGGGAATCACAGAGTTTCTTCCGATCTCTTCGACTGGGCACATGATCATCGCCTCATCGATTATGGGTATAGCCCAGGAAGATTTTACCAAGCTTTTTACCGTCTGCATTCAACTAGGAGCCATTTTATCGGTCGTTGTCATTTACTGGAAAAAATTTCTTCCAGCCGGAGGCGATTGGCCAGCAAAGATCCAGTTCTATCGTCGATTAATAATTGCTTTTATTCCTTCAGCAATAGTTGGTTTGTTATTGAAAAAGCAGATCGATTTGCTGTTGGATAATGTCGTGGTGGTAGCCATCATGTTATTGGCAGGAGGAGTCCTGTTTCTATTCCTTGACCGATGGTTCAAAGCCGCTGAGGAACGGGGAGACAACGAACTTCACAGCGACCGAAAATCCTTTTTGATCGGATGTTTTCAGGTGATTGCCATGATACCGGGTGTATCGCGCTCGGCTGCTACTATCATCGGTGGACTTACCCAAAAATTAAACAAGCGAGCCGCCGCCGAATTCTCTTTTTTCCTGGCAGTACCCACGATGTTTGCTGCCACTGCCAAAGACCTATTAGACTTCGTGCAAGTCGGCGGAGGATTTGCGGAAGGGCAATTGCTGTTGCTGTTGATCGGCAACCTGGTAGCCTTCGTAGTTGCCTTTCTGGCCATCCGTTCATTCATTGCTTATCTCACCAAACACGGTTTCAAAGTATTCGGCTATTATCGTATAGTGGTCGGTTTGGTCCTCTTATTACTTTATTTCCTGGAAATTCCATTGTCACTTGTATGAATCCTGAAGTAATTCACGATCCCAAGGCAGATCTTTCGACCGGCCGTATCCTGCTGATCGATAAGCCGCTACGATGGACCTCCTTCGATGCGGTCAATAGAATCAAACGTGTTATTCTTCAAGACGTTCTGAAAGACGTGGAAGATCCGACCACTCGGAAGACCTTAAAAAAGAAATTGAAAGTAGGGCATGCCGGCACGCTGGATCCGCTGGCGACGGGATTGCTGATCATTTGCACAGGGCCCATGACCAAACAGATCATGGGGATACAAGCTCAAGAAAAAGAATATACGGGTACCATCACGCTTGGCGCCATCACTCCGACCTACGATTTAGAATCAGAGCCTGAGCAACATCAGCCGCTGGAAGGCATTACCGAGGAATCCATTCGCGCAGCTGCAGCCGAATTCGTCGGAAAGATTAGTCAATTACCACCCATTCACTCTGCTATTCGCATTGCTGGTGAACGAGCGTACGACCTTGCCCGTAAAGGAGCCGAGGTCCCGATTCAGGCTCGTGAAATTGAAATCAAAGAATTCTCCATTGGCCGGATAGCGCTTCCTGAGGTTGACTTCAAAGTGGTTTGCAGTAAGGGCACCTACATCCGATCATTAGCCCATGATATCGGTCAAAAGCTGGGATGCGGCGGCTACCTTTCGACGCTCAGAAGGACTCGCATAGGTTCCTATTCAGCCGCTGAAGCGGTGTCTCCCGCTGCCTTTTTATCTTAACCATTTCATTTTCATATTTTTACATTAAAATGGACACTGAAAATAAATGTGTCCAAATCCTTTACAAGGGGGGTATGGCGATATTATCTTTGCCGCCCCTAATTGATTTTGAAGTGGTTGGAATCCAATCAGGTTTTCAACAACGACCACCTAACCTATCCCATGAAATTATCCCAATTTAAATTCAGCATTCCGGACAACCTGATTGCAACGCATCCGGCCAAGAATCGTGAAGATGCCCGTTTGATGGTGCTTGACAGAAAGACTGGAAAGATCGAGCATAAGAAGTTCCACGACATCTTGAGTTACTTTGACGATGGCGACGCCATGATTGTCAATAATACCAAAGTTTTCCCTGCCCGATTGTACGGCAATAAGGAAAAGACCGGTGCAAAGATTGAAGTTTTCTTACTGCGTGAATTGAACCGTGAGAGTCGTTTGTGGGACGTGCTGGTAGATCCTGCTCGTAAAATCCGCATCGGTAACAAATTGTATTTCGGAGACGACGACTTATTAGTTGCTGAGGTAATTGATAACACCACATCACGTGGCCGTACTTTACGCTTCTTATTCGATGGTCCGTACGATGAGTTCAAGAAAACGGTGATGTCGCTCGGACATACTCCGCTTCCAAAATATATCAAGCGAAAAGCGGAGCCTGAGGATGAGCATCGTTACCAGACGATTTTTGCACGCCACGAAGGAGCCGTAGCCGCTCCGACGGCTGGATTGCACTTTAGTTTGCCGCTGATGAAGCGTCTTGAACTTAAAGGTGTCCATTTCCCTGAAATGACATTACACGTTGGCTTAGGCACCTTCCGACCGGTAGAAGTAGAAGATTTGACCAAGCACAAAATGGATTCCGAGCAAGTGATTGTTCCGCAGGACTGCTGCGATATTGTCAATAAAGCCAAAGCGGGTAAGAAAAAAATCTGTGCAGTAGGTACTACTGTCATGCGCGGGATTGAGAACTCTGTATCTACGCAAGGTGAATTAAAGCCTTTCGATGGATGGACCAATAAGTTCATCTTCCCTCCGTATGATTTCTCTATTGCTAATTGCATGGTCACCAACTTCCACATGCCTGAATCCACCTTGATGATGATGGTGGCGGCATTTGGCGGATACGACCATGTGATGCATGCCTACAAAGTGGCCATCAAAGAAAAATATCGTTTCTATAGTTATGGCGATGCCATGCTAATCATCTGATCCGTTACGATCAGGACAAAAAAAAGTGCAGTTCTCGCGAGCTGCACTTTTTTTTGCGGACCATCCCGATCATGGGAAAATTCCGAGTGCGTTATAAGAAACACCTAATTTGCGGATACTACTAACGAAAGCTGCAGTGCGTAAGTCTCCGATCTTAGGATTCTGACGAAGGATTTCATGGATTTCATTGTACGCGAAGATCATGGTTTCTTCCAATCCTGAACGAACCAGATCAATCTCATCCGCACCATGTGTGAGTACTTTTCGCTCGCTGGCAGAAAGGGATTTACCGGTAATATTTTCAATCGTAGTCAGGAGTTTTAGGCTGGACATTTCCTGAAAACGTTTCTCCATACGACCGAAGCGTACGTGTGAAAGGTTTTTCAACCATTCAAAATAGGAAACGGTCACTCCCCCTGCGTTGAGGAAAAGATCAGGGATAACCATGATACCACGCTCGATGAGAATATCCTCCGCGTTTTTGGTCACTGGGCCGTTGGCACCTTCAGCGATTATTTTCGCTTTCAGTCGTGGCGCGTTTTCTTTTGTGATCTGATTTTCAAGAGCGGCAGGGATCAGTACATCGCACTCTTGTTCGAGTACTTCCATGGAGTTTGTAAAATTCTTAGCGCCCGGATAATTTAAGATGCTACCGCTCTCTTTGCGGTGCTTGAATACCGATTCGATATCAAGTCCGTTCTCATTGTAAATGCCGCCTTCGCGCTCAGCGATACCAACCACCAATGCTCCACCTTCTGAACAGAATTTGGCCGAGTAATAACCTACGTTACCTAAGCCTTGTACGATAACTCGCTTCCCTTCAAGTCCTGGCGTAAGACCAATCTTTTTCATGTCCTCCGTGTTGCGCATGGCTTCACGAATGCCGTAATAGACCCCTTGACCTGTTGCTTCGGTACGGCCCTGAATACCACCTTGACCAAGTGGTTTACCTGTGACACTACCAAGTGCATTCAAATCATCATAGCGGAAAGTTGCATAGGTATCCGCAATCCAGGCCATCTCACGTGGACCGCTGCCATAATCCGGAGCGGGAACGTCGATGGCTGCACCGATCATACTTTTCTTGATCAGCTCGGTGGTATAGCGGCGCGTGATTCGCTCCATTTGTTTATCAGAGAATTGTGCAGGGTTTACTTTGATACCCCCTTTTGCTCCACCGAAAGGAACATCAACCACTGCACACTTAAAGGTCATAAGTGTTGCGAGTGCTTTCACCTCATCTTCGTCTACCATTTCGCTGTAACGAATACCGCCTTTGGTAGGAGATTTGTGATGACTGTGTTGCACACGAATACCTTCAATTACCTTTACTTTCCCATCAACTTCAACTGGGAAATGGAATTTGTAGGTACTGTTGCACACCTTGATTTGGTGTAAGATACCTGGCTCGATATCCGTAAAGGATGCAGCCTTGTCAAAGATGGCAAGTACGTTGTTGTAGAATTTTACCCCGCCTGAATGGTCGTTACTCATAGGTGCTATAAATTTGTGCGGTAAATTTAAGCAACTTTCGCTATTTAGGAAGGTAAGTTTTCTTCGTTCATCAACAGTTAATATTTAACTTTCGGACATGGAATTTTTATTACGCCTGATTATCAGCGCACTGGCAGTATTAATGACGGCTTTTTTACTTCCCGGAGTGGATTTAAAAAGCGGATGGACAGCCTTGGTGGTCGCTACGGTGCTTTCGGTGCTAAATGCCATTATCAAGCCTGTACTGGTTTTTTTAACCATTCCCATCACATTGGTCACCTTCGGAGTGTTTTTATTGTTCATCAATGCCTTCATAATCATGTTGGTAGACAGGATTGTGCCAGGATTTTCCGTTCACAGTTTCTGGACAGCCTTTTTATTTAGCATCATCCTATCACTGACCATGTCGTTACTCGAACGATTGGCGAAACGTCAGCCATGAAGCGTAATACCTGTGTTGGCCAATGATGCCTATACAGAAAAACAACTTTCAACTAATTACTGAATTACAACCTCCGCGGAGGTTACTGAACCTTGATGTCCTTTATGTTTAACTGAAGGTTGGTCTTGCCATTGAAATTATTCTCTTCAAGAATGTAGCAGACATCGAATGGAATACGGCGGGAGATAAAGGGATAAAACTGTCCCATTTGAAAAGCGATACCATCCATACCGAATCGGGTATTCTCGTCTTCTGCCAGGTTAAGCTTAAGGTGATTGTTCCCTACCACTCGTGAAAGTCCGGTGTCACGGACATTCTCGGTACGAAAAACCGGACTCATATTACCGGGTCCGAAGGGCGCGAATTGCTTGAGGATATTGTAGAAGCTGGCATTAATTTCCGAAAAGCGGAGGTCGGCATCGATTTCGACTTCTTGTACCAGCATCCGTTCTTCGATTGTCTTCTCCACCACTTCCTCGAAGCGTTGAGTAAAAGCGGACAGGTTTTCCATCTTCAGTGTCAGTCCGGCAGCATACATGTGACCACCGAATTGTTCCAGCAAATCGGAACATGATTCAATCGCATTATAGATATCAAAATCTTTGACTGAACGGGCGCTGCCAGTTGCCAAGCCATTTGATTCAGTAAGGATAATCGTAGGACGATAATATCGCTCCATCAGTCTGGATGCTACAATGCCGATGACTCCCTTGTGCCAATCCGAGCTAAACAGGACTGTTGTTTTCTTGCGGATGAACAATGGATCTTCTTCAATGATCGTGTGTGCTTCCTGGGTGATTTTAACGTCAAGACTTTTGCGCTCGGTATTGTGCTCGTTGATCCGATTACTATTGGCCAAGGCCTCCGCTGGATTTGAAGAAATGAGCAAATCTACAGCATGGCGAGCGTCATGAATCCTACCAGCTGCATTGATACGGGGTCCGATGGAGAATACAAGATCACTGACTGACAAATTATACCGTAGCGTGAAGTTTCCATCCTTATCGGGCTGTTCGGTACGCTGCAGGTTGTTCAATTTGAGAATCGCTTCAACGCCATGACGGGGTTTGGTATTTAACTGATGTAATCCGTAATGTACCAGAATGCGATTTTCATCTACTATCGGAACGATATCTGCGGCTGTACTGATTGCAACAAGGTCGAGATAGCGATGGAGTTTTTCGAAGGGAATATCATTTTGGGCGGCATATCCTTGGATCAATTTGAATCCTATGCCACAACCAGAAAGCTCGTTAAACGGATAGGTGTCATCGGAACGTTTGGGATCCAGCACAGCTACTGCAGCGGGTAATTGATCACCAGGTCGGTGGTGATCGCAAATGATAAAATCGATGTTCTTTGATTTTGCATAATCGACTTTGTCAATCGATTTAATGCCGCAATCCAGGGCAATGATGAGCGAGAATCCTTTCTCGGCTGCGAAATCGATTCCCTGCGTGGAGATGCCGTAGCCTTCCTTGTAGCGATCGGGCAGGTAGTAATCTACGTTTGGATAAAACGAATGAATAAACGAATAGACGAGGGCTACCGCTGTAGTTCCATCGACATCGTAATCACCATAGATCATGATGTGTTCACCGCGATCTACGGCTTGCTTTATACGGACGACGGCCAGATCCATATCCTTCATCAGGAAAGGATCGTAAAGTTCATCGAGTGTAGGTCTGAAAAATTTTTTGGCGCCTTCGAAATTGGTAATGCCACGTTGCAATAAAAGATTGGCCAAAACTGGGCTAATCCGCAAATCTGCAGCCAACAATTCCGCTTGCCGGGCATTCCCCTGCGGTTTCAACGTCCATCTCTTTTCCCTGATTTCCAAAGCCAACTTTCCTTAATATGTAAACGCAAAATTACTCAAAAAAAACTCTGTTCACCGCATGAAACAAGTGCCTGAAATAAATGACTTGCTTAAACGCAACGGGATCTATTGACAAAAACCAGAGGTTCTATTATTCGAACGCACTGATGCCGGTGACATCGTAACCGGTGATGAGCAAATGAATATCGTGAGTTCCTTCGTAGGTAATAACTGATTCCAGGTTCATCATGTGACGCATGATTGGGTATTCACCAGTAATACCCATACCACCGTGGATCTGACGAGCTTCGCGGGCGATTTCAAGGGCCATGTTGACGTTGTTGCGTTTAGCCATGGAGATTTGTGAAGGCGTCGCACGGTTTTCATTTTTAAGAACTCCTAATCGCCAAGTAAGCAACTGCGCCTTGGTGATTTCGGTAATCATCTCGGCCAATTTTTTTTGCTGCAATTGGAATCCTCCAATTGGACGGCCAAACTGGACCCTTTCCTTGGAGTAGCGCAACGCGGAATCGTAACAATCCAGGGCTGCACCAATGGCTCCCCAGGCAATTCCATAGCGAGCGGAGTTTAGGCAACCTAGCGGACCTTTCAGTCCTTTTACATTCGGCAAAAGATTTTCTTTCGGAACTTTTACATTGTCAAACACTAATTCGCCTGTGGCACTGGCACGAAGCGACCATTTACCGTGCGTTTCAGGAGTTGAGAATCCTTCCATACCACGTTCAACGATTACGCCGCGAATTACGCCTTGTTCATCCTTTGCCCAAACAACTGCGATATCGGCAAATGGTGCATTGCTAATCCACATCTTGGCGCCGTTGAGCAGGTAATGATCGCCCATATCCTTGATGTTGGTCAGCATACCACCCGGATTAGATCCATGATCGGGCTCTGTCAGTCCAAAACATCCCATGAATTCACCGGAAGCAAGCTTGGGCAAGTATTTTTTACGCTGCTCTTCACTACCGTAGGTAAAGATGGGATACATCACCAGGGAACTTTGCACCGAGGCGGTGGACCTCAATCCAGAATCACCGCGTTCTAATTCCATCATGATCAAGCCGTATGTAATCTGATCCATACCGCCACCGCCATATTCGGCTGGAATATACGGTCCAAAAGCACCGATCTCCGCTAGCCCCTTGATCCATTGTTTCGGAAACTCTGCCCGCTGACAATATTCCTCAACAATCGGAGACACCTCGCGCTTTACCCATTCACGAACACTGTTGCGTACAAGCAAATGCTCTTCGGTGAGCAACTCGTCCATTTGAAAATAATCGTGGTACTGAAAGCGGTCCTGAGCCATGTGGAAGGAATTAGGTGGTAGTTTTGGATTGCGAATTTAGTCAATTACCTAGGAGCAGAAAAACCATTGATGAACTTTCAACACGGAAGGATAGCCGATTGTTGCAAATGCCATGGCGATTCTTGCTGTCTTGATTTAAATGATTGATTTCGTGACTATTAATGATTGATTCAAGGCACGGATAACATGGAACTGCTACTCCGAGAGTTCTTCATCGCTTGAATTGATCGGTTAGCGTAGCTGAACAACCGGTTAACCATATAAAGGATTAGAAAGAATGGATAATTTGGTTAATTTGCCGACCTGTAATTTATTCAAATGTCTGCTGCTGAACAATCTCCCGGTAAAAACCGTAATACCCAAACTTATCTTTTTCTCCTTACCGCTTGTCTGACGGCACTGTTAATCAACACGGTCGCATCTTGGTTTTTTTATTCCCGCTGGGAAGAGGTAGAGGAGCAGTTTTCAAAGCTGGTTAAACAGCAAACCGAAACCTCCTTACAGCTCGACCAGACTGAATCAGAATTACGAATGGTTTATCCCGAATTATTGATTCTTCGTGACCCTGACTATAGCATCATCACCTTGAAGTCGGCTGAAAATTCACCGAAAGCTTCCTCCAGGATCTATTGGAATTCCTATACCCGCAAGACGTACCTAGATCCGTTGTCGATGGGAGAACCGGATAGTGGAAAATATTATCGTGTATGGGGCAAAGTCAATCAACAATGGATGGCGGTTGGAGATATTCAATCGGAATTAGATGACGATCAATTGATTTATTTGGGCAATGTCGCGAGCGCATCGCAGTGGTTAATTTCAGAAGAGTCGGTCGGAGACTCCACGATTACTACTCCAAGGAAGATCCTGCAATCTGGTCAATGATCTTGACTGCATTTTGTTCCAGAACTTTAAAGTAACTTTGGAATACGAATGGCAGCACTTCAGGACACCGGTCTTGTACCCGTCTCGGCAATCACTGCCAAAGGAATAGTTCGCACCGATTCCGGTAGGACTATGCGAACTACTAAGACGATCAAGAATCCTTTTATCGACGGGAGTAAAGGGACGCTATTTAGCGATTCCACCCAATTCGTACAATTACCTGACAGTGCCACTTTACTACCGGACACATCAGCGTCTCCGATTCTGATGATCAAACCATTCATCCGACAAACCGAGTCTATCATTCTCTACGGGAATCACGAATTGACGGTAAAGCACCGAGGTCCAATTTCCAGGCCGGACATTTCTCCGGGATGGTTATTCCCAGTCCTATTGGTAATAGTTTCAGTATTCACCTGGTTGCGTCTATTCTATTCGCGGTATTTTACCCAGATGCTCGCCGCGGTATTTAATACAAATTTGGCCAATCAGATTGTGAGGGATGAAAACATTCTTGTTCAGCGCGCCACCGTTTATCTCAGTCTGATGTACTATCTGATTGCTGCGTTGTTCCTATACGTTTTAAGTTTCCGGCTGAACTGGGAGCTATCAGTTGTTGGAGCAGGATTTGGGCGATTCCTATTTTTCACCATTGTCGTCTCAGCGGTTTATGCCATCAAGTTCATGGTATTAAAATTCTGTGGGTGGCTCTTCGATCTAGACCGGGAATTAACCGTTTACCTCTTCAATATTTTCATCATCAACAACGTGTTGGGGATGTTACTTTTTCCGTTTATCGTGCTAATGGCATACAACCCCGCTGTTGGAGGCTCCTGGCTAATGACTATAAGTTTACTGTTCATTGGATTACTTTACATTTTCCGTCTTTTAAGGGGCTTGCAGATTGGATTGGCTACTCCAGGGTTCTCGCTGCTCTATTTATTTTTGTATCTTTGCACCCTCGAATTGGCTCCGATGCTCGTTCTGCTTCGCATGACGGGTGCTGTAAAAGGGTAATTTTCTCCTGTCGGTTCGAAAACTTGTTTTGCCCCGATGAGCTTGAAAGTAAAAACCATCCTTGTTACCCAGCCAAAACCGGAGTCGGATAAATCTCCGTATTTCGATCTGGCTGACAAGTTCAAGTTGAAAATCGACTTTAGGCCTTTTATTCAGGTCGAACCAATTGCGGCAAAAGATTTCCGCAAAGACAAAGTCAATATCGCCGAGCACACTGCCGTCATCCTGACCAGCCGTAATGCCGCCGATCATTTTTTCAGAATGTGCGCTGAATTGCGTGTCAATGTTCCGGAAACCATGAAGTATTTCTGTGTTTCGGAATCAACGGCTTATTACCTCCAGAAATTCGTCGTCTTCCGAAAACGCAAAATATTCTTTGGAAAGCAAACCATTTCAGACTTGATGGACGTACTTAAGAAGCATAAGAAGGAAAAATTCCTGGTGCCTTGTACCGATATCCACAAGCAGGAAATTTTCGATACTCTGGAGACGCATAAAATTGATTTCACGAAGGCTGTCATTTACAAGACCGTCGCCAGCGACCTTTCCGATTTGGCCAATGTAAATTACGACGTACTCGTATTTTTCAGTCCGTCCGGCATCACTTCGTTGCTGAAGAATTTCCCGAAATTCAAGCAGAACAATACACGTATCGCGGCGTTCGGTCCGGCCACTTCCCAGGCGGTCTTGGATGCTGGTCTGCGCCTTGATATACAAGCACCCGTGCCAGCTGCACCATCCATGACTATGGCGTTGGAGCAATATGTGAAGAAAGCCAATAAGTAAAAGCTTTCCCGATGACGACTCCCCTATCCGGCAGGCAGACCTTTCGCAAACCGGAGCGGCTGGTCAGCAAAATAGCATTCGAGCAACTGCTAAAGGATGGCAAGAGTTTCCATGAATTTCCCGTTCGAGTTATTTGGAAAGAGATGCCGCTACCTACTCCGTATCCCCTTCAGGTCGCATTCAGTGTTCCCAAACGAATTTTCAAGCGTGCCGTAGACCGCAACCGCGTCAAACGTTTGCTACGAGAATCGTATCGAAAAAATAAAGTGCTTATTCAGCCGTTCTTATCAGGAAAAAACAAACAATATGCAGTGCTCTTCGTATACACCGGTAAGAAACTTCCCGACTATGCTGATGTGCAGCAACGGATGATTTCAATTCTTCAACAACTTGCTACGACTGTTCGCTAGGTTTTTTTCATCCATTTTCATCGGACTGATCCGTCTGTATCAGATTGTTCTATCCCCATTGCTTCGCCCTTCCTGCCGGTTTCACCCTTCTTGTTCACAATACGGCATCGAAGCCCTCCGTAAACACGGCCCGTTGAAAGGCGGGTATCTTACCATCCGTCGGATTTTCCGTTGCCATCCTTGGGGCGGACATGGCTATGATCCTGTACCCTGAACCTACAACCACTGCATGAAAACTCCTCTATTACGTCTTCGTAAACTATTGCTAGTCGGTATTGTTTCCGCGACCGCTTTCATCAGTCTTAGTTTTGTCGACGAATATTTCGAAGTCTCCAAGCAACTCGACATTTTCACTACACTCTATCGCGAAGTTAATTTATACTACGTCGATCCAACGGATCCCGGGAAATTGATGAAGACTGGCATCGACGCTATGCTGAAATCGCTCGATCCTTACACCACCTACATTCCAGAATCAGACATGCAAGAATATCGCTTCCTGACGACTGGTCAATACGGAGGGATTGGCGCAGTCATTCGGCAAAAAGGAGATTGCGTCGTCATCAGTGAACCGTATGAGGGATTTCCAGCGCAGCGTGCAGACTTAAGAGCAGGTGATGAACTTCTGGAACTGGATGGCAAATCATTGAAAGGAAAAAAAACGGATGAAATCAGTCGCATGCTCAAGGGCTCGCCAGGAACCTTGGTAAAACTTACCATACACCGTGAAGGTGTACCCGAGCCCATCATCAAATCATTGACACGCGAAGAGATTAAAGTTAAAAGCGTCCCGTTCTATACGCTGATGGACGATAGCATCGGGTATGTGAAGCTAACTGGTTTCACGGATAAAGCGGGAAACTATTTGGCCGATGCTATCAAAGAACTGAATAAGAATAAATCGATGAAAGGACTTGTGCTCGACCTACGTGGCAATCCGGGAGGACTGCTTCAAGAAGCCGTGAACATTTCCAATCTCTTTCTTGAGCGTGGTCAAGAAATAGTTTCTACGAAAGGCAAGCTCCAAGAAATGGACATGGCCTATAAAGCGACAGAGGCACCACTTCTAGCGGACATGCCAATAGCCGTATTGGTGAATAGCGGATCCGCATCTGCGTCCGAGATCGTTTCGGGTGCCTTGCAGGATTTGGATCGTGCTGTAATTGTCGGACAGCGGACCTATGGCAAAGGATTGGTACAAACGACCCGCCCACTTTCCTACAATTCCCAATTGAAAGTGACCACTGCGAAATATTACATCCCAAGTGGACGT
The DNA here is from genome assembly GCA_947465495.1 of Candidatus Pollutiaquabacter sp. Taxonomy (GTDB): domain Bacteria; phylum Bacteroidota; class Bacteroidia; order AKYH767-A; family 2013-40CM-41-45; genus Pollutiaquabacter. The sequence goes on along the minus strand of CANIAS010000060.1, from coordinate 3,395 downwards.
TGCATACAGGCGCTGGACTATACGCATCGAAATGCGGATGGCAGCGTGGGAAAGGTCCCCGACTCGTTAATGCATGAGTTTAAAACTAAAGCAGGACGGACAGTGCGCGATGGCGGTGGTATTCTTCCGGATGTTTTGACCGATACACGAAAACTGAGCAACATCACTAACAGCCTTATCGCTAAAAACATCGTCTTCGATTACGCTACCTTCTATCGTACGCTACATGACTCCGTGCCTGATCCAGAAGATTTCCGTCTGAACGAAAAAGACTGGAGCGATTTCGTAAAATTTTTGCATGACAAAGAATATACTTACATGACTGGAAGTGAGAAGTCCTTGGATGAAATGAAAAAGAATGCGGAGGAAGAAAAATATTTCTCTGGAATAGAAAAAGAATACATCGCCTTGCGCGACAAGCTGGCGGCTGATAAACAATCTGACTTGCAGAAAAACAAGGCTGAGATACAGCAAGTGCTCGAAGAAGAAATCATTACACGTTATTATTTTCAAAGTGGCAGAATGGAAACTTCGCTGAGTCACGATTCGGAGATACGGACTGCTGTCGCAGTACTCAAAGACCAACAACGCTACCGCACGGTTTTATCAAATAGCGAAGCCACAAAAAAATAATCGATCATGTCCGTGACCATCAATCAGCTCTGGCTTCCGATTTTTCGACAGCGTCCGCTGTTGATGATTGGACTTTGCTTGTTGTTGATCGGGCTGCCGTTATCCCTATTCCTAACAAGTCTTTCGCAGTTTTTTCTGGCAGGTAGTTTCATTCTTGAAGGATCCTGGAAAAAAAAGTTGGGACGTTTCTTTTCGAACCGAATGGCATTGTTATTGGCCGGAGTCTGGTTCATGCATGCAATAGGCATGGCGTGGACTACTGATCTTCAAGAAGGCCTCCACGACTTACGCGTCAAGCTTCCACTGTTGTTGTTACCCTTGATACTTGCAGGAAGTGGTCCACTGTTGCCCGAACAATTCCGTTTTCTACTCCGTCTTTTTGTTGCCTCGGTAACAACCGCCACGTTAATTCTAACCGCCGTACTTATCGGATGGATTCCTGTGGAAATTCATGATGTCCGAGATATTTTCATTTTCAAAATATCACACATTCGTTTTGCTTTATTCACCTGCCTGGCCATTGTAATCTGCTACTGGCTGCCAAATGATGCACATGCTAGAGGAACAAAATCGAATTGGATCATTGCCCTACTGATTGCTGGTTGGCTGAGCTTTTTCTTGATGATTACAGCTTCCGCGACGGGGTTGTTGATTTTATTATTTCTACTGTTCATACTCATCACTCATACGCTGTTTACCCGGATCTCCACTCGCCTACGTATCGCGTTAGGAGTGCTGATGGTTGGCAGTATGCTCATCGTGATTAATTACATTACTGGTATATACAAGGAAGTAAATGTCATTCATGATTATCCCGGGAAGTCCGAGGCCTATTCAGCGGAAGGAACTTTTTACCTCAACGAACCGCTGCGACATGATTATGAAAACGGTTATCGTGTATGGTGTTACATCAGTGATCCCGAATTACAACGCGAGTGGAATAAGCGGAGCCACTATCCATATGATTCACTGGATGCACGCGGACAGCTGCTGCGTTCCACGCTAATCCGTTTTCTGAGCTCAAAGGGGCTTCGTAAAGATGCTGAAGGAGTAGCACAATTGCGCCCAGAAGAGATCAAAGGCATTGAAAACGGAATTGCAAATATCAACTACCTGACGATGTCAACAATTCAAATCCGACTTCGTGAGATTGTCTGGGAGTTCACCGATTATCGTATAAGCGGAGATGCCAATGGGCACTCCATTACACAGCGGTTGGAATTCTGGCGAGCCGCCAGTTGGCTAATTGAGCGGTCACCAATAATTGGTATCGGTACGGGCGATATGCCTCAAGGATTTCGCACAGCATACACCAGCCTAGGTAGTCGACTATCTCAAAAAAGTCAACTTCGGTCTCATAATCAATACCTCGCCTTATGCGTAGCATTCGGACTACTGGGATTAATATACTTCCTGACGGTAGTTGTACTTCCTTTTTTCCTCACAGCGAACTCGCGAGATACACTCTTCCTTGGCTTTTGGTTAATCGTGATGGCGTCCATGCTAACCGAGGACACGTTGGAAACACAGCCTGGCGCGACCTTCTTTGCCCTATTCTTCGCCCTATTCTTATTCTCCCGATCGAATCAGTCAACAAGTGACGTACGGTAAATAGCGCGCGTTTTCTCAGCAGTATGCATCACCGAAAATCCTTGAACTTTTTGCATCGCATTCACTGTACATTTCGTGCGAAGGGCTTGATCGTTCAGGAGGAGTATCAACCCTTCTTTTAAAGCTTGGAAATCCCCAACTGGTGCAAGCCATCCGTTAACACCTTGTTCCACCAATTCAGGAATGCCTCCAGCGGCTGTTGTAACAACCGGCACACCGGCGGCAAAAGCTTCCAATAGAATGGAACCCAATCCCTCCGTTTTGGAAGTCATCAGAAAAACATCCAAGGAATTCATGATTGCAGGGACATCGTTGCGGAATCCTAAAAGATGAATATTTGCATTTAAATTAGCAGCAAGAATCTGATTTCGGATGTCATTTTCAAGAGGTCCAGTCCCCGCAATGACAAAATGAATCTTAGGAAATTCCTTAATCACAGCCGCTGCGGTAGCGATAAACGTTGGATAATCTTTATGATCCGCCAAGGCACTAAAATTCCCAATCAACTTCGTGTCAGCGGCAAGGCATAATTCTTTACGCAAATCTACTGGTAAGACCTTTGTATAGCGTTGAAGGTCGATACCATCGTGTACGACTACTAATTTATCCTTGGTAGCAATAGTACTCGCTGTGATCTCACGGATGGCATCACTAACACAAATAATCCGGCGGATGGATGAATGGTTATATTTCCATTTCGAAAAGAGCGTTTTACTAACTGGAAAATCAACGCGACGACTTACGATCACGGGGATTTCCAATCCAAAGAAAGCTGCTGCCATTACTACCGCTGTGTGAGCGTGTGAGTCGTGTGCATGCAGAATATCAAATCGACCTGTTTTGGCCGTGGAGCTGATTTGCTTTGCCAGTGAATTAAAAAACAATCCTCGTTTCGTGAAGTGGCGAACTTGAACGCCGGAACCATTTAGTCTTTCACTCAGCATGGAGTTTTCGGGACAAATTACCGTACAAGATTCACCCAGTTGTACCAGGGCTGATGCCAGATAGGCGACCTGCTGTTCACCGCCGCGCCAGGTTACAGGTGTAGAAACATGTAAGACGTTCATGATCGTTTACCTTTCTCCCATTCGTAGAGCCACCGGTATTTCTTATAAACACCAATCGCGCTATTCCATGCGATGGTCCATCCA
>CANIAS010000059.1 GCA_947465495.1 Candidatus Pollutiaquabacter sp. | reverse complement strand
TACACCATCAGCTTCTGTTCCTCGAAGAGAACGGTAGAATCCAGTTCGCGCGCAGGAGTTCGGACGACAATCGTCCTTGTCGCTCGCGATCCGTTCCCTTTGCAGTTGGAAGCTACCACTTGTAATACGATGGTTCCGGTGTACCCTGACTAAGCGCATAGCGGATAAGGAAGTGATGGATCTCCGACTGAAAGAATTGGTGAAAGTAAAGCTGGAAGAACGGCTTAGCGAACTTCTGGATCAACTTAAAAATAGCAAGGAACAGAAATTAAGCATCGAAATTCTACTAGCCCAGTTCAATGCCGTTCACCAAACATTCGCTTCACAACTACTGAAAAAAATCCCCGATCTCAGCCAGGCGGACGTCCAGTTCTGCACCCTTGTCCGTATGAAAATGACCACCAAGAAGATTTCTGTCCTTCTGAACATCGAACCGCGCAGCATCTACATCAAGAAATACCGGACCATGGGAAAAATGGGACTGGGCTAAAACGATGATTTCGAGAACGTGCTGCACAGTTTAGCCTGATCAGATTGCTTTACATGACAGGGGAATCCTGAGAAGCAAACAAAAGCGTAACTTCACGTGAATGAAAAAAGCAGGACATTTACTCGGAGTCCATTGCTCAGTGAGCGGTGGATTACACAACGCCTTTGAAGAAGCTGGTAAATTAGGCATTGACACGTTTCAGATTTTTACCCAGAATCAACGTCAATGGATCAACAAAAAATACGAACCGGAAATTATTAATGCCTTCAAGAAATCCTGGAAATCAAGTTCGGTCATAACGGTATTCTCCCATTGCTCCTACCTGCTCAATCTTGCCAGTGAAGATGAAGTTCTGCGCAGTAAATCGATTGATGCGTTGATTGGAGAAGTAATACGCTGCAACGATTTAGGCCTAAGCTTCTGTGTACTTCACCCTGGCGCCGCTAAAGGTCAAACAGAAGCACAAGCATTAGACCACGTCATTGACGCTTTGAAACAGGTATTTGCTGAAACCAAAAACTGTACATCAAAGATTTTATTAGAGAATACTGCCGGACAAGGTACTAGCATTGGTTATCGCTTCGAACACTTAGGTGCAATCCTGAAAGGCGTCGACTCAGTTCGCCTTGGTGTATGTTTCGACACTTGTCATGCCTTCGCCGCAGGATATGACCTTCGAACTAAAACAACGTTTGATCAAACCTGGATGGAATTCGATCGTTTGGTAGGACGAAATAATTTGCTGGCTATTCACCTGAACGACTCAAAAGGTGATCTTGGCAGTCGTATCGACCGACACGACCACATAGGACATGGCAAATTAGGCATGGACGCTTTCCGTTGGATGCTCCATGAATTTTCCGATATACCCAAAATTCTGGAAACCGAAAAAGAAGGCGATTGGGACAATATGAATCTAACTAAATTACGCGAGCTGAACTAAAACCATCCATTGATCGTTCTACCACATGAACCGGATTTCCAAATCAAAAAACATGAAAAAAAATACACCTGCCGCCATTGTATTAATGTTGAGTCTAATCAGCATCGTTGCTTTTTCAGTCAGTTGTAAAAAAGAAAAAGAGCCGGATGACGAGTTGATTGGCTACGAAGTTGGTCAATTCGAAAGTATAACCAGTGACGTGGATAATATGGTGGGACAGGTATGTCAGGGAAACGGCGACATAAATCAGAAGATTGCCTCATCTGGTAACCAATTTGGTTTTTCAGGATGCGCCTTAGTCACTCATGACAGTGCCAACCATCACATCACGATCGATTTCGGAAGCGGATGCACTGGCCTTGATGGCAGAGTTCGCGCCGGTAAAATACAAGTTGATTACTCGGGCAATTATTTCGTTCAAGGTTCCAGCCACATCGTGACCCTGGATAGTTTCTATGTCGATTCAAAACGTCTTCAAGGTTCCAGAATTATTACCAATCGTGGTTTGAATTCTTCCAGCCTAATGTATTGGACGGTCGAAGCCACAAACATGAAATTAACAAGTACGGATGGCTACTGGAGGTCTTGGAGCAGTAATCGTCATCGTGAATTATTGTCTGGAGGTGGCGACAATCAGTGGGCCAACGACGTCTATAGAATCAACGGAAGCGCGGATGGAACCAACAGCAATGGCTTTGATTTTACCATCATGATAAACGACTTAGTGCGTGACAACTCGTGCCATTGGATCACCTCCGGATCCATTGCTATAACACCTTCCAACCGAATTACGCGTACGATTGATTTTGGAAATGGCTCCTGTGACGACCAAGCAACCGTGACAGTTGGTAGCAAGACCACCAGCATCTCGCTACGCTAAGGGTCATTGCTACAAAGTAACAAGGCAGGATTCACTGCTGCCTTTTCCATTTTATTTAATTGAGACCCGGATCTTCCGGAAAATTATTTAGGATGCCGTAGACGTGACCCATTCGCTGGAGCACTTTGCCCCATACCAGTGTAGGCGCTTCTACCAAGGTGCTTTGAACGTCAGCCTCCGTAATCCACCAGTTATCCGATAGTATTTCATTTTCCAATTGATCAGGCATCCAGGCCGCAAAACCTGCAATAAACTTTATGTCCTTCGTAGTGATCGTACCTGTTTGAATCATGGCTTTCAACTGGGCATAATCACCGCCCCAAAAAAGTCCTGGAATAATTCGTTTGCAACCGGGCAAGTCAGCCAATGAATGGATGTAATAAATAGAATCCAGCTTCAATGGTCCTCCCCAATAGACCGGCGCATCAAATTCAGGAAAATCGTCCAATGCCTCCGTTACCCTTAACGGCGTAGGCTTATTGACAATAAATCCAATAGTACCTTTCTTCGAATGTTGACTCACTAAAACGACCGAACGCTTAAATCCAGGTTCAGGATTAAAGGGTTCCGAAATGAGCATGGCACCCATTTTCGGCTTCAAGGAAGGAGGGTTCTTGGGCATGGATAGACCTTCTTTTGAACTTCTACCCTGTCAATTCCAAAAGGTTTCCCAGTCCGCAGGAGTTCTTAAAACACTGTAAGAATTCAATTAAAAACACTACCTGATTACTGATATATTTTTGATTACCAGTGATTTATCAATTTTCAAAGAAAGTGTATAAAAACCGTTTGAAATCTGCTTTCCAAGTGGCAATGTAAAACGGCCATCATCAACAATTGCTATTCCAGACCCTACTGTACGCCCATCAACTCCCACTAGTTCCCACGGCACACTTACAACTCCTTGTACATCCAATTGAACATTGATCAACTCAGAAGCAGGATTAGGATAGATCGTAATCCATCGACCCATCGATTGTTCGGCAACGGTCGGATTGATGCCGATTTCAAATTCAGCGGATACCGGCAAATGATCAGAACCCCAATACAGTGCATTAGCCACTGCTGCAGAAACTGCCGTATTGGTTCCAGCGTTGATCGATTGACTAAAATGATGTCCGTCGTTTCCAAATGGCTGGCAGGATCCAGGAACATAATAGACACCGCCAGGCTGAGATACTGCCGTGGAATACAAAATCATGTCAAAACGATCGTCTAATCCCCCGCTGGCTCCTCCTCCAACTTGAGTGGAACGGGTCGACTGGGTGTGATAATACGAATACGCAGGGTCATTCCAGATACCGGTAATATTGAATGGATCTACAAAATTCCCGTCATCTGTTACGTTATCCTGAAACAATTTTTGATAAGCAGCTTCATAGTCACCGTAAATATTAAAATCGCCACACACAATAAAATCAGTTCCAGGAGGAAGTGCGTTGGTGACTTTGCGCAATGAATCCACCTCCGCAGAACGTAATTGCTCATTGGTAGTACCAGAACTTGCCTTCAAGTGCACCGCATAAATTCTCAAGGTATCGCCGGACGGACGATACACCAGTTTAAATTCACTGATGTCACGCAAAGCAGTTTCGATAGGCGTATTGCTCACGAAGGAAAACAATGAGTCTAAAAAGAAAATACCGTTATTCGAATCAGGTCCCACGATAAAGACTCCTTGGCGGTAGTAGTTTCCATTAGCATTCAACACTTGCTGAAGAAACCACGGTGTGCTGGTAGTACTTTGATTCTCCATCGTGACCACGATCGATGGTGCCATCTCCTGCATTACCAACCTGTAGTAAGGGCAGCGAGTCGTAGTATCATTTACCAAGTCGGATGTGTTAGGCCAGTTCAGCAAATTCCAGGAAACCAGCTTAACCACTCCACCAGTAGCCTTAAGCTGTGTGGTGAAAAATAATAGCGCAACAGCAGCCAGCCATCTACCAATAGAACCCATTTGTCGAAACCTACTTTTTTCCATGCTCATTTATCCGTACCAATTTTCATACGATCAAACGTATTGTCCCGAATAGCTGACATAGCTCGTTGCAATGGCTGGTTCAATGAATTAATTACAATAAAATAGGCTTCGGTATCCCACAGATTACGGGATATTAGCGCTTTCAATTGAACTCGAATCATTTCGCCAGAGGTAGACAATCCCGCTGAATCTTCTTTCACACCCGCCTTATACGCAGCATCCAGAAATTCCTTAAACAATTGATCGGAAACTTTATAGCCCGCATTGAATGCAATAGCATCTGGGTATTGTGACTTCAAAGAGTTTCTGTTATTGTCGACATACGTCAATGAGAAATCATTGAACACGTTTTTGCGCAACAAATCGCTGTAAAATGCACTGGACTTTGATGTATCCAGGGGAACAAAAACATCAGGCATAATACCACCACCGCCACGAACAAGACGTTTATGAGAGGTGAAATACTCGGTGGTATCCGCAAAATGAATACTGTCTGCATAGAACAATTCTCCGTGCTTGTAACGATTATTGATATCTAAATCATAATCCTCATCGTCACCCAACTCATAGGGTTTTTGGATGCAGCGCCCGGACGGCGTGTAGTAATGCGCAACGGTCACACGCATCATGGATCCATCGTTCAGCTGATACGGTTTTTGCACCAATCCTTTTCCGAATGACCGGCGACCAACAATCAGACCCCGATCCCAGTCCTGTATGGCTCCAGACACAATTTCACTAGCAGACGCAGAAGACTCATCAATGAGAACGATCAGCTTACCTTTTTCGAATCCACCGATAGCCGTAGAATTATAATCTTCCGGAACTGTTGTGCGCCCCCTTGTATAAACGATCTTCTTGCCATCAGTCAGGAATTCATCCGCCAATTCTACAGCACGGTTCAAATATCCACCACCGTTGCCTTGCAAATCAAGAATAAGACTCGTTGCACCTTGTTTCTTGAGTTTCTCCAAACCCGTGCGGAATTCCTCGGGAGTAGAGTCAGCAAAGCGAGAAATCTTGATATAACCGATTTGTGGAGCCACCATATAGGCCGCATCCATACTGAACAGCGGAATTTGATCGCGGGTGATTGTATATTCAATCAACTCACTGACATTTCGGCGATAAATCGAAACGGTTACTTTGGTGCCCTTCGCACCACGAAGTCGTTTAAAGACATCGTTGTTAGTAATCTTTACGCCAGCTACCACTTCACCATCAATTTTAACGATTCGATCACCGGCACGTATTCCCAGTTTTTCAGACGGTCCACCTGGAATTGGTTGCGTGACCATAATCGTGTCGTTGTGAATGTTGAATTGCACTCCTACTCCTTCGAATTTACCCACGAGTGGCTCGTTCATTTCGCGCATCTCTTCCACAGGAATATAGACGGAATGTGGATCCAACTGCTTGACCATCGCCCGAATGGCCTCATCTGTCAATTGTTTTTCATTGACAGTATCAACGTAGGTAAGTTTTAGGATCTGCAACGCATAATCCAACTTTCCGGGTGCTTGCTGTGCTAGCGAAGCATTGGTCATTAAACCTATAACAATAACTGCCAACACGGCACATTTACCAGGGATGAATCTCATAATAGAAGGTTAGTCTTCAAAGATAACGTAGAATCAGACGGATACTTGTATAGAACGATTCGCATTAACACTAATTATGAACCGGTCGCGACCACTTTCGGCGCAGAAAATCCAATGGGGAAACGGAAGCGGATCATGATATTCCGACCCATTTCGCGAACACCTTGGTAGCGCAATACTGATAACGGGCTGGTATAGCCTGTATTCAAAAGATTGGTAGCGGCCAAGGACAAATCAAACATTTGATCACCCCAACGTAGCGAACCGCCCATGTTCAAATCCAGCAATGTATAAGCCTCTGATGGAAGTTCGAAATTCGCTACTCGTTTTTGCGCCGCGTAATTACTGACCGAAACTTGAAGGTAAGCGTTGGTCATTGAGCTCATCTTGTCTTTTTGCAATCGAAGGGCGGCCGTCAATTTGTCGGCAGGCTGGAAAGCGGCATAACCATTATTTTCACTGATATCTGTGCGAACCAATCCATAACCAAGCGTCAATCCAATCCATTTTACTGCTTGCGGATGCAGATCCAAACTAAACTCACCACCGGTGACGGAAGCATTTGCCTGATCATACTGGTAAACAGGAAGCAGACTATCCACTACAATACCAGGCCTTGAGCCTTGCACTGCAATGGTTTCTTGCGAGCCTGTATTATTCAAAAAGATGTAATTACTGATTCCATTACGAAAAGCAGAAAATGTGTAACCGACGGATCGATTCTCGTACTGAACGGCCACATCAAATTGCAGATTTTTCTCTGCCTCAAGTTCCGTATCACCTTGTTCAATAAATGAATTACCCGAATACAGCTCCACCACCGAATCATTCAAAGGGTGGTAGCTTCCCGGAACCAAACCGTTGGCTGTTAACTGATAACTGGTGGGCGGTGTAAATCCCGTAGCAGCGTTCACACGAACATGAAGTTGATCCGTTGCCTTCCAGATGATTCCCCCATTGGCAGTAAATCCGGTGTAGGTTTCATTCAAGCTACCTTTAAATGCACGAGCTGTATCAAGCACCACACCGTTGTAAGCGTCTAAACCCAATAAGCGCATATCTATTCGTGCGCCAGCTAATACTTCAATTCTCCGAATGCTTTTGCGTGCCAACAAGTAGCCTCCCAAATCATTAGTAGTGGCATCTGGAACCAGTGCGACCAGTCCATCGTTGAGATTTCGCTGTAACATTCCTTGAAGACCAAAAACCAGCCCGGAACTTGCGCGGGCATCGGTCGCATAATGTGCATCATACGTAACGGTCGAAAGTCCTAACGCACTGATCCTATCTACCACTGAGTTTAAGGAATCAAAGGTAGCACGATCTTGTTTTTGGTAGGAAAGATTTACCTGGAGAAGACCACCGTGCAGCTGCACTAAATTCTCCCACGCAACGACGTTGGACACATTATCCAAGTACGGAGCCTCCGGCTTGCGCATTCGCTGTTCTTTTGATAACGTGCCAGGTTCAAAATACTCTTTTGGATCCAGTACAGATATCCATCCTGTTTGCTGCGAAAGACGAGAGAACGTTAGCTTGCTTATACCCCACGACCTGCTTCGTCCAACGGTGGCTTTGAATGACTGATTACTAAACCTACTGTTTAAGGCAAAATCTTTGTCTTCGGAATTGCGGACAACTGCTCCAGTATCGCCTTGCACATAACTGGTGTGACTTTTCATACCGGCAAAAAACGCATAGAACCATCCTGATTTAGCGGCACCGCGCACGCCAAAATCTGCTTCTGCTCCAGCAGTGTTCGTGAAGTAGGTCAAGTCTAATTGTCCTTCGACAGTTTCATACAGTGGCGGGGGAGCATCGTTCCAAATCACCACACCTCCGGAAGAATTTGCACCATAAATAATCGCCGCCGGGCCTTTAACCACCTCTGCCCTGCTAAGATTCAGGTCGTTTACATCCATGTCTTGATACGGATCCCAGGTTTGTCCTTCAATCCGAACCCCATATTGATAATTAGTCACGCGGGATCCGGATGCACCACGAATCACCGCTCGCTGAACACCATTACCAGCAGTGATACGATCAATTCCAGGACGCGTTGTCAAAGCAGCCATAGGAAGTATAGCACCTGAACGTCGGATCACTGGATTGGAATACTTTGCGACACTAAACGGAATTCCTTCCACACGTGAGAGTCGTTCAGAAACCAAGGACGGCTCCTGGAGTAATTGAGTTGATGGGGTTAACTCTACATTCAAGACGTAGGCGCTATCCTTAGTGGAAACCACAAAAGACTCCGGCAGGTAGCCTGCTTTCGTAAATTGAATGACAACTGTACCAACGCCAACATTCTTTAAAATATATGTGCCACCCTCTTTGGATAAATCGAATCGTTCGAAATCAGGAAGGTAAACCGATACGTCGCTAATTAATTTAGATGGATCGTCTTTCTCAGAAATAATACCACTGACGGTATGTTGTGCATGGGATGTGCTTGACCAGCAGAGAAAACAAGCTATAAGAATACGTTTAATCATACGCCGAAAGATACACGATTGAACGTGAAATTAATCGGACAATTTATCAACGACCATAGCCGAACCGGCTAAGTAGCCAGTAGTCCAGGCAGCCTGGAAATTGAATCCACCAGTGACTGCATCAATGTCGAGCACTTCGCCGGCAAAATACAAACCGGGAACTACCTTGCTTTCCATGGTTTTGAAATCTACCTCCTTAAGCGAAATACCACCACAGGTAACGAACTCCTCCTTAAAGGTGGTTTTACCAGCTACCTGATACACATCAGCCGTCAATGTATTCGCTAGTCGTTCCAGTTCCTCCTTTCGAAGGTCCGACCAATTAATCCCATCACGTATTGTGGCACGATGAACTAAAAATTCCCACAGTCGTCTGGGTAGATTGAAAGAAGGACCGTTGAAAACCCGAGCTGAAGTACGTTGTTTACGGAATCCCTGAAGCTGTTCCAAGGCATTGGAAAAAGTAACCTCATTCAACCAATCTATCACTACTTTAAAAGTATATTGACAAGTTGCCAACTCGCGAGCTGCCAGCGAACTGGATTTTAAAATGGCCGGTCCGCTAAACCCCCAGTGTGTGATTAATAATGGTCCTTGCGTAGTCAGCTGCAGATCCGGCAAGGTTACGCTTACCGGATTGACACTGACGCCCATTAAATCTTTTAGTCGTTGGCCAGGAACATTGAAGGTAAATAACGAAGGAACTGGCGGAATAATGGAATGCCCGAGCTTGGCCAACCAATCAAAACCAGAAAGTTTTGGATGGCCACCCGTGGCGATCAAAACTCGATCAACCTGTAGCACATTTGACCCTCGAATACTAAGCTGAAATCCTCCTGGTAAAACATCCAATGAATCCACCATCGCATTTAATTGAACTTCAACACCTAATTGACGAGCTTCATCCAACAGGCAATTTACGATGGAAGCAGAATTGTCTGATACTGGAAAAATCCTTCCATCTGACTCCGTCTTTAACGGAACTCCGCGATCTTCAAACCACGCCATTGTATCTCCTGTCATGAACCGACTAAAAGCCTGACGTAGCTCTTTTCCTCCACGCGGATAATAAATCGATAGCTCTTTGGGATCAAAACATGCATGGGTGACATTGCAGCGACCACCACCACTGATTCGCACCTTAGAGAGCACCTTGGACCCTGACTCCAACAAGACGACCTGACAGGAAGGTTGAAGCAATTTAGCCCTGCATGCTGCAAAAAAACCGGCTGCCCCTCCTCCAATTATGGCTATGCGCATGAACAATGATGGAATTTGAAGCAAAATAAACAATTCATCGTTCCGAATGTTGGTCATGCAGTTCGATTTATCCCAAATTACGACCTTTGCATCGTTGTGAACTATTACCCGGAGGACATATTACACGTTCTGGAATTCGACCGAATTCGTGAGAAGATTGAGCGCCATTGTCGTTGCGAAGGCTCACGGCGTTCCGCGTTATCAATTCGACCCATCCATGACCGGCAATTGCTGGATGCTGAATTGTTGCGTGTGGAGGAATTCAGAGTAACACTAGAACAACAAGGTTACTTTCCCGATTTCCTATTTGATGATTTCGCGATCGAGGCACAGCTATTAAGTAAAAGTGGTTCTGTACTCGTTGAGGCACAATTCAGCAGGATTCGCTCAGCATCGGGGATCGTAAACGGGCTACTGCGATTTTTGAAAGAACGTATTGCTTCATTTCCTGCCTTACTGCAAATAGTCAAGGACATCCCGGAAACCAAAGCGATCATCGAGCTAATCGACAAGGTCATAGACCAACAACAGCAAGTACGCAGTTCAGCTTCGACAGAATTGGCGAAAATTCGGAGTGAACTGATAGCCAAAAGACGTGAAGCCGAAAAGCGATTCCGCAGTTATATCAACGATTTGAAAAAACGCGGATGGTTGCGTGACAACGAAGAGAACTTCTACAATTACCGTCGGGTATTGGCGGTGCCTTCTGAACACAAGCGCGATCTTAAAGGAATCATTCATGGCAAAAGCGAATCCGGTAAGACCACTTTTATCGAGCCTGAAGGACTGATAGAATTGAATAATGAAATTGCAGAACTGGAACAAGACGAACGTACTGAAGTGCTTCGGCTTCTTCGTGAACTTACCGCTTCCCTCCGACCGATGTCGGGGATTATTTTGCAGTATCTGGAATTCTTGACAAGACTCGATCTCATTAGAGCCAAAGCTTATTTCTCCATCGAAATTGATGCTCGACTGCCGAAGATTTCAAAAGAGCCCGAATTATTTTTCATCAACGCGTACCATCCCTTACTCTATCTCCAAAACAAAGCCGCAGGAAAGGCCATTGTCCCGTTGAACCTGCAACTGGACCAACAGCGCCGAATTCTCATCATCAGTGGTCCAAATGCCGGTGGAAAATCCATCACCCTGAAGACTGTCGGATTATTGCAACTCATGTTACAAAGCGGATTACCGGTCCCTGTGGCCGAAGGCTCCGTCATGAGTTATTTCAACCATATTCTAGCAGATATTGGCGATAGTCAATCCATCGAATATGCGCTGAGCACGTACAGTTCTCGGCTCATTAAAATGAATCATTTTCTACGAATGGCCAATAACCGATCTTTAATCCTGATTGATGAGTTCGGTACGGGCACTGATCCAGAATTGGGTGGAGCGATTGCTGAGGTGGTGCTGGAAGAAATAAACCGAAGAAATGCTTTCGGCGTATTCACTACCCATTACACCAACATCAAATTACTAGCCGACCATTTAAAGGGAACTTGCAACGCATCAATGTTGTTTGATCCCGACACATTACAACCGCGTTATCAATTGATTGTCGGTCAACCTGGAAGTTCCTACACCTTTGAAGTAGCCGAAAAAATCGGTCTGCCAAAACAAGTCTTGGATCGCGCAAAGAGCAAAGTTCAAAAAGACAAGATTCGTTTAAACAGTATGCTGACTGAGCTACATCGGCAAAAACATCGCTTGGAACAGGAAATACGGCAACTAAAAGAGCAACAACTAAAAACCGATGCAGCTGGTCATAAATTCGAACAGCTCACCGAGAAGCTAACGAATCGACTAGAGAAGGATAAACTCAAGCAAGAAGACACCCGCAAACTGACGGAACTTGGTAGGAAGATGCGCTCGTTGACGGAAGAGTGGGAAAAAGCCAAAGACAAGAAAGCTGTCATCAAGAAATTTGTGGGCAACATGACTGCTGAGAAAAAGAAAAAAGCAGCCGAACAGACGCCGGAAAAAATAGCCAAGAAACGTCAACTTTTGCTTGAACGACTTCGTACCGAAATCACTGTTGGAACCAAAGTTCGCATGCTAAAGAGTAAACAAACCGGCACGGTAGAAGAAATCAGAAAAGACACCGTCTACGTGAGCTTCGGAAATATGAAGGCGACCGTATCAATGGTCAATCTGGAAGCTGTAACAGACAACATCGACTGACGGAATGTTGCGCCTGAGAAAATCAGAACAACCCCTGGATTAGTTTTTCTACGGTGACACCGTCCGCTTCCGCGCGGTAATTACGTACGATGCGGTGGCGCAAAATAGGCACAGCAACCGCACGTACATCTTCCATATCTGGCGAGAACTTACCATTCAGAGCAGCGTGACATTTTGCACCGATGACCAAGAACTGAGAAGCACGAGGACCTGCCCCCCACGACACGAACTGGTTCACCTCTTTGGTCGCATTAGGAGTGTTGGGGCGCGTCTTGGTGGCCAACTGAACAGCGTATTGCAGTACGTTATCGGAAACCGGAATTCGACGAATGAGGTGCTGAAAGTAGGCAATCTCCTCGCCCGAAATTACTTTTTCGACGTTCGGTTTGAAGTCAGAGGTGGTATTCTTAACAACTTGTACTTCTTCATTGAAATCAGGATAGGTCAATAACACATTGAACATAAAGCGGTCTAACTGTGCTTCTGGCAATGGATAAGTACCCTCTTGCTCAATGGGATTCTGTGTAGCGAGCACAAAGAAAGGTTGATCCAAGGAGTAACGCTTTCCAGCAGCTGTAACAGCATATTCCTGCATGGCTTCTAACAAGGCCGATTGCGTTTTAGGAGGAGTACGATTGATCTCGTCGGCGAGAATGATGTTGGCAAACAAAGGTCCTTTGATGAATTTGAAGTGCCTGGACTCATCCAGGATTTCAGTCCCGATGATATCGGAGGGCATCAAATCGGGAGTAAACTGTATGCGGTTATAGGTCAACCCCAATGATTGTGCAATGGTATTGACAAGCAACGTCTTTGCAAGACCGGGTACACCAACAAGTAAGCAATGTCCGCGGCTGAAGATTGAGATCAGTACATCACGGACTACTTCATCCTGACCGATAATCACTTTACCGATTTCAGCGCGAAGCGCTTTATAGCGTTGCAGGAGATCCTGCACTGCTTCTACATCACTAGCGTAATTTTTCATAATAGCTGTTTATGCTTACTGGGTATATTGAAATCAAGGGGTATTTTTCCAATGATCGAGCAACTGACAACCGGAAAAATCATCATTAATTTTTATATACGTCGTTTTCTTTTTCTTTTCAACCCAATCACTCATGGCCTTGCTTTGCTTTTCAGACAGCGCCACTTCTTGAATCTTTTGATAATCATCCTTCAGGTTCGCCTTGTGTGGTGGCATACGCGACTTGACGGTAACGATTCGGTAAGCATTTTTGCCATCACTCATGGATGTACGTAAAGGCGGTGAAATACGTCCTATTGGCATTGTATCAATCTGGAAGAAAAGCATACGATCCACCTTATCGGGTGAGAGACGCGTGGTATTGGTCTCTGGATTGATTAATAAACCACCGTTGTTCTTGGTATCCTCATCATCGGAATATTGTTGAGCAGCTTCTTCAAACGAAATCTTACCAGCTTCAATAGCACTTCGCAGACTATCCAGGTAATTCACACATTTATATAAGTCAGCATCGTTGACGCGAGGTTGCAACAGGATATGACGCACGTTGACCTGATTACCTCGGCGGTCAATCATTTGTATCAAGTGGAAACCATATTTGGTTTCAATGACCATACTCATCTCTCCTGGTTTCAAACTAAATGCAGCTGCTTCGAATTCAGGCACCATCATTCCGCGGTCAAAGAAACCGAGCTCCCCTCCTTTTTTGGCCGATCCAGGATCCTGTGAATAGAGTGCAGCATATACGGCGAAATCGTCGCCGGAAGCAATCTTTGCACGATACTCTTCCAAGAGCGCCCTAACTGCCTTCTTCTCTTCTTCACTCACCGGAGGTCTACGAACAATTTGAGCAACCTCCATTTCAGCATCGATGTATGGAACGCTGTCGTTAGGAATACTTTCAAAGTAGACTTTAACATCATTGGGGGTAACCGTGACATCTTTTGTAATCTTAGACTGCATGGTTTGCACGGTCAATTGATCTTTAATTACATCCCGAAGTTCGTCTTTCAACTGGCGAATAGACGTTTTAAAATAGGCCTCTAGTTGCTCTTCGGAGCCAATCTGCTGGATGTAGAAACGCATACGACGATCGAGTTCACCATCGACTTGTGCTTCTGAAACTGTTACTGAATCGATGGTTGCCTGGTTTAGCAACAGCTTCTGAAGAATTAACTGATCGAAAAGCTGGCAACGCGTATTGGGGTCATCTCCACCTTGCGCCAACAGTTGAACATATTGTTTCTCGACATCGGACTTGAGAACAATCTGATTGCCGACTGTGGCAAGAATTTGATCCAATAATTCCTGGCAAAAAGTAGTCGATGGCAACAACACCAACACTAAAAAAAACATGTATGACTTAATTCGGTGGCTGCTCATCCTCATGGTATTGCAAAAATACGATTAAAACACTTCCGCCTCACCTTTTTTACGGGCATCTTCATAAGCCTGTCGCTCCATCTCTTCAATAAGTCGTAGTTTACGCTGATTGACAATCAACGCGCGAATATTGGACTTTTCGAATGCAAGTGGCGAAATAGAATTCTTGGTCATGAACCCCTTAATGTTTACTAGATAAATGGAATTATCCTCTTCGATTTCAATGACTCGGTTATTCTGCAGGAATTGCTCCTTATCATACGTTTTAATTGGAATTTCCTTCAGTAAATCATCAAAGAGTAGCCACACTTCATCGTCCAGGTAGTAATTGATGGCGTATTGATGGCAGTATTCGGCCAACAAAGCACGATCGCGGGAGCTGCCACTTCGGTACCATTGTCGAACTCGATCCAGTTTGGGAGAATTCTTGCCCAAACGAAGGTAAATCACCTTAATGATATTGTCTTTCAGTTCGAAGTTCTTCTTGTTTTGCTCGTAATATACCGCCACTTCTTTTTCGGTGACACTGGTGTCTAGTTTCTGTCGAATCAATTCGGACTCGTAGGCGTACGTTAGCAAGGAGTTTCGATACTCTTCCAACTGCCGAGCCACATCCTTTTGGTCATCGTCCAAATTATCCTCCGCCTTCTGAAGCACCGCTTTTTTACGAATCCAATTTTCAATGTAATTCTTGGTGATCGTAATACTATCCTGCCGAGACGCGTTGGATGGCACCAGTCCGTGTAATTCATCGGGATATAAATAGTACCCGAAGGCACGGGCAACAGCACCTTCGCCCTCTATGCTTTCTTTCTTAAAATTACCGCAACCAATGATTGACAAGATCCACAATAGCATCAATGCGCGCGACACATTACGCATTGGCGAGTAAAAGTTGGAGTATTGTAAGGACATTGTGCTAATATTAAACAGCGATGGCGCCGGAAATATCCAACGCCATCGAAATCTATTTATTGAAAGTAGTAATTATTTACCGGCTGAAACCATGTCAACCACCATTTGATTGACTTGTACTGGATATTTTGCGCGAAGTTCAGCAATCCAGGCCTTTTCAAGTGAACTTTGGTAATCAGCGGTAATCAAACCTTTGGCTTCATCCAATGATTTAGGTTGAGCAGGAAGGAAGCGATTCACCTGAACAAATACCACTTGCTTGTCGCGCACGATATCCTTGCTCATGCCCGGCTTCCATTCAATTTGATCAATCACCTCATTCTCTCCTTTTACATATTTTGCAGTACGCACTTGCAAGTTGAGTTGCGAAGTAACATTCACACGCGCCATCAAGGTATCAGCATCATCTATCTTTTTCATCAACTTGTGAGTCTCCTTGGCGATGGCGGCATCGGCACAGATGTACATAGTAGCATCCAAGCGGTCAGGCCACATGTAATTACTCTTATTAGCCTCATAATACGCTTTAAGGCCCGAGGTATCCTTCACTGCTTTAGACCAGACTTTCTGGTCGGTCAGTTCAAAGAGCAAAATTCCGTCGCGGTACTCCTGCATAAGGTTGCGGAAGTCAGGATATAACGAATCCAATTTCGTTTCTTCCAACGCGAGGCAACTTTCGTTGACCCATTCCGAATACAACGCATTTACCATGGATTCAGCAGGCATGGTGGCACCGCGAC
>CANIAS010000058.1 GCA_947465495.1 Candidatus Pollutiaquabacter sp. | reverse complement strand
TGCAACTGATTTCAACGGCGACGGATTTGTAGATAACTACGACTTTCCAATTTATGACGTCAACAACCTGAACTTCGTATCGTCCATTCACCCGTAATCAAGTAGACAAATTAGCAACGCCGCTCCTACAAAAAGGGGCGGCGTTTTTTGTTATCATTAGGTTTGATAATTATGAGTCTGTCGCAAAACAACTGCTTTTTTAGATGGCGGTTTTTTGTACATTTCGGGCGATATTATTAATCAAGTTATGAAAAAGACTTTTTACCTGCTACTTATTATACTTGCTGTGTTACAAAATAAGGACGCATTTTCGCGGTCTTTTGCAATTTCGCCTCAAGTTGGCTATTTTTTTAAGGAGTCTTTTCCAATCGTCAATGGAAATGTACATATCAATGAAGGATTCTATTATGGCGGGGTGCTATCTTACGGAGCTACGGACGCTATTGATGTGGAACTGCAATATAGTCACCGCACCTCCATACTCACCATTGATGCATCTACTACAACGCCCACATTGAATCTGAATACCAATTGGTTTCTATTAAATGGGTGTTACAATTTTGATAACGGAGCACCGGCCATTCCTTTTCTTGCTGTGGGAATGGGATGGGTCAATTTCAATCCGGAAGAAGATGGACGTGCAACTGAAAACCGTTTTGCTATGGATGTAGGATTAGGAATGAAAGTGGCTTTTTCGGATCGTGTTGGACTTCGTTTGAGCACCAATTTTCTAGCAACAATGAATAGCTCTTCGTCGTTTGAAAATGAATACGGCGATGACGCCTATCTTATGAACAAGATGGCATATGTCACTCAGTTTGGGTTTCGTGCAGGTGTATATGTCAAACTCGTGGAGTAGTAAATACAAGGTAGTCTTATGAAAAAACTGTTGTTGTTCCTTTTGCTAGCAACGTCCATTACCACAAGAGCTCAAGACAGTCTTGGGAAGCGTATGGAGGTTTATGGATTCGTGATGGTCGATGGGGGATTCAACTTCGATCAGATGAATCCACAATGGTTTGATGTAGCACGTCCAACACAATTACCGTCCTATAAAAATGAGTATGGAACAAACGGAAATATTTTTTTTAGTGTCCGGCAGACGCGTTTGGGATTTAATTTTTATGACGTAGCCCCTAAATCTGAAATTCACGGTAGATTTGAGTTTGATCTTTTCGGCGTCGGCGCCAATGTGGGTGAAACAACATTTCATTTACGACAGGCCTACATTGAATATAAACGTTGGACAGTAGGACAGACCTGGAGTCCGTTCATCAATCCGGACGTGGCCCCGATTACCCTGGATTTCTGGGGACCCACCGGTATGGTGTTTTACCGTAATATCCAATTACGCTACTCCGCAATAAGAAATCAACACCACTTATTAAATCTTGCGTTAGAACGACCGGGCGCTACGGCCGACGAGGGGATCTATCAGGGGTATATTGGATTACAAAATGTCAAACCATTATTTAGGTATCCGGATTTTTCCGTTGAATATAGACGCATGTACTCTAAAGGATTTTTAGAAGTTGCAGGTATTTTGCGTGAAATTGGTTGGCGAGATATAGCAGACGATGGCTATGATCTAAATGGAGATGCTTTAGCAAGAGGGGCAACCATAAGTTCAGTGTATCAAGTGACGAAGAATAACACGTTCAAAGCACAAATACTCTACGGATGTGGTATTGAAAGTTGCATGAATGATGCCCCAGCGGATATTGGTGTGCGTGAAATCGGTGACTCTTTGTCTAACCGACCGCTGGAAGGTTATGCCTTGCCTACTTTCGGATATTTTTTGGCGTTAGAGCATTCATGGAACAATAAATTGTCATCATCATTTGCCTACTCCAATGTGATAATTAAAAACTCAGCCACTTCGTTGCCTGGCACTTTTCGCGAGGGATCCTATGCCATGGCGAATCTGTTATACTACCCCACTGAACATTTAATGTGTGGCGTAGAGTTTCAGTATGCCTATCGGCAAAACCAAGCAGTGCTAAATGATTTTATAGAGTCATCCATGCGCAAAATACAGGTTTCAATCCGGTATGATTTTGGTCAAACATGGAAGTAATAAAACCAACACGTCCTTATGGGCAATCACCACTATCAAATTGATCATTATAGGAACTCATGGAAATTAGTTAACATTCGGGATTATAAATTACCTTTCAACAAATTATTAGCCATGAAAAAACAACTCTACGCTACGGTATTAACGATCTTTCTTTGGTCAACAACCGCTTTTTCGCAAGTGAATACAACACCTTTCACAGCGGCGCTGGATACATTCAATATCATATCAGGTACCACCCTGGATGCTATGATGGCCGATGATCAATATTATAGCAACGTACCTATCGGATTTAATTTTGATTTTGCGGGAGCCACGCACACAAATATGATTGTAAGTTGTAACGGATACATTCAATTGGATACGTTGCCGACGAACATGTTTACCAATATTTTGTGCAGCGGATACAATAACCGTATTGCAGCGTTTGGTGGTGACCTCATGCATATGAATGCAAATGCAAGCCTCCAGTATACGACCATTGGTACAGCACCTGATCGTATTTGTGTGATTCAATGGCTTCATTATTCGTACTTCGGTGGCGGTTCAGGAGATGTTAGTTTTCAGATTCGTTTGCATGAAACCTCTAATTGTATCAGTTTTGTTTATGGAACTAATTTTTATTCCACGAATCCGCTTCAGACCCAAATTGGTTTACGAGGTGATACTTCTACCGATTATTTGGTTTTGGGCGATACATCGTGTAATTGGGCGGCAGCTTATCCTTTCAATTCTATTTTTACCACCTTTCCTGTAACTTCAAGTTGCAGTATGCCTGCTGGATTTTCCTATCGTTTCGGTGCTTGTGGATCAAACGGATCTACAGTATTCGCCAGCGTTAGCGGATCGGTCTTCAACGACTCAAACAGTGACGGTATACGCGATACATCCGAGTCACCTATTTCTAATCACATCATCAGTATTTCGCCAGGCAATAATCATGTGGCGTCTGATGCCCACGGCGACTATGCCTTTTTCTTTGCCGACTCATCGTTGACGTATACGATTACTAGTGGCGGAATTACTTACTGGACGAATACAACACCTTCGCCGGCATCTGTTTCACCACTAACAAACGCATGTACAGACGTAGATTTTGGTTACGCAATGATTCCTAACATTCACGAAATGGAAATCCATTGTCCATCGTGGAACGCAAAGCCTGGTCAACCCGAGCCAATGCCAATTTGGTATACCAACAATGGTACATCGATTGATAGCGATACGATTACTTTTGTAATGGATCCCCTGTATTCTTTTATTAGTTCCAATCCTGTTCCAACGTCAGTAAATGGACAGATTATAACTTGGGCATATCCCGCGATAGCACCCGGACAATCAGGGGTCATTCACCTGCAGTTGTTACCCGATTCTTCAGCTGTGTTGGGTGACACCCTACACTCAACGTTGAGCATTGGGCCGCTGAACGACACGGTTCCAACCAACAATATTCTTGCATTGAATCAGCTGCTATCAAACTCCTGGGATCCGAATGAAAAACTGGTATATCCATCCGGAAGAATTGCATCAGGGGATGAGCTTACATATACAATCCATTTTCAGAATACCGGAAATGCTCCTGCTGCCAATGTGGTAGTAGTTGACACACTTGATGCGAAATTAGACTTGATGTCGTTTCGTGTTGTTGGCTCCTCGCATTCGATGAATTTTACATTGCAAAATTCACGTACAGCCGTTTTTACCTTCTACAACATTCAGCTGCCTGACAGTGGTACAGATATGGCGGGTAGTAACGGATACGTCATGTTTACTATCCGATCCAAATCAAATTTGCCACAACAGTCGACCATTAATAATATAGCGGGTATTTATTTTGACACCAACCCAGCGATCATTACAAATACGGCGAGTGTTATTATTGGTTTAGAATCACCAACCGGCGTGATGGTCCCTGATGTGTATACTATTTCTGCCACTCCGAATCCAAACAGTGGAACCGTTCAGTTCCGTTTCACTTCCAACGAAAGCGAGCTTGCACTGTTGAGTATTTATAATGCTACTGGTCAACTGGTGTATCAGCAAGACGCTTTACAAAGCAACGATGTTGTTAACCTCTCGCAACTTTCAGCTGGAGTTTATACTGCTGTACTGAAAACAGAAAATGGTGCGAAGACCATCAAATTGCTGAAGCAGTAATTGATACGAGTGTTTCGAAATTTAATTTCTGTAGCCAATCTTCTTTGAAATGGCCAGGAATCTTTTTTCTATCAAAACATAGTAGAGTCCCGAAAAGGCCACCGAACACACAACGGCAAAAGTAAATCGCCACCAGGGTGATAGTGTACTGATTGTAAAAACGGATATCGCACCACCAACTACAGCATGTGTGAGGTACAGGGAGTAAGACG
The DNA here is from genome assembly GCA_947465495.1 of Candidatus Pollutiaquabacter sp. Lineage (GTDB taxonomy): Bacteria > Bacteroidota > Bacteroidia > AKYH767-A > 2013-40CM-41-45 > Pollutiaquabacter. The sequence continues at coordinate 11,530 of CANIAS010000058.1, read as the reverse complement.
TTTTGCCAAAGAAATCTGAAATCTGTGTTTTGAAATTCAATAAATAAAGCGCAGCAATAGTTAATGCCATGAGAGGAATCGTGATAGGAATCCCAACTGCGTAAATGTATATCAACACAATTGTTCCGCTGATAATAAACTCCAGTTTATTAATTCGTCCGGTGTAGTGCAAAAACGTCAAGTAGCCGATGATAAAGTAGCTGTAATTATCGAATACCGTCTGATAGCTATCTGGAATTATCCAACCGACGAAAAGGCCGATGCCGAATAATACATACCGAAATACTTTTGAACCACACAAAATAGGATAGGTAAGTCCTGTGAGTATGTAGAATTGAAATTCCACGGCAAGTGTCCAGAAAATAACGAGAATCCATTTCGAATGGAAAAAAGGAGCCAGATAGGTAATGTTCAGGAAAAGTGTTTTCCAATCAAACATTATTGGTTTGCCCCAACCTTTGAGGTAATTAAGCCAAAAGTTCCAGCAAAAAAGGAGTAACACAAAAATAACATAGGGCGGCTCTATTCGAAGAGTACGTTTTACGAGGAACGTAAAAAAATGACGAGTAGAGTAGTCTTTGACGTGCATTGAATAGGGGATCACAAATCCCGAAATCACAAAAAATATATAAACACCGAGATAGCCTTCTTGAAAAATAGAAGTCAACACATTCGGGCAATCATTTTTCCAAATGTATTTTTTCACGTGGAATAAGCAAACCATTAATGCCGCAATTCCGCGTAACCAATCAAGACTGTAGATAGTTTTATTTTCGCTGTAGATTTTCAAGCAACAAAGGTACACAAACGGGCGTCCTTCTTGCGGGGGTTTTAAAATGAATCTATCCCAGCAATAATTGTAGCGTCTTTAGTGATACCGAACAATACGAAAGGAAATATTATACGACAAAACAGCTCTTATCCTTCAAGGGTACGATCATCACGTATTACATTTCTTTTGCGTAAAATGACGCATAGATTTCTGGTCAATCATAATTAACCTAGTACTATAAATGGCATGACAATTACCGACGATGAGCGCAACTTGTTGTTAATTAATCACACCTAGATAATTGTTATCCGCTGTTTAATTCTTGTAAATAAAACTACCTTCGTTTAACAATTCACCACCATGAAAAAAGCACTTCTATTATCGATTCTTTCGTTGATCACTACGATCACTGTTGCGCAGAATGATCCTGCGAAACAGTATAAAAACACAGCATCCATCAACCCGTTCATTTTCGCATTTGGCAACGTTCAGTTGACCTATGAGCGAATGCTCACCAAGACTATGTCGGTTGATTTGGAGATAGGAGCCAAGTTGCCGATAGGGGTCATGAAAATTAACGGGTTTGATACCCCGTCACTTCAAACGGATGATTTTGGATTTAAGGGAATTGTAATCACACCCACATTTCGTTGGTATTGCAGCCAAGGAATTGCTCCGCAGAGTGGTTTTTACATCGGGGGCTATTATCGTTACCGCAACATGTCAGATAATGTGACAGGAAATTATCATTCGTCGACTGCAGGAACTGACACACCGGTTGATCTTGATATAAGCTTGAACACACACACCTTCGGATGTCAAATCGGTTATAAGTTACCGCTGGGCAAACACATGGATATTGATTTTCTGATCGCTGGTCCTGGCGTTACCTTGGGACAAATAAAAACGGAACAGAACTCCGATTTACCAGACGAGTTTTACACAGATCTTCAGAATTCACTTCACTCTAATTTTCAATTCTTAGATTCTTACTTGCAAGAAATTGTCTTTGATAAAGTGGACAAATTGCACAGTAATGCAAATCTTGTTTTTCCAGCATTCCGCTATGGCTTCAAAGTAGGCTATTCCTTTTAATTCTAATAATTAGTTTAGCCATGAATCCAAGTAAATTTCGTTTTCATGTTTTTGTCTTGACCATTTGTGTGTTTCTTTTTGCAGGTACGAAATGGTCTACGGATCTCGTAGGAAAAGTGATCAAGGTTTCGGATGGAGATACGGTGACCATTCTAATGACTGGAAATTCAGAGGCAAAGATTCGATTTGATGGTATTGACTGTCCGGAGAAGAGTCAAGCGTATGGTATGCAAGCGAAACAGTTTACCTCCGATAGAGCGTTTGATAAAATAGTACGTATTGATTATTCCGGCAAAGATCGATATGGTCGATTTTTAGGATATGTTATTTTACCCGATGGAGGCAATTTGAATAAGGAATTATTGAAAGCAGGGCTTGCGTGGCATTACAAACAATATAATAAAAGTGCTGAGCTGGATGCTTTAGAGAAACAAGCGCGCGCTGCTCACCGAGGCCTTTGGGTAGATCCTTCGCCGATGCCGCCGTGGCAATACCGCAAGATGAAGCGCGCTTCTTGACGTAACTTACGTTAACTAGCGCTTCATCAAGTAGGCCACCCCCAATTTGCCACTGTAATTTATTGGGCCCGTCAGTGGCTTAGCTGATAATGCTCATGTCCTTAATTTTTTTCGGAAGCTATATTTTGATGATCGTAATTTCGGTGGGAGTGAATTCGTCCCCTCTTGTTTGAAAAACATTATCAGTAATACTTTTTCATATTCAAAGCGCCATGAATACTCGTCATCATATCGCCAACAGCTATCGAATAGTAGGATTGGTAGTCTTTTTCTACATGGCCGTAGTTTTTTTTTCAAAGCTGCTCCATGCTGCCGACCATGTTTATACCAATATTATACTACCATTTAAGAATTGGAGGGGAGAGCCCACGGCTTACCTTATTATTTATTTTATAGGATATTTCATTACCTGGAAAAATAAATACCTGGGAGCAGTGATCATTATGATTGATTGTATGATATGGTGGTCGATAAATCCTTCGAATGTAAAATTTTTGCTGTTGTTTGTAGTGCCTCCATTTGTGGTAGGCATAACAACAATAATGAGTTGGTATTACGACCGATCATTATACAGCCGAAAAAATATAATATGATTCGACGAATAACCAAACGTTTAGCAAACGCTGGCGTTACGTTTATTCCATAAAGGCTTCGGTCATGCATCTTCTTATTTTTTTGGTAGCGACCTTTAGCTGTCTCGGGTATCGCACCACGCTGTGAAGTTCATGCGCAGGTAATCAGATTTTAATTCTCGTAGTAGTTAAATACAGAGTTCAAACAACCAGCTCTTTTTATAAGCGCCCTTTTGGGGTTCAAATTTCAAAGGGCACATCGAAACAGCATGAGTAACATAACGTGTGAAAAGAAACAATGCGAGGTGTAAACGATCCACTGTGAGGCGCGTGAACTACAAATCGACCACTACAGGGAGCCGTAATCATATAAAGCACTGAAAATGAAAGAATAAAATTATTTAAAGGCCGGTTACCTTCTCGGATTTTGATGGATTAAACTTAAGAAACCAACAAAATGAACAGAAGCGTTACCAGCTTAATTCTTTCTCTTTTTTTAGTCTTCTACTCCTCCTGTAAGAAAGAAGACTTAACACAGGGTACACCGAAATACACCTTGGATTTTACGTATTCGTTTCAGGCCCCATCGGGAAATCACGCACCGGCTACTGTTCAATTTACTTGTACTTCTACGAGTGCGGTTGACTATTTTTGGGATTTCGGCGATAATACAAATTCCTATTCTTCATCTCCTTCGCATACGTATAATTCTCAGGGTACGTATGAGGTTCGATTGGTAGCCGGTTTTCCTGATGGAGGTTCGCTTGCGGTAACAAAAACGGTTATAGTAGACGCACCATTACCACTGGTAGCGTCTTTCAGTACTAATGCTGACACCTGTTTAATAGGTCAAACGGTGCAATTCACAAATTCTTCGTTAGGGGCCACTGCTTATTTTTGGGACTTTGATAATGGATTCACAAGTACTGCTACGAATCCAGTTGTAACATTTACTTCTTCCGGAAATTATACTGTGACGCTTACGGCGTACAATTCTGTCAATCAACAGTCAGATAGTTATTCTATTAACATTGTAGTCTTGAATGTTGTTTTCCCGAATTTGACTCAGATATCAATATCGCAATTGAATAATCAATATCAAGGTACATCTCTTCAGTTGGGTTATGGAAGCAAGATTTCAGGAACAGTTATATCCGATCGTAGCAGCTCAAACATTTCGTCTACGAGAAACTTGGTACTATGGGATGGAATAACCGGAATTTTGGTAAGATCACAATCACCACACGCATTTAACTTAGGCGATAAGGTTGTTATTGATATTAATAATTCATTTCTCATTAATTACTTTGGTAATTTGGAGTTGGATAGTGTTCCGTTAAACAATATACAGGGCGATGGTATTGGACAAAACTATCCACCAATGACTAAGACCATAGGACAAATTTTAGGACAATCAGCGCCATTGATTTCAACGTTGGTTCGCATTAATAATGTCCAAATAACTGGCTCAGGAAGCACATTTTCCGGTTCTGTCTCGATAAATGATGGCACAGGCATTATCAATCTTTTCACCCGTAGTTATGCGTCTTTTGCGAATACAACCTATCCCACATCAACGGTCTCTTTAACGGGAATCCTTACCATGTATAATGGACAACCACAATTAGAAATTAGAAATTTAAACGACATACAATAACCCTTAAAAACAACACCATGAAAAAACAACTAATGATTGCCGGTACAATGTTGATGCTTGCCTCTTGTGCTAAAATGCGCTCCGTAGAAACCCATGTGCTTGAACAATCCTACGGTCAAGCCTGTCCTAAGCCTGAATATGTAGCAACAATCTGGCGCGATGCAGATATTCGCGGCGGAGCGTATGTTTCTACAAGTCTTCGCTTTGCCAATCTGGTAAAAGAGGCCCAAGAGAAATACGGTAAAGACGTAACGATACAAAATGTTCGTTGGGATCTTCAAAATGGGAAAAGACGTTCTGTCGTTTATGATGTAATTAAATGCAAGTAATGAAACGCGGTATTATTGGATTCACGATGATGTTGGCCTTTGCCAACTCGGCAGTTTCACAAGTACGCATCGGACCGATGGTAGGAGTGAATATCAGTACGATCAATGAAGGAAGTGGTACCGGAAGCGTAGTCATAACCGCTATTTCAACGGCGACACTACCAAAATTTGGTCTACTGTTAGATATTTCAACATCGGATAGAATTGGTATTCAGACCGGGCTGAACGTTTCCGGATACGGCGCTGATTATAAATTGTACAATACCAATTATGGCAATTCAGTAAACATGGAATCTCGTTTATATTATTTGGGGTTGCCGGTTGATGTATATGTACGCCCTCTATTAGACAAGCCGACCTTCTCAATTTTAGGTGGACTTGAATTTAATGGGCTCACAGTAGCCACCACCAATGGCGAATCAGATCGTGGATCGTACGGCAAGTTTGATTTACAAGTAAAAATTGGAGCCCAAGCAAAATTGTCCGGCGGATTTGGAACCAAAATCCAATATGGAATTGGCACTAAGAATATATTTGATGAAAGTTCCGATGGTAAATACGTAACGCCTGGTTATCAAACTCCGACTTTTGATAATAAAACTCGTAGTTTTTCAATTTCTATATTTTACCTCTTTGGTGGTGGAATCATGTAAATAGAAAATTAAGTGTAGCTATTTTAAAATTCCAGTAAGATTAACTTGACAAAGCAATATTGCATCGACTGATCAAACACGAGTCAAGGCAATATCAATTTAAGAGCTACGAGTTGTTTATAGATTTTACGTGATCATATGAAAATGCACAAGCGCTGAGGTAATCAGCGCTTTTTTTTGCGCAGAAGTCAACTGAGAATCCTATATTCTTTTAAGATTTTTCAGGATTAATACACACTTTGTATTTTAAATCCTAATGTAGTAGTTCAACTTACACGTTCTTTTTTTAAGACACAAGAGTCATTTATTAAATTCCTCAATGGCGGGTGATTTAAACGGGGTGCCCAGTCGGTTTCAAATCAGTAGAAGCAGTTTCGTAAATCACTCTGTACACTTTAATCCACCCATGTATAAGGATTCAAGATTCTTTAATAGTAATTAGTCCAAAGGTCAACATAATATGGGTGCAGCTATAAATTTAATTCCCTTGAATTATATCGATCCATAAAATAACGACTACTACACGTATAATTTAAAATAAGATGGTTTGACGGATGTAAAAAAAACATCGTCGAAGCAGCATATAATCTTGTCGATTTCTTATGGAAATGAAAAGCTCGGACGTATCAATTAATAAGTATTTTTAACGGCATCAAATCATCCATCCTATGGCTAAGATGAATTACGCTTTTATGCACTGCATCGCCTTCAGGGTCCTCTAAGTACTTTTTTAAACTATGATTGATATGAGATCCGACGTCCTAGTTCTTCCTCTCGTTATCTTTCTTTTCGCCAATTCGGTTTTTGCCCAAAAAGAAGCCAATGTTTGGCATTTTGGAAATGGTCAGTGCCTTGACTTCACCAGTGGTGTGCCGGTCCAAGTATCGGGTAGTGCGATACAGACTTTCGAAGGCTCTGCTTCCTATTGCGATCCGCAGGGACGCTTACTCTTTTATACCAACGGTGGTGGACGCGAACCAGTCCTCAGCGGACAAGACGGTGGCCATATTTGGGACCGAAACAACGGTGTCATGTATGACATGCAGGGAGTCGAAGGCGGAGGTTTTAGTGCAGCCCAGTCATCGGTCATCTTCGAAGCACCCGGTCAGGCTAATGTGTACTACGTATTTACGATGGAAGAGGTCGAATATTATGTCGGTGCATCTGCCGCTATCGCCGCGGCCCAACCCATGGGACGTGGACTCAGCTATTTTACTGTAGACATGTCGCTCAACGGTGGGCTCGGTAATGTAGTGCTCGCCGATCAGCGCGTTTATGTTCCTTCCTATGAAGGTTTATGTGCTATCCGACATGCGAATGGACGCGACTATTGGGTTCTGATCAACCAAGACACTTTGGGCATAGGAGTTTACAGTGTCACTCCTGCTGGAGTTGCTTTTTCCAACTTGCTATCAGGCAACTCCAGCTTCGGCAGTTACCTGAAAGGCTCACCAGATGGATCGAAAGTGATGAGCGGATTCGGCCTGTTCGATTTCGATAACAGCACGGGTATTTTGAGCAATCAACAGACTCTGCCTCCCGCTTACTACTATGAATTTTCACACAACGGATATTACTTGTACGCCTCTTCACAGGATTCCATCTACCGGTATGACTTACTCGCACCATCCGTGATTTCCAGCCAACAGTTGATCGGTAGCATTAATACGACGGTAGGATGGATGCAACTTGCTCCAGACGGCAAAATCTATTTTCTCACCTCTTTCGGATTACAGGTAACCTTGAACAGTATCGATTGCCCCAACACCCTTTCGCCATCGATTCAACAGAACCTCTTCACGTACAACGATAACTTTTATACCCTGCCTAACTTTCCGGCGTGGATTTTCCAGAACAGCTTGGACAATTATGTCGACCTCGGTCCCGATACGATCTTCCTTTGCCCCGGTGATACCATCATTCTTGATGCACAGAATCCGGGTGCATCTTACGCATGGAATACTCCCGATACGACACGTTACCTGACCGTAACGCAACCTGGACTTTATTCGGTAACGGTAAACAGTACCTGCGGGGCGGGCAGTGATCAGATCTCGGTAGTCACCTGCACGACGAACACACTGAGTCAGTGTGTGGAGTTTCTGCCTACCGGAGCTCCGCAATCGTGGACAGTTCCTGCCGGTGTTGATTCCATTAGGGTGAAGATGTGGGGTGCAGCCGGTGGCGGTGGACCAGATTCCACCAACAATGCCGGCGGTGGCGGTGGCTATACGGAGTTCACGTTACCGGTAGTCGCCGGCGATCTATTACAAATTGCAGTAGGTAGCGGAGGTCAGGCGGCAACAGGACATACAGGCGGTGCAGGTGGATGGCCGGCCGGCGGTAATGGCGGTAGCGGAGATCGGGTCGAAACCATTTTTGGAATTCCAACGGATGTCGGCGGAGCCGGTGGTGGCGGAGGTTTATCGTTGGTTCGCATATTGGGAAGCCAGAATGCCATCCTTGGTATCGCAGGTGGTGGCGGAGGCGCGGCCTGCAATCGCAGCGGTGGCGGTGGTGGCGGACTGGAAGGAGAATATACCATAGCCACGAATACATTCAATCTGATGGGCTTCGGCGGAACGCAAACGGCCGGTGGTGCACCCGCTTCCAATACCATTTGTCCGCATCCTGTTTCCGGCACTGCAGGTGGCTATCAACAAGGCGGTACGGGCGCCACGGATATCGCAGGAACAGCTGATCGCACCGGCGGCGGCGGTGGTGGCGACGGTTACTACGGCGGTGGCGGTGGCGGTAGTCAGGACGGTTGCTTCGGTGTGGGAAGTGCGGGTGGTGGCGGTAGTGGTTATATCTGCACAACGTGCATAGGACTAACCGGATTCACACAGACCGCCGGTTTCTTCGGTGTTTCCGCAAACGAGACGGATCCCTTACTCTCTGCATATCCAGGAACCGCAACAGGAGTGTTTAGCGAAAATGGCGGTGGTGGCTTGGTACAGATCTGTTACAACTCCTGTACAGCCGATACAGACAGCATCGCCATCGCTTCGTGTACGAGCTACACCGATCCGCTGGGAACGGTCTATACCCAAAGCGGAACCTATAGTTTCTCCCTGACCAATACCGGAGGATGTGACAGTCTCATCGTGTTGGATCTTGTCATCCAAGCTTCGCCGGTGCAGACGCTGGTGCAGAACATCAGCGTGTGTGATACGTTCATCACGCCGACCGGAGCCATACTCACCCAAAGCGGCATTTACACGGATACGATTTTTTCCGTCAGCGGATGCGACACGTTGCTGACGTTTGACGTTACGGTACTAGGAACAATAATGGGATCCGTTATCACAACCAGCGCATGCAACAGCTATGTCTCCCCAGTTGGAAACACCTACACCCAAACCGGCATCTACTACGATACGTTGAGTTCTGTCCTCGGTTGCGACAGTGTTGTTACCGTCGATCTCACCATCATAGGTGCGATACCAGGAGTTGCCATCAATCCAACAGCTTGTTACAGTTATCTCTCTCCCGCTGGTAATACTTTCACACAAACCGGGACCTACTTCGATACGCTGGTCACTTCCACTGGCTGCGATAGTTTAGTGACCATTGACCTGATTATTTTCGGTCCAAGTCAAGGAAGCACATTGACTGTTTTGGAATGTACGAGCTATCTATCTCCTTCAGGACATGTGTTGACGCAAAGCGGATTGTATAACGACACTATTCCTTCGGCTGCGGGGTGTGACAGCATCATTCCAATAGACTTGACGATACTCGGCATCTTGACTAGTCCTTCACAGTCGGTTGTTGCTTGTACGAATTATACGACTCCCTCGGGAGCTACCTACACACAATCGTCGATCATCAGCGATACGGTCACTGCATCCAATGGCTGTGACAGCGTGATCGTCATCAACCTCACGATTACCGGTCTGCCGGCTGCGACATTCAACAACACGGCCTCGGCCTGCGACAGTGCAACTGGTACATTGAATGTTTCCGCCAACGGTGGTACAGCAGGTTATACCTACGCGTGGTCACCCGGTGGACAAACAACGGCATTGGTAACAGATGTCGACGCAGGGAATTATTCCGTAACGGTGACCGATGCGAACGGATGTTCGGACTCGTTCAGCACCGTCGTCACTAATCTGCCAGCCGCTCCCGTTACAATTACTGCATCCACCACGTTTGTACTGGCCGGTGATTCCGTGCAGTTGCAAGCCGGTGGTTCGGAGAGTTACAGCTGGTCGCCTGGCAGTGGATTGAGTTGCATAGCCTGTGTCGATCCAATCGCCGTGCCCTTGCAGCCGGTGACGTATACCGTTATTGCCACCGACGAGAACGGGTGTACCAGCACGGCACAGATCGCTATAGATGTGGAAGTGAAATGTGGTCTGCTCTTCGTTCCAACGATTTTCTCTCCCAACAAGCAAGGGCTAGCTGTCAACGAACAAGTATGCGTGCTTGGGTCTTGTATCGACATTATTGATTTTAAGATATACGATCGGTGGGGAAAAATCGTCTTTGAGTCTGAAGACCCGCAAATGTGTTGGGACGGAACTGTTGACGGTAAAGACGCTCCGGGCGGTGTTTATGTCTATTCGATGAAAGCGATTCTTACCAACGGATCTGTAGTCACATCATCCGGTAACATCACTCTGGTTCGATAATTTGATTCCCATGAAAACCACTCACACTCCCTTTTTCGCTCTCATTTTCATTCTCTCTCTCATACTCACCTCTGTCCATGCCCAAGACCCTCATTTCTCCCAACCGGAATATTCACCTTTGAATTTGAATCCGGCTTTGGCGGGAGCGAGTTCGCCTTTTCAAGGAATCCTTCTGTACCGGACACAATGGAGTACGGTGACCACGCCTTACCTGACAACCTCTGCCTCGTTTGATATGCGCTTCAAGCGTAACCGTCGCGGTCGCTACAACACATTGGCGGCAGGCATTCAGGTCCTTCACGACAAATCGGGAATTCTGGCGGTGACTTCGACTACGGTAAACGGGACCGTGGCGTATCATGCGTTGCTTTCTGAGGTAAGTACACTCAGTGCGGGTCTTTCATTTGGCGCAGGGCAGCGTTCGCTGAATACTGCTGACGGTCAATGGTCGTCGCAGTACACCCCGACAGGATACAACTCAGGACTTTCGAGCGGAGAATCTTTTTATCAGTCGATCTATAGTTTTTTAGATGCGGGAGCAGGAATACTTTATTCGTACAACAATTATTCGAACACCGAACGGCGAAGTTTGAATGCCGGTTTATCAGCCTTTCATGTGAACCGGCCAACCTACTCCTTTATAGCGGAAGGCAACGAACGTTTACCGATGCGGTATGTGGCGTTCTTCAATGGAGAATTCGAGATGACGGATTCAAGAGGCAGTTTTCTGCCCGGCATTTACTACCAGCGGCAGGCCGTTTCGAGTGAGCTCTACTTCGGTTCGTACTACAAGTATCATTTCCACAAAGGGACTAGATACACCGGGTTCAACCGTCCTTCCTCGCTTTCGATTGGACTGTTTGGTCGGATGAATGACGCCGCCGTGGTCAAGTTCATGTTCGAGTACGATCAGGTTTCCATCGGGTTCGCGTATGACTTGAATACTTCATCGTTATCCGACTACTCGCAGGGTCAAGGCGGTATAGAATTCTTTTTCCGATACAGCGCCTCGGATGGAGGTGGATTTAGGAATCGGGAGTGAGTCGTCGCATTGCCGTTTATTTGTCTTTGACTGGAATCCTAGGAAGGAATCGAAATACGTTAATTGCGATCGAAAAAAAACTACATCAACGTTTGATGTGAACGGTATAACCGGCGCTTGAACGAGCTCAGCGCCCGAATCAAATAAGGGAAGCATGAAAACAAAGCACCCTGGAGTTGATTTATCCCGAGCTAGCCGAGGGAGTCGAAGGGTGCGGCCTCATAGTGTCAGAAACAGAGCGAAGTGAACAGT
>CANIAS010000057.1 GCA_947465495.1 Candidatus Pollutiaquabacter sp. | reverse complement strand
TTTGAGTAGGTCATCCAGCTTGGGCGTTAGGATCACTTCCGTCCGCCGATTTTTTTGTCGTGCTTCTTTTGTATTCGCAGGGTCAATTGGTGAATAGGATGCCCTTCCGCTAGCAGTAATTCGATTTGGATCAATCGTTGAGCCGTTTAGCAGTATTTTGGTTACGGAAGTTGCTCGCAAAACACTCAAATCCCAGTTGTCACGCGCACCTGATGGTAACACACCTGAAATTGGCACGTTGTCCGTGTGCCCTTCAACGGTTACATTGATGTCCTCGTTGGATGCGAGAACTTCGGCCAGTTGGTGAAGCGCTTGTTCCCCTTTCTTTTCAATCACGGTTGAGCCGGAGGCGAAGAGCAATTGTTCATCCATAGAAACATAGACGCGACTGCCTTTTTGTTGAATGGTTAGTCCTTTATTTTCAAAACCCAGTAAAGCATCACTCACCGCTTTGCGTAATGCGCTTACCGTAGAATCGGAGCGACCCAAGATGGATTCTAGCTGGCGAACGCGATCATCACGTTCTTTCAAACTCGACTTTAACGAATCCAGGTTGTGCTCCCGTTCAGCCATTGTCAATGAATCCTTACGTAGGCGATCCTCTTTCCGTTGCAGGTCTTCTTGAACAATGTTTAGTTGACTAATTAGTTTGCGAGTCTCTTCCGTGTTCCCGGCGAGCAGACGTTCGTTGTTGGCAAGGAGCTTATCATACGATTCGGTGAGGTCTTCATAAAGTCCGGTAAGACGGCGATATGCCACTCCCTGGCTGGTGGTGTCGCGTGATAATTCATTCACATTTTTCTTCAATTCTTCCACCTCTGACTGTAGGTCCTTCAGGTCCGCCGACATCTTCATATTGTCGTCTTTCAAACGTGTATTTTCTTCCTGACAAGTTTTTTCCCGTTGTTTGGAGAGTTCGAGTTGTTTGGCCGGTACGCAGGCTTGCAAAAGCGTAAAAACTGAACAGAATGCAAGAATTGAGCTCGTTTTGGTGAAATTCAAGGTCATAGTAGGTTACTTTAATAGTAACACTAAAGATAATAACCTCCTTCTGCCTGCTAGCCGTGTCAAGGTGTATAGTTTTGAACACCAACTACGGAGGTATTTTGACAGGTGTTGGATTGAAAATCCCTACGATGCAATCACTCACTAAAAATTGGCTGACCGAGGATCACATTGATTTTGAATACAAGAAGTATGTCTTGCTTGCCTACCTGCAACATGTGAGCGCCAATTTTACGGAAAACCGCTTATACCCCTATCTTTCTGATTTAGTCGAGCATTACAGGAATCTTAAGGTCATTAAGGAGAATAAGCAAGAGCTGTACGAACATTTCCCGGAAAGGCTGAAGAGCAACGATCTGGATTCTTTCCAATTAGCGTATGAAAAGATCATTCAGGATGATTCACTGATGCAGGAAATTGAATCCATTGTGGATTTTTCCATTCCGCAAGTGGAACAGCATTTAGCAGAAGGGAAGAAAATCTATGATTTCATCGAAGATCAAACGCATATTTTTCCAATTGGAATAACGCCACTTAACAACGACGCTGGATATTTATTGTTGAAAAATGGGCACGCACAGGAAACGGTTGTTTTCGAATATCACGTCACTTTTTTTGAATACCCTACAGAGCGTTTTCGGAGTGTTCGTTTGGAATACGTTACTTGCTATGCAGCAACGTTGACCAACACCTATGAGTCAATCAAGGGAGATTTGTTGCAGTACAACCGTTCTTTTCCTAATCCAGCTGCATATGCTATTGAATCTGAGCTGACATTGCCGTTTCAGGAAACATTTCTTCCCATGGCAAAGCGCGTAATCATGAAGCGTATTGCAAATGCAGCCTGATTGCTTTTATCGGTCTTTCGATGAAAGCAGGTGAGAAATTCCGAAAAAAGTCTTGGCGATTCGATAGGACAACCATCGCAGTAGTTGCCGGTAATAAGAACTCTTCAATGTATGCATTTGCAAGGTTAGTGGGCGGCAGTCATGGGCAATGATGTGAATGATCCGTTCACGCATCAATGCCGCAAATCGTTCATCGTCAATAGCGAGGTTAAGTTCAATGTTGCTATACGTGCTGAGATTGTTCAAGTCATAGGAGCCAATCGTCACAAAGCGGTCGTCGATGAGTAATACTTTACCATGCACATTGGCGGGTAGGTACTCATGGATATGTATACCGTTTCGAATCAACCACCGTTGCAAATACTCGCGGGCATAGGCCGAGACTGCGACGTCGGATTTGGCGGCCAACACCACATCAATGTTAACACCTCTTCGCACTGCCGCTCTTAATGCGCGTCGGAAGGCGCCACCTGGTAGGAAATAGCCGCCTATGAGTACAATCGACTGTTCAGCTCGGCGTATACATTGCCGGTAGGTGTTGGCAATCGCTTGTTTATTGCCAAGAAAGTCATTTTGCAGTACTCCTACGGAAGTGTGGATGGAATCTGCTGTTTTTGAAGTCAGATGCCACGAGGGAGCAGTATGCCCTAATCTATGAAAATGGAAGGAGCGCCAACTTTGTTTACAGATCGATCGTAGTCGGGCTGCTGCGTCCCCTTCGACCAACACCGTAAAGTCGAGCCACGCATGTTTTTCATTTATTCGATTGTAATGATTACTAATGTTCATTCCTCCTACAAAGGCAGTCTTACCATCGATCACAACTACCTTACGGTGTAACCTTCGTCCGAGGTGTATTCCGCTGAAGGAGAAGAAGCGACCATATACGCGTAAGTGCACGCCAGCCATAAGTAATAACTGCCTTGTCTCTGTGGGTAACGCCCTGGACCCGTATGCATCCAGCAACATAAACACGTGAACACCGCGTTCAGCGGCATGTTGTAAGGCTCGAATAACCTTATGTCCAGTTTCGTCATCTTTTAAGATATACGTCTGCAGATGAATTTCTTGACGGGCCAGAACTATCCGTGCTTCCAATTCTTGGAAAAACTCCGGACCGCTTTGGTACACTTTAATGCGGTTGTTGGAGCTGAAACGGACACCAGTGAGTAGGTTCTTTTTCATTTAATTAACCAATCTATTGATAATTGGTTGACCCGAACACGACAAATGTCAGTAAGCGATGGATTGAAAACGGCATTTTGGTAGTTTCCATAAAACACTATCTTTGAATCGATACTATGTTGCTGTATGAATTCTGAAATGTACTTCGCCCAGTTGATTGCCATCTTCCATTCTTCCGCTATGGTTGCTTTAGGCAAGTTGAAGAACCCGGCGACTGATAAGATTGAACGAAATCTTGAACAGGCCAAGCAAGCCATTGATATGCTGGAGACACTTCGTGAAAAAACAAAAGGAAATCTCAGTTCAACCGAGCAACGCATGCTCGACTTAGCGTTGACAGAGCTCCGTTTGAATTTTGTCGATGAATCTAATAAAGAAATAACCTCGTCAAATTAAACGACTACAAGCTGTTCAATATGGATTCTAAAAACAACAGTAAAACCGATTACCAGGAGCAAGGGCCTAAAAAAGGTATCGTCATTATAGTAATCGTTATTTTATTAGGAACTAACGGACTTTTATTGTGGCAATTTTTTGAGAAAAAGAATCGCTTGGACGATGCCAACCGTACCATTTACAGTACCACTGCAGAGCGTGATGCTTTGCAGGCTCAGTTAAAACAAGTTCGTGAGGATTTCGAAAAGCTGAAAGCTGAAAATTCAGGATTGCTTTCTCAGTTGTCTGAACGTGAACAAGAAATCAATGTGAAGTCAGCTGAGATTCAACGCTTGATTGCATTGGGTGGTCCTGCACAGATTGCCCGAGCCAAAGCAGAATTGGCAAAGCTAAAGGAGATGAACAGTTCGTATGAATTGCAAATTGATTCACTAAATACGGTGGCATCACGACTGCAGGCGGAAAATTCGGATTTGAATTCTAATTTATCACAAGCAAAGGATATAAACGACAAGCTTTCGTCACAAAACTCCATGCTGAGTTCAAAAGTCGCTGTTGGGTCTATCCTTAAAGCGGTTAATATTACGACGGAGGGAGTTCGTTATCGTTCCAATGGAAAGGAATCCATAACAGACCGTTCTAAGCAAGTTCAAAAGTTACGTTCCCGTTTTACACTTGTGGAAAATCGTGTAATCGATCGTGGTTCGGTTGATTTGTATGTTCGTGTCATTGGTCCGGATGGCGTCAACATGGCCTCTAACCAGGATACCTTCAGCAGCAACGGTCAGGCGCTGTCATATACGCTGAAAGAAACCGTAGATTATAAGAATGTCGATACGCCGGTAGAAATTAGCTGGTCCAAGGGAAGCCAATTTGCTGCAGGAACCTACACGATTGAAATCTACCAATCTGGCATGTTAATCGGGAAATCTTCAATTATCTTGAAATAGTTTCTTGTCACTTGATTTTTTTGAAAGCCCGACCTAGCGTTGGGCTTTTTATTAGAAGAAGGCTCGGAATTGCACATTGCCTGTATGAATCGCTCTTGCCGATTCACCTTTTCTTCCTTCGTAATTCAGATTCACCTGAATCAGGTTATTGAGATTTTTTAAGAGCGAAAGTGTCCACGTGTAGTTCGTCCCAGGGGTAAGCCCGCCCAAGAGTTCATAGGCGATAAAACTGTTAGTGTTTCCTTTGTAATCTAGCCGGATGTAGTTGAATCGTGCGGACATGCTGCCGGAATTGACAGTATTGAGTCGTGACTCCAAACTAAATCGTTGTTGTTTCACTGTTTCTTCGGATCCTTCAGTATTTACGGTAGTGCCATATTTATAGCCACCGATAATCCGGAATGCATTGTTCGGTTGATACGTCAATTTTGGTTCGGTAGTTTTTGACACCAAATGATAATTACGGTCGCTAAAGAATTGGGACGAATTGAGTTGGTCTTGCTGTTCCCCTGTCATCGTAATTTGCCATTCACGATTCATGTTCCAGCGTACAGTGATCGTATGACCCGTTAGTTGGCGGTAATCAAAACCACTGATGAGTAAAGCTTTGTTTTTATTCTGAAGCCAGGTGTAGTCTGCTCCGAATTTTGGATCGCTGCGATTGAAGAAAAGGGTATTGCGATAACTTGAATTGGTCGACACAAGGATGGTATCTTGCAAATTACGACTGAATGGATTCAAGGAGGATAAAACATTCTCGCCAGTTGTTTTTTTGTCGAGACGTAATAAAAATTGGTCGCTAAATCGGTGGTAGAATTTTTTCTTAACAGAAGCAGCTCCGGGTAGAAAATTTAGTACTTCGCTAAAACTATTGCTGCGAGTAGCTACATATTCGTCCGAGTTGAAATAGACTCGAATGTACTTGGCCTGATCAGGAAAATTTGCAATTGCGAATTCATTCAAGTCTTTTACATTGTTGCCATTGAGATCACCAATGTAGGCGTAGGCTCCTTGTCCGGCAGCAACTTCCAGGTAATAGAATTCCTGCTTTCTATCACGTCCGGAACTTACCTCGTAATACGTAACGGCTGTTAAGCTGCCTTTCCAAACATTCAGTTGATGATCCATGCGATTCACCAACGTTTGTTGAGAAGGTGTAGTGATTAAACTGGAATCAATAATTCGAAGGTCGCGGTAAGTGGTTGTGTTTCGAAAGGTATTGTTTGGATTTTTTCCGAATTCTGCGCTAGCTGCCAATTCGCGGGCTGTTGCGGCCGATTGAAGGTCGCCGTATTTAAGACCAAGGTCTTTTCGATGTTTGGCAGTAATCGTAGCTTGCCGTCGTGATGAATCGCGGTAGGCGAGGTAGCTAGACCATTCTTGCCACGCATAGCTACCCGTTGATAAGGTATCACTACCCGGCAAACGGTATTGGTTATTTTCTGCGTTGTCTCGGACACCAAGGGTCATTTTCCCCATTGTTCTCGATAAATCAAAGTTGTGACGAAGAAAGGATGTGGAGTTGATGGTGCTATTGGTATTCAATAAACTACCACTTCCTTTGAGGATGAACTTGTGCCGAGAAAGGTCGGCGTAAATGCCATTGTTCCATCCCGAATAATCGCTTCCACGCTGATACGTTTTTAATTGATATCCGAGGGTACCCGTTGAGCGTTGTACGACTGCGACTTGACCAGAAACGATGTTTTCATTGTCAGTAGTAGTGACTCCTGTGACATTCCAGTCCCGAACAAATTCGGCCGGACGATAGGGTTCGATGGCCTTAAAGTTCTTTCCTGCATATTCATAGTCGATGCGTGAATTTAGCATCCATCCGTTAATGGTGTCATCCGAGAGCGGATTTGATTGCAAATAGTTGAGCCGGATCCCAATACCATGATCATTTGATTTGTCCAGCGATGAAAAGAGATTGATGTTGTTATCGCTCCATGCAGTCTCGAATGAAAGTGATTTCCGCTGGTTTATTCGAACATCACCGCCTACGGTTAGCATCCTTCGTTGTTTGGGTGTAACAAGCAGTTGTACGGGAGCATAATTGCCTTGCGATAATCCATTCACAGGTGCAATCCACTTGAATACTCTACCATTTGCGGAGCTAATGTCTTGTACATAATCACCTTGTCCAGTACCAACGTCTGAAAAGGTGACTTGCCATCGGGCTGTGGCGGGATCAGTGGAATAAACGAAAATGTCTGTATACGATCCGGAAGCCGTAATAGTGTCTTGTCGCACATAGAGGACACGGGTATCGTCAAAATTGCTAAGTGAATCGGAGGTAGGGAATATGGCATCCTGCAGGCTATCGCCAACACCTGCCATGATGCTGCGTTGCGCACTATCTAATTCTTGCAAGAGTGGCTGGTTCTTACTGTCTTGTTCTGAATAGAAATTAAATTTCAGTTTGATGCGATCGGTTTCTAATTCATCATTTAAGTAATAGAATGAACGTACATAATTTCGATCTGAATATTCGTATTCAACAATGATACGGCTGTCTTTCGTAATAAGCCGTTTGGGCATGAAGGTTACTTCAGCCGTGTTATAGTCAATCACATAGTCGTTCTGCATGCCGCGCGTCATCAATTGCCCGTCGATGTACACTTTCTCGGTTCCACTGAGAACGATAATGAAACTTTCTCCGGCATTTCCAGACAAGCGATAAGGCCCTTGATTTCCTTCGACCCCTTGAATTGTTAATCGGTTGAACCTTCCTTTTGAAATGGCGACGCTCGCAGCCGTATTCATTTTCCGGATTTTTTTGCCGTTCGAGGTGTCACTCAGTAAAAAAGATGTTGAGGCCAATGCGCCTTGTCCTCGTTTGAAAAAGTTCATGAAGTAACTATCGGGTCTGCGCAGTTCAAAATCTCCCGCAATTAGTTTGCTTTGATCTTTTGAAACTTGAATAAACACTTTGTCAAACTCTTGGAGTTGCTGCGTGTTTCCTTCTGGCTGAATCGGAATATTCTCATCGGTGATAGCAGCGAGTATCTCGACGTCATCGTTCAAGGTGCCGGCTAGCTGTAAGTTGAGACTTGAATTGACAAATACATCTTGATTATTTCCAAAGGAGATTCCTCTTGAAAGGCTACCATTGGCCATAAGCCCTTTATCCTGGAATAACGATAAAGTGGCATCCTTCTCTGGCACGTAGAGAAATGGATTTGGAGCAGCTTCCCCTTTTGCCAGTAAACGATTAGCGTCCTTATGGCCCTTTGACTCAGTCAACAGAAAAGACCAAACGCGATAGCGGATGATAATGGTATCGGACGTACAACTACTGGTTGGATGAAAGGCCACTCTTCCGCTTGCCCAATCGACGTTAAAGCAGGATGTATCCAAAGGATTTTCATGTACATCAAAAATCTTGACTGATCCAGGCAGTAAGCTAAGGGTGTCAATTTGCAACGTATCTGAAGTGCGAACAAGCAGTGCGCTTCGCAGCGAACTGAGCCCCTGCGCTTCGCAGTGGAAACGTAGGCCCAAAAGCAGTAGGCCCGATATCATCCAAAGTCGCACGTTATGCATCCCGAGACAGGGTGAATAGTAAAAGTAAGGGATTCATAGGGAAGAATCTGTATTAACGCACAGGTAGCGGGTATATTTATAAAAAAGGGGAAAGTCGATGGTTCATTTACATCGAAAATGGACCGAGTGTTTGGCTAGAAGGTTCCTAAAAAAGAAGAGGCAGCCCTTTGGAGGCCGCCTCTAATGAATTGCGATAGGTTAGGGTTATTTGATTGTGAGTTTAGCTTTCACCAATGCCATCATGTCATCGCTTTCCTGAGCATAGAGGAAGGCACCTGAACTGGTGTCGAAGACATAGGTATAACCTTTTTCTTTTGCGGTTTCTTTGATAGCATCTTCAGCACGCTTTAAGATAGGGCCGTACAATTCTTCCTTCTTTTTCTGAATTGCTTCCTGTGCATTATCGCGAAAATCTTCAATTCGGTTACCGAGATCTTGAAGTTCCTGCTGCTTGGTGGCTTTGATGGCATCCGGCATAGAATCCATCTTGGCCTGATAGGCCTGTACCTTGTTCTGGTATTCACCAGTCATAATTTTTAACTGACCATCGAGTGATTCACCGAACTTTTTTAGGGTACTATCTGCTGTACGGGTCTGAGGCATTGACTGTATCAATTCAGCAGAATTAATATGTCCGAATTTGTGAACGATTTGGGCGCGAACAATGGATGTGCTACCGGCTAGAATTACAAATGCAAGAATTAGGATTCGTTTCATGGGAGGAAGGTGATTATGGATGATTAATTATTTTTTGATTTGGACATTGTCGTTGCTCCCGCCGCTTTCCATGGCTGGTTTACTATTTCCGGCGCCAGGTACGTTGACTTTGGAAGAGGAAGAGCCGCTGGCACCGCCATCAGACTTGCCAGGTTTATAACCCATGGCGGTTAGGATGGCGTCGCTTTTATCGTACTTTGGATTGGCGAACAGCATGATGAGATCGCCAGACTTGTCGAAAATGGCAGCATAGCTTTGTTCGGTAGCTAGTTTCTTGACGGCGTTGTAAATCTTATCCTGAATTGGTTTGACCAATTCCTGCTTCTTTTTGAAAAGATCACCTTCATACCCGAAGCGTTGCTTTTGCAACTCTTTAACGTCTTTTTCTTTAAGTGCGATTTCGTCCTGGCGACGTTTCTTCATTTCTTCGGTCAACAGGACTTGCTCGGCTTGGTACGTTTTGTAGAGCTTGTCGATGATGGAATAGCGATCTTCGATTTCTTTTTGCCATTCAATTGACAGATTGTCAAGTTGCTGTTGAGCGGCTTTGTAATCTGGAATATTTTCAAGGATATATTCTGTATTGACATAGGCCCATTTCTGAGCGGAGGCCGCAGTCATAATCATCATTAATACAACGATGAGTGACAGTCTGCGTAATTGGGCTTGGACGGACGCTTTCATGGTTTTCCTTTCAGTTTTAAGGGGTTGCAAATGTATGAATTTAGAATTGTTGACCGAGCATGAAGTGGAAGTGTGGACCGTCGGCTCCCGGATAATTAGGTACTGGATCGAAGCCGTATCCCCAATCCAACCCGAGAAGTCCGAAAACTGGCAAGAAAATACGGATTCCTGCACCAGCAGAACGTTGAATGACAAAAGGATTAAATTCGTCCATTGTCAACCAGGAATTTCCCGCTTCCAAAAAGCTTACAGCAAAGATGGTGGCGGAAGGATTCAACGATAACGGATAGCGGAGTTCGAACGTGAATTTATCATAGATCGTGCCACCCACCTGTCTGCCCAGGTTATCACGCGGAGTCAACGAGTTGTTATCGTATCCGCGAAGAGCGATGATTTCACGTCCATCCAATGAGAAACCAGAAAGACCATCGCCACCCACATAAAAGCGTTCAAAAGGAGAAGCACCAATATTCGGGTTGTAGAAGCTAAGGAAGCCAAACATAACACGTGAATGGAAGACTAAGTTGCCGGCAACTTTGTTGTACCAGTCAGACGTGAACTTGATTTTGTAATACTCAATCCAATTATACTTCTGGCTTACTGAAGCGGTTTTGTAGTCAATGTGATTGAAATTGAAAACAGACCATGGTGGCGTAAACTCTAGCGACAATGTATTGTTGGAGCCAGTGCGTGGATAGATCGGCGCATCGACTGAATTTCGGGAAATGGCCTCCGTGAAGCTCAGGTTTTTCGAGTTGCCTGTACTGTAGACGAAGCTACCCGTATAGTTGCTGAGAGAGTAATATTGGAAGTTAATCTCCTGATAAAGCGTGAAGAAGTCATCGGGTTTTTTCAATCGTTTTCCAAGTCCGACAGATACCCCTGAAATGACGATATCAGAACGGAGTACATCACCCTTTGGTCGGCCATTCGATTGAATGGACTGATACATTGAAACGGTCAGCGAGTTCGGTTTCTTTCCTCCCAGCCAAGGTTCGGTGAAGGAGGCGTTGTAGGATTGAAAGTACTTTCCATTCGATTGAGCACGCAAACTCAAGCGTTGTCCATCGCCCGATGGAAGTGGTGTCCACGAACTGCTCTTAAACATATTGCGTGCTGAGAAGTTGTTGAATGAAAGTCCAAGCGTTCCTACGAGCTGATTAGCACCATAACCTCCTGATAGCTCCAATTGATCAGAAGCTTTTTCTTCAACGGTATATTCAATGTCGACGGTGCCATCCGCAGGATTAGGTTTTGGATTTACCCCTAGTTTCTCCTGATCAAAATATCCGAGCTGAGCTAATTCTCGTTGTGTACGGATGATATCGGCACGCGAAAACAGTTGACCTGGTTTTGTGCGGATTTCACGCATGATAACGCGGTCGTTTGTTTTTGTATTTCCAACTACTGTCACTTGATTGATGCGTGCTTGTTTGCCTTCATACACGCGCATCTCGAGGTCGATGCTGTCGCCTTCTACACTAGTCTCGACGGGAGTCACGGAGAAGAACAAGTAGCCGTCATCCATGTACAAGGAACTGACATCACGGCCGTTCTGGTTCATGTAAAGACGTTCATCCATACTTTCTTGGTTGTAAACATCTCCTTTTCGAATTCCCAATACACTGGTCAGTTCTTGTGAGGTATGTTTAGTATTACCAATCCAGTCGATGTTGCGGAAGAAATATTTATTTCCTTCACTGATACGGATGCGAATGAGTAGGGATGCTTCGTCCAAACGGAAAATTGTATCTGAAACAATGTACGCATCGCGGTATCCGATCGAATTGTACTTGGCAATAATTTTAGCCTTATCCGATTCGTATTTGTCTTCGAGGTATTTGCCGGAAGTAAAGATTTTATACCAGGTACGTTCCTTGGTATCTTTCATGGCCTTTTTCAATTGTAAGTCCGACAAGGCAACGTTGCCCTCAAAATCAATTTGGCGGACGGCCACTTTTTTGTTTTTCAACACGACGATGTCGAGGATTTCCCTGTTGGCAAATGAGCTATCGCGTATTTCACGAATGTCGACGGATACGTTGAGGTATCCTTTATCAATGAAATAGTCGCGGACTTTGTTCTTGGTTGTGGTAAGAACGTTTTCGGTGATTACGCGGTCACGTTCCAGGTTGATGGTTTCTCGAATTTTATCGGCTTCGGATTTTGTAACACCTTTGAAGCTGAACTTGGAAAGACGAGGTCGTTCTTGTAAACGCAACTCCAAGAAAATAAGTGAGCCTTGCGTACGGGTGACATACACTTGGATATCTGAAAATAATCCTTGCTTCCAAAGATTCTCAATGGCTTTTGAAATACGTTCTCCGGGAACTTGAATTGAATCTCCGACAGGTAGATTGGAAATGCTGATGAGTACACCTTCGTCAAGATATTTTGTACCGGTCACTACAACGCCACCAATCACATATTCCTTCGGGCTGGCATAGTTCGCAATCAGCGTATCACCGCCGATTTGAACCTGGCACCATGCAGGAAGAGTCATTAAAAAAAGGATGGCACTGAGAAGGAATTGTCGTTTCATTACATTCATTTTAGCTGCTCGCTCACCATTCCGAAACGACGTTCACGCTGCTGGTAATCCACCAGCGCGGCATAGAGGTCATCTTTCCCGAATTCAGGCCATAGTTTATCGGTAAAATATAATTCCGCGTAGGCGATTTGCCACAATAGGAAATTGCTAATACGGTGTTCGCCACTCGTACGAATCAATAATTCGGGATCAGGAATACCAGCGGTTGTCAGGTAACCACTGATTAAGTCTTCGCGGATATCTTCCGGTTTTAACATGCCGTCGCGTACTTCTATGGCTATGCGTTTCACGGCAGCAGTGATCTCCCACTTGGAACTGTAGCTCAGTGCCAACACCAAGGTCATACGGGTATTCGTGGATGTTTCTCGTATCGCTTCCTGCAGTTGCTCATAACAATTTCCAGGCAACGAGTGAAGATCACCAATGGCCAATAGGCGAATGTTGTTTTTGTTGAGCGTAGCAGTCTCTGCGTGGATGGTGTGTATCAACAGCTCCATCAGGGCATCCACTTCAGCACGAGGCCGGTTCCAGTTTTCTGTGGAGAAGGCATAAAGGGTCAGGAATTGGATGCCCAATTCTGCCGCGGCTTCGGTCGTATCACGGACGGCTTTAACGCCGTGCTGATGTCCGAATATCCGTTCGGCTCCCTGACGCTTTGCCCATCGTCCATTACCATCCATAATGACGGCAACGTGCTTGGGGAGGCGTTCGGTGATGATTTGGTCTTTCAATCTCATGGATCCCTTAAAAGGAGCGGCAAGTTAATAAAACTGCCCCTAAACTTTCGTGAAAGAAACCTTAAAATGCGAGGTTCGTTGGGGCTGATTAAAACGGACTCATTAACCGTTTATTGCCAGCTTGAAATTAGATGTAACGCCTGTTTTTGAAGGGTTTACAGATGTCGCGCAGCAGGCTGGTGAGCCTAAAGTAGAGTGTAACCCCTCCAAAAAGGTACCAATCTTTGTCCTGGGAATTACCTCGCTGTTTCAAGTAGGAGCTCGGTACGATGGAGGTGGTGTCGCGGGAGGAAAAGGAGCGGTCTGATAGTGATACGGCAGTTTGCCCTTTAGCGGCCAATAATTGATTTAATTCCGGGTAAACGGTGCTTACATCGTCCAGGTAATCTGTGTAGGTCCGCCGCGCGCCGACTTCAATACCGATACCAATTCTACCTGCAGTGAATTTAATGCCTCCTCCGATGGGAATCGCAACCTGAAACCGTTTATAGCCTTTTTCTCCTTCTGTTGTCAATGGTTGGAGTTCGTAAACATCGTTACCTAATTCTGCCTTTGGATTAAAATGAAAGACTGAAATGCCGGTAAAAATATACGGTGTGAAAGGGTAATACCTGTTTCCTGTTTCGTAGGGAAAAAAATTGAATTCAATCACTGGTGAAATATCCAGCACATTCGAATAAAAGGAGAGGTTGCGGTCGACCGCGAAATCGTTACTTGCCAAGGCATCATCTCCTTCTACGCGTCCATAATTCACGGCAAGTTTCCAGCTCCAGTGACGGTTCCAGTTGTGCCGAAAGAATACTCCGCCGCCGAAATCGTTGAGTTTGTTTTTGAATAGATGCTCCGCTAATTCCCCTTTATAGGAACTCCAGCCGACCAAGATACCTGCTTCGTTGTATTGTGCCCGAGAAATACCGGAAAGAAGACTGAAGGCCGAAATCAGCAGTGCGAGCTTAGGAATAAAACCCTTGTACTGCATATTGGTGAATAACGGAAAGGAATCGGAAAAATTGGGAATTAGAAGCGAGGTAGACCACCTCTTCCACGTGTCAGCTTATAGTTGATGCTGAATATGCCGAACATGTAGGAGTCTTTGTCGCGCGGATCGCCGCGCTGTTGTCCGGCAGCGGTGATGTTAGGTTCACTATGATTCGAGCGATCGGCCAATTGGGCTGCCAAAGGATCGGCATCTGGGTAATTGTTGAAATCAAAATACGTGGTACTCACGTCATCGATATAATCTGTGAAGGTCTTCCGTAATCCAAGCTCCAACCCTACGCCCCAATAACGGTCAATGGTATATTTGAATCCGATACCTACAGGGATGCAAACTCCGAAATTGGAATAGGCCTCACGAGTTGGCACTAACCCTTGGCCTTCGGTACCCAGAGGTTTTAAGCGGACGGTAGTGCCGTTGTATTCCGTTTTAGGATCGTAATAGAAAACCCCGATTCCTGCAAAACCGTACATGTAAAGTTCATACCCTCGGGTTCCTCGAATTTTACGCAACCTATACCGGTGTCCAATTTGTTCTTGCTGGAAAGCACCTTCGAAGTTCAAGTTGAATTCGTAGATGTTCGAGAAGAAGTTAAGATTACGGTAACTGCGAAATTTCTCAGTTGTTAGTTTGTCGTCGCCAGAAACACGCCCGTAGGTCAAGTGGGAGTTTAAGGCGAAATAGTTACTCAGTTTGTAGCGTAGTCCTACAGCCAGCGCAAAACGGGTTTGAGACCATTCAAGATCTTTGAAATAATTCGTTCCAATCTGGTTGGCGCCTCCAAGTTCTCCAAGAAAATTACTCATGCCAGCACCCACGCTGAATTCATAACGTTGGCGTTTCCACCGCTGCGCTTCAGTCGTTGGACTGAGTAGTACTAAAAGGCCCAGAAATACGAATAATAACTTCTTCATGAGTCGGAGGGGACGGGCAAATATAGTAAAAATCAGATAGGTTGTTCGTCAAAAAAACGACAATTTCGACGTTAATGGCCTCCTAATCAATTTCTGGTATCCAGCCCCCAATTAAGTTTCTTGCGGAGGGTATTTAGGAAGTTTTCCGTACTGAGTCGAACCAACCGAATCTTGTAATTTTCTTTGCGAATAGCCAATTGATAGCTGGAGTCAATGGTAACGGAACGCGAATCCATGGTGGCCATGAAATGCTGGCTGCGGCCCTCTACTTCCAGGGAAATCACGTTTTTATCGGCCACCACGATTGGGCGAACATTTAGGTTATGAGGAGCAATTGGGGTAATGACGAAACTTTCCGACTGGGGAACAATGATAGGTCCACCGCAGCTCAGTGAGTAGCCAGTTGATCCGGTAGGCGTAGAGATTAGAATGCCGTCTGCCCAGTAGGAGTTTAGGTAATCACCATTAAGGTAAGTATGGATGGTAATCATGGAACTCGATTCCTTTTTGTGGAGGGTGAAATCATTAAGGGCAATGTTCTCTCCTTCAAAAAGTGGTTTGTTGGAATCAACTCGTAAAAGCGAACGTTCGTCCAGCGAAAAGTGCCCCTTAAGGATACTTTCCATGGCAAAATCTAAGTTGTCGCGAGACACACTGGATAAAAACCCGAGACGACCGGCATTAATACCTACCAGCGGGATTTTTGCGTCTTTGACCAAGCAAACCGTGTCGAGCAGGGTGCCATCACCACCGATACTGAACAAGAAATCTACACCCTCACGGATCTCTTCATGGGTGGAAAATACAGGCATGTCTTTAAATCCGGGAATATGTTGCCGGAGAAACATGAGGTAGTTGGAGTGGATGATTAGTTCCACGCCATGCTGCTGCAAATTTTTTATCAGAGCTTCAGCGAGTTGCACCTGATTCAGGTTGACAGGCCGGCCGTACAATGCGATCTTCATGGTTGGATTCCGGAATTTAAGGTCCGGGTATCAGATAGGTGCTGTAAAATGAAGAAAAAATCCTGATTCCCCCAATTTATTGAAGGAATATTCGAGTCTAAATACAAGGTCGTAATAGGTGAAGCAATCCAATCCAGCTCCGTAACCGTATTGCCATGAATTCACCAAAGGATTTCCAGCGTAGAATTCCTGGTCGTTTACATACCCTGCATCGATAAAAATGCCGGCGTATAAGGAGAATGGGATGGCATTGAATTTAGGCGATGGGACGAATCCTGCATGAATTTCTTTCTTAGGCAATAATGCAAACCGCAGTCCGGCTTTGAAAAGTGCGAAGTCTTGTCCGTCGATGACGTAGTATTCGTAGCCGCGTATGGCTTCTTTTCCATATCCTAAGGCGCGTGTATTGTAATAAGGCTGAAAAGATTTATCCGACATTTTACCCGTCACACCGGCCGCTGCAAACCATCGCGGATGCAATTGCCAGAATTTTTTAAACCTGGCTGTTACCGATAGGATGTGGATGTCGTCATTCAAGATTTTAAAACCATTTTTATTGACTTCTGCATCGAAGTAATATCCTGTCAATGGATAGACGGAAATATCGAGGTGGTTGGATTTGTAGAGATAACGAAACGAAAAGAAACGTTCGGTCGAATCTCCGGTCGAGAAAAAATCAGGATTCACTTTTACCGCCGAATCCGTTGTGCTTGCGTTCCGGTAGTAGCATTCAAACAAATGCGATTGATAGAGCTCGGGCCGATAGGTTACGCCAACATTTCCGCCGAATTCTTTTCGGTTATACTGTTCGTCTTCTTTG
>CANIAS010000056.1 GCA_947465495.1 Candidatus Pollutiaquabacter sp. | reverse complement strand
TCAGTCTTTTGGTTTGCGAATGATCGCAAATACTTCAATCACGAATCCTAAGATGACCATCAAAGGCGCAACCGTAATTCGGCGGGCACTGAAAACAGACGGGTCCCAAACGGTAGGATCATCTGTGCCGCCGCCAGTCATTAATATGAAGCCAAGAAAAATAACCGCCAGTCCAATAAGCATCAAGGCGTAATTCTCTTTTCCGAAAGCGAAATCAAATGCCGGT
Source organism: Candidatus Pollutiaquabacter sp. (assembly GCA_947465495.1). Taxonomy (GTDB): domain Bacteria; phylum Bacteroidota; class Bacteroidia; order AKYH767-A; family 2013-40CM-41-45; genus Pollutiaquabacter. Next base: position 16,234 of record CANIAS010000056.1, on the reverse strand, counting down.
TTTAATTCTTTCTTGGCCATGGTGGATAATTATTGCGCAACGAAGATACTAAGAATGGTTCCAAGCTACAAATCGCCATTGACGGCGCCGTTTTGTCAATATAGATCTTCAACCCTGACTTTCAAGTGCTTGTTGACCGCCAAGTAGGTGCTGATGCCAGAAATCAATATGCCTAACACGATAATCGCGCTAAATAGCATACCAATCGAACTAATGTCTGTCAATTGCCCTAAGTCAGGGAATCGGTCCGTGAGTAAATACAAAATGATGGCGAGCAGGACGCAGGCAATCATACCGGCAAAAAGTCCATGCTTGACGCTGCGTACAATGAAAGGACGACGGATAAATCCTTGGGTAGCTCCCACCAATTGCATGCTTTTGATTACAAAGCGGCTGGAATAAAGCGATAGTTTGATGGTATTGTTGATCAAGGCGATAGCAATCAGCAGCAATAAGGCGCTGAAGGCAAGAAGCGCCCAAGCTACAGACCGAAAGTTCCGGCTGATCTTGTCCACTTGGGTCCGTTGGTAGCTGACTTCATCGACTAAATTCCCGTTGGAGGAAAGACTGGCTTTTATTTTTTCAAGACTATCCACGCTCGCATAGTCAGCCTTCACTCGTACGTCAATGGATGCAGGAAGTGGATTCGACTCCAACATGCCTACTGCATCTTCTCCCAATTCTTTTTTGAGACTATCCAGTGCAGCTTCTTTGGAAATGTAAAAGGTTTCACGGGCGAAATCCGATTCGCTGATCAACTGTCGGAAGGCAACGATTTCGGGAGGTGTAGCTGCATCGTTTAAGTAGACGGAAAGTTGTACATGTTCCTTGACATAGTCCGACAACTTTCGCGCATCCATCACCAGGATTCCCAATAAACCTACCATGAAGAGCACCAGGGAGATGCTCAGCACAGCAGAGAAGTAGGAAGTCCGCAAGCGGCGACGGTTTTCTTTGGCGATGGTAGTCGTCATAATAACAAATGTACCGCCATCAATCATGGTGGTAACATCCTGCTTCGATGGTTTTTGCGCATAATTTTAAACAATTTGCACCTACTTATTGCCACCTTTCTTGGCAGTATCCTAAAGCACGGCTTTTAGTATCTTCGCGCCAAGCGATCGACATTATGGAGTACAATTTCAGAGACATCGAAAAGAAGTGGCAACAGATTTGGAAAGACCGGCAGACCTACCGGGTCCTGACGGATGCTTCCAGACCTAAATGCTACGTACTTGATATGTTTCCGTATCCTTCCGGTGCTGGACTTCATGTCGGGCATCCTCTTGGATATATCGCATCTGATATTTACGCCCGCTACAAACGGTTAAAAGGATTCAACGTCCTTCACCCCATGGGGTACGATGCCTTCGGATTGCCGGCAGAACAATATGCCATTCAAACAGGACAACATCCTGCCGTCACCACTGAGCAAAACATCCTCCGATATCGCGACCAACTTGATAACATAGGCTTCTCCTACGATTGGTCACGCGAAGTTCGCACCTATGACCCCGCGTATTACAAATGGACGCAATGGATTTTTCTGCAATTGTTCTCGTCGTGGTACAATCCTGAAACAAATAAAGCCGAAGACATCAATACGCTTGTAGAACGTTTTGCCGCTAAAGGATACGACAGTAAAACGGATCTTTTGTTTATGAGCGATGTGGAGTCATTGATTTCGTCCTTCTCCGCTGCAACGTGGGCGCAATTTTCGGAACAAGAGAAGAGCGACATCCTGATGAATTTCCGACTGGCGTATCTCGGAGAAGCCTGGGTCAACTGGTGTCCGGCTCTTGGTACCGTGCTGGCCAACGATGAAGTGAAAGAAGGTGTCTCCGAACGCGGTGGCCATCCGGTGGAACGTAAATTGATGAAGCAGTGGAGCATGCGTATTACAGCGTACGCTGATCGTTTGCTGAACGACTTGGAGATTATCGAGTGGAGCGACTCCATCAAAGAACATCAGCGTAATTGGATTGGACGTTCCGAAGGCTCTTCACTGTCTTTTCAGGTAGAAGGAATCGATGCTACCATCGAGGTATTTACCACACGACCCGATACTGTATACGGTGTGTCATTCGTAACGCTATCACCGGAACATGAGTTGGTAGATTCAATCACTACCAGTGAACAGCGTGATGCGGTCAATAATTATGTCCATGCCGCCAAGAATAAAACGGAACGAGAACGTCAAATGGGCAAGACCGTCAGTGGGTGTTTCACGGGGGCCTATGTGCTACATCCTTTTACAGGAGCGAAGGTTCCTGTGTGGATTGGCGAATACGTTCTGGCCGGATATGGCACCGGTGCGGTTATGGCGGTACCTGCTCACGATGCACGCGATCACGCCTTTGCGTTGAAATTCGGACTGCCCATTTTGCAAGTCATCGACGCTCCGGCCGGATGGGATATTCAAAAAGAAAGTTGGGATGGAAAAGAAGGTACGTGCATCAATTCTCCGCTCGTCGACGGAATGGAAGTAAAGCAAGCGATCAAAGTAATCGTATCGGAAATAGAAAAACGTGGGTTAGGAAAAGGCAAAGTCAATTTCAGGTTGCGCGACGCAGCCTTCGGACGGCAACGCTATTGGGGCGAACCTATTCCAATCTACTACAAAGACGGAATACCTTGCGCAGTAAATGTTCAAGACCTGCCGGTGGTTCTCCCGGAAATCGATAAGTTTCTCCCTACGGAAACTGGTGAACCACCATTGGCGCGTGCCGCCGATTGGACCTATGATGGTTATCCGCTGGAAACAACCACCATGCCTGGATGGGCGGGTTCATCCTGGTATTTTTTGCGCTACATGGATCCTCACCATGAACGAGCTTTTGCATCCAATGAAGCCCTTGATTACTGGGGGGATGTTGATCTGTATATTGGAGGTTCGGAGCATGCTACCGGACATTTATTATACGTCCGTTTCTGGACGAAATTCTTGTATGATCGTGGGTTCATTCACATCAAAGAACCAGCCTATCGCCTGGTCAACCAAGGAATGATACAGGGACGTTCAAATTTTGTGTTTCGATTAAAGGATTCCAACCAATTTGTTTCCTTGAATCTGAAGGATCAATATGAAACGACGGCACTACACGTGGATGTGAATATTGTAGAGAATGACGTGCTGGATTTGGAAGCATTCCGTTCCTGGCGATCCGAATATCAGAATGCTGAATTTATTTTGGAAGATGGGAAATACATCTGCGGTGCTGAAGTGGAGAAGATGTCCAAGTCTAAGTGGAACGTAGTGAACCCAGACGATATGATTGAGCGTTACGGCGCAGATTGTTTCCGTCTGTATGAAATGTTCCTGGGGCCACTGGAGCTTTCAAAACCGTGGAGCACCAGTGGAATCACCGGTACCGCAGGTTTCCTTCGGAAATTCTGGCGCTTGTTTCATCAAGGTGATACTTTTACTGTTAGCAATGATGCGCCCGGAAAGAAGGAACTTAAGTCCTTACACAAACTCATCAAGCGCGTACAAGACGATATGGAGCGGCTGTCGTTCAATACATCTGTCAGTAGTTTCATGATTTGTGTCAACGAGTTGACTGAAATGAAATGTAATCATCGCGCTATTCTCAAGCCATTGACCATCACCCTGGCCGCCTTTGCTCCTCACATTTCGGAAGAATTATGGAATCTGTTGGGAAATACTGAAAGTGTAACAAAGGCGACCTTCCCAACACTCGTAGAAGAATATTTGGTAGAAGACGCATTTGCCTATCCGGTTTCCTTCAACGGCAAAACAAAATTCAACCTCGAACTGCCACTGACATTGACACAGGAAGAAATTACTGATTCGGTGCTGAAATCGGAGGAAATGATTCGACTATTGGACGGAAAAACACCTAAAAAAGTGATCGTCGTTCCGGGTCGTATTGTGAACGTAGTTGTTTAAATTATATCCCATTTAGAATTAGTCGGTTATTGTTTTTTCAGCTTAAAAATTAGCGGTTATTAGCGTTTTTCTTTAAGTTTGATCACTGAAAAACGCCCTTTTATCCGTTTTTGCCTAAAAAATCATGAATCAACTCAACCAACATATCGAGGCCCTTATTTTCTGCTCTGAACAAAGCCTTGGAATTGATGAAATCGCAGCTTCCCTGAAACTCAGTTATGGATGGGAACTCTCCGAAGAAGAAATTATTGCAGCAGCTCAAGCTATTCAGGAGAAATACCGGGGCGATGAATTTCCGTTTGAGTTGTTGGAGATTTCCCAAGGATATCAATTCTTGACCAAGAAAGACTATCACCCAACGGTCAATGCACTTATCCAGCACAAAGCGAAAAAGAAATTATCTATCGCCCAGATGGAAACGCTTTCCATGATTGCTTACAAACAACCGATTTCAAAGTCGGAAATTGAACATATCCGAGGTGTTAATTGCGATTATGCGATTCAGAAGCTGTTGGAAAAGGACTTGATTTCCATTTCTGGAAAGAGCGATGGCCCTGGTCGTCCTATTCTTTATAGCACGAGCGATTCCTTTATGGATTATTTCGGTATTAAATCGGTGAAAGACCTTCCTCAACTCAAGGATATTCACGTTGAGTCCAATGAAATCGGTCAGCCGGTAGAAATGAGCGAGGGAGAAATGCCTTCTACGGAAATTGAAAACAACTACGTGGAAGTTGAGGCTTCGCTTGCGACCGGATCCATCGAGTCATTGGACAACGAAATCGTTGAAGAAACAATCATCGTTTCTGAAATTGATCTGGATGTCCCGGATCGCAAACAGATTTTCATCGAAAATCAGGACCAATCAGCGGTGGAGCCGGGCGTTAATCATAAAATTGGCGACCGCGAGCAGGAATAATTTTCGGCGCTGATTTCTGGTAGTAGAATCCGTTTGCAATTTTTTCTTTTATTATTCGTTTGGCTTGAATATTGAGCTGAATTTGTCATGGTTAAATCTATCGCTTTTCTACTCCTAACTATGTTCATCTCCGTATTCTGCCGAGCTGGGCAGGACAATCTACGTTCCATCGATAATAGAGCCTTTCGACCTGGTGAAAAGTTGACTTTTCGAGTACATTATGGTTTTATGGACGCTGGAACTGCCCAGCTGGAAGTCAAGAACGAAAGCAAGATGATCGGGCCTCGTGAATGTTATCACGTGGTAGGTACCGGTCGTTCGGTTGGAGCCTTCGATTGGTTTTTTAAAGTGCGTGATTCCTACGAAAGCTACATCGACCGTACGGCAATGGTTCCCTGGTTGTTCGTTCGAAACATTAGTGAAGGAAATTATAAGAAGAGCCAACACGTCGTGTTCAATCATTATACGGACTCCGCCGCCAGCGAAAAGAAGACCATCCCTATCCCGGATAATACACAAGACCTGATTTCAGCGTTTTATTATGCACGTACTATCAATACCGATAACAGTCGAACGGGCGATATCATTCCCATCACTGGGTACCTGGATGATCAAACCTTGCCGCTTAACATCAAGTTTCTAGGACGAGAAGACGTGAAAACTGACTTAGGAGTATTTAAATGCATCAAAATCCGTCCAATGCTGCAAGAGGGTCGAGTATTTAAGGAACAGGAAGACATGACCATTTGGGTAAGCGATGATTTGAATCATATACCTGTCCGTTTGCAAACAAATATCCTGGTGGGTTCTGTTAAAATGGACTTAATTAGTTTTGAAAATCTGATGAGCCAACCAGCGCTTACGGTGAAATAGTTCTCATTCCATTTTTCCGATGATTGTTCGTGTTGTTCACTAGTGCGTTTATTATTCATTGATCCGTTTACTTCATTTGTCAAAATCTGACATCGTGCATTCAATCTTTGTAGTACTTCATTTAACACTTTTATATGCAAAGAAAATCGGAGCGGTTATTCCGAATTTATCAGCGTTTGAAATCCATTCCGCAAACCATTGAAGAGCTTTACCGCTGGTCCAAGCAAGCTGATCTGGGAATAAGTCGAAGGACGCTTTATCGGTACGTAGAAGAATTGGAAAATGCCATTCATGAGCCAGACTTTGAATTGGTGGTCACCAATCAGGAGTCGAAGGAAAAGAAATGGCACATTGTTCATTCCAAGCGTTCCGTTGATCGTCGACGTCGAGATGCCATTCGAAGTTATTATTTGATGAAATACCTGTCCGGGAATCATATCCATTCTTTGAGTGCGGGCTTCCTGGATGTCTTGGAGCAGGATTTTCATAAAAATGCTGACCCGGACCATCATAACGGAATCCTGCCACATCATCTGATTGCAACCGGATGGTCGGAAGCGAATTATTCGGATAACGATGCTGCGCATCTTTTGGTCTTAATCAAATCCATCGAAGAAAAGCAGTTCGTTAAATTGGAATTGACCCAGCAATTGGCAGCGGAGGTGCCTGTTAAAGGAATTCACGAATGGGCAATTCATTTCATTATCAGTCACCGTGGCTCGCTCTATGTAGCCGCAATCCGAAAAGGACAGCAGCGCATTCATTTTATGGAATTGGATAGCATGATTTCAGTGATACCCGCTGGTGTAAAGTATCGAAAACACATTCCAAAATCCGAGGTAGACAAGGAGCTCTCCAAGAGATTTGGAATTACCGCCTCCGAAGGACCAGTGTACAAAATTTCCATTCTTTTTAAGTCGGGAAACGACTCTTCCAAAGAGGGCTTCAGGATTTCTTTCATCCAGAATCGCACCTGGCATACTTCGCAGAAATTTATACCGCATGCCGGAGGTGGCGTAATACTTCAATTCAAATCGCAATTGAATTCCGAGTTGTTGGGATGGTTGCTCATGTGGATGGATGCTATCGAAGTATTAGGGCCGCCACAGTTATTGAAATTGTTGGATAAAAAGATCAGTGACATCGGAACAGCTATCCAGCATGGTGCCACGAAGGTGCAGCGCGAGCGAAAACCACCGAAGCGTAAGTAATTTACAAAGCCCTCGAATAGAGCGCCTTTTCGTACCTTTCGTGGTATGAAGAAAACCCATTGCATCCTTCTTTTTCTGATCTCTGTATTAACGGCACAGGCACAGTTCCGATTCAAAGGACCTGATACACTTGATCTCGCAGCGCCTGAATATTACAAGATGCTTTATCGCCAACCGGTAAACGTCCTGGACGTTGAACGTGCGTATCGTCAAGCGCACGTGGAGAGTGGAAAATCAAACTATCCCTTTGAATCGTATTATCATCATTGGCGTCGCTATGTGCAACCGTTTGTGCAAGATGATGGGTCGGTTATTTTTCCTACTGATGTGGATCGCCGCGAATTAAAACGACGTAGTTTGGAAGCGAGATATGGCAATCGCTCTGCTTGGCGATTTGTAGGCCCCGAAAAACACATGCGCAGACGAAATCAAGCTTCCGATCCCACGGTTCAGATATCCTGGCACGCCAATGTATATTGCATTGACCGCGCTGCCAGCAATCACGATGTGTTGTATGCAGGTACTGAAAACGGCGGTGTGTATAAAACCACTGACCATGGGTTGCATTGGACCTACCTTTCCTTGAATACCGATATGGTCACCGTTACAGCGGTGTCAGTGGACCCTTCGGATGAGAACGATGTTTTAGTGTGCGCTGATGAGCGCATTTTTAGGTCTACGGATGGCGGAGCAACTTGGACTAGAATTCAAACGGGGTCTTTCGCAGCTAGAACTGTTTCTGTTTGGCAATTCACGTATCAATCCACAAATACCGACCTTGTTTTTGCTGCAGCCGGTGATTCCTTGTATCGATCGCGGGATGGTGGAAATACATGGTCTGGAATTTTCGGGGGCGAATGTCAATCTGTTGTATTCAACCCGTTGGATCAAAGCACACTTTATGCGCTTCGATATGAGTCACTGGCGAAACTGCCATATTTTTATTCTTCCCACGACACCGGCTCTACGTTTGTCCGAAAACCATCTGGTTGGTTTTCAGTTCCATCCGTGGATGCCGGATTGATTGCAAGTTTTGGTGGCCGAATCGGTGTTACAGAAGCGGATACCTCCCGTATTTATGTACTGCTGGTCGGACAAAGTCAAAGCACTGCACAGCTGCAACTCAACGGACAAATCGGCGTCTACAGAAGCGATGATGGAGGTGAATCTTGGAGTCATCCGCACGGACTGATTGGAGCTCCGTACAATGCTGCTACGCATCCCAACATGATGACATTTGATGGGGGAAACGATACCTACAATCAGATTTATTACAACACCACGCTTGCCGTATCGCAGCTTGACCGAGATCGAATTCTAATTGGCGGTATGAGTATGTGGAGAAGCGATGACGCTGCTGCTACCTATCAGCCAGTAGGTGGTTACATTGGGAATGTGGATTTTATCCATCCGGACAATCAAGAATTTAAAATTTACAAAACATCTCCAAACACCGAAGAATTTTGGTTTGCCTCTGATGGTGGCATCAACTATTCGGAGGATTTTGTTCAAACGCAAGAATCTAGAACAAATGGAATATTCGGAACTGCCTTGTGGGGATTTGATCAGGGTTGGAACGATGATGTTATGGCAGGAGGTCGTTATCATAATGGCAATGCAGCACGTAGAGACGGTTATCCCAATGGCGAATTTCTGCAATTGGGTGGAGGTGAAGCAGCAACTGGTTATGTCAATTATAGTGATGAAAAGAAAACCTATTTCAGCGATATCGACGGCGTTGTATTACCCGATTCAATCGGTGGATTAGCCAGTGCATTCTCCATCAATACCGACCCGAATGAAAGTTACGTGGATAATGCAAGTTCTCGGATGCTCTTCGATTGGGATTATTGGAACGTTGCTTACTTGGGAAAAGATAATACGATCTACCGAAGTACAACAGGCGGTGGTAGTTTTGATCCCATGTATACGTTCGGCACCGTGACGTCCAATCAGGTGCTTTGGATAGAGCAAAGCCGCGTGAATACAGATGTACTCTACGCACAACAAGTCGTGAACGGTGCGAGTGTGTTGTGGCGTTCCGACGACCATGGAGTTGGTTGGACTGCTGTTCCATTGCCTCAGTCCAGGCGTGAATTAAATTTCACGTTGAGCGGGAACAATTCACAGGAGATTTGGATCAGTTATCCAAGCGGATCTAATGGTAACAAAGTGTATCGAAGCAGTAACGGCGGTAGCACCTGGACCAACATTACTACTGCTGCGTTGAATGGCTTTCAAATCAAAAGTATGGCGCACCAATTCGGAACGGATGGCGGCGTCTATCTTGCCACGTATCATGGTCCTGTGTATTACCGTAATAATCTAATGCCAGATTGGATCGCTGTTGGGGCGCAACTTCCGCTGGCATCCTATCCCTTACGAATTGTTCCATTCTATCGTGATAACAAGATTCGTTTGGCGACTTGGCAACTGGGGGTATGGGAAAATGAATTGTATGAACCGTCTTCCCTGATCGCTGATTTCTCGGCCGACTATCGGTCGTTTTATTGTCCGGGAGATACCTTGCATTTTGTGCCTCATTGCGTGGCAGGAGATTCCGCAACGTACGAATGGTATTTTCCGGGAGCATTGAACCCTGTTTCAACCGATCAGTATCCACAAGTAGTATACACCACTGTAGGTTCGTTTGATGTGAGACTGATTGTTCATGATGCAGGCCGTGTTGATAGCATTACAAAAACAGGATTTATTCAAACAACGATTTCCTCATCGGGTACGCTTGCAGAGAATTTCGAAAGTGGAAGATTCGATGCTTCGTGGAATCTTAAAGGCGGTCCCAATGGTAATTGTGGTTGGGTAGTAACGTCAACTGCCGGTGGATTCGGTAACAGTTCATTCAGTATGATTTATGATAATTACAATTACGATGCAGTAGGTGCACGTGATGAAATATGGACATCTAAGTGCGACTTGACCTCAGCGACCAGCGGCTATCTTAATTTTGAGGTGGCGTATTCTAATTATGGATTTCCGTATAGTGATACACTTGAAGTTTTTGCTACGACAGATTGCGGACAAACATTTTCTTTGCTTTACCGAAAAGGAGGGCAACAGTTGGCTACTGCACCTAGCATTACTTCCGCAGGTTTCGTTCCTACAGCTACGCAATGGCGCAAAGATTCTGTAGATATTACAAATTTTGTTGGCTCCAATGAAGTGATCTTTGCGTTTGTCAACATCGGACGATTTGGACAGAATTTGTATGTGGATAACATCGAATTGGAAACTGTGTTGAACGTTGGAGTGCCTATTCCGGTTGAATGGACGACACGGCTATTCCCCAATCCCTTCCAAGAACAATTGCATGTGGAATTGGATCGTGAATTGACGGGCACAGTTATCCTGTATGATGCTGTATCGCATCCTGTATTAAAGGCTTCTTTGCAAAAATCAATCGACCTGGATGTGAGGGGTCTGGCAGCCGGTGTTTATATCTATGAAATTCGCACAAAAGATGGCATGATTCGCTCCGGTCGTCTGATTAAGAATTGATGGTGTTGGAAATGAGCTGATAAGGACCTTTTCCTGTTCCTGCTTTTTTTCTCACCTTTGCAGTCCATGGAAATAAAACCGGAATTGCTGGAAAAGCTCGAATTGCTCGAGAAAAAATACAACGCCATGGGTCAAGACTTGATGTCTTACCTGGATGGCTTGCTGTATGCGGATTATCTGACGTACTGGGATTATATCCACGCTGATACGTTATTGTCCCTGCAGAATCCCAAGACTGGTTTTCCGGATGAACAAATATTTATCATCTATCATCAGATTACAGAACTCTATTTCAAATTGTCCTTGAGTGAGATTCGGCAAGTTGCAACTAACGAAAAAGTAGACGGCGCTTATTTGCTCTCTCGCGTCAATCGCATCAATAATTATTTTGAAAATTTGGTACGCTCTTTTGACATTATGGTTGATGGAATGGAGCCAGAGCAATTTCTAAAGTTTCGCATGAGTTTATTGCCGGCTTCAGGTTTTCAGAGTGCACAATACCGGATGATTGAAATCTGCTCTACCGACTTTATTCGATTGGTTGCCAAAGACCATCGCGAGGAACTGGAAAAGAGCAACCCTTCCATCACCCAAATGTTTGAACATATTTACTGGAAGGCTGGCGCTACCGAATTGGCTACCGGTAAGAAAACGCTCACACTAAAACAATTTGAAGAGAAGTACTCGGATGATCTTATACGCTTGGCCGAGGAATTTAAACTCACCAATCTGTGGAGAATTTACTCCTCACTTTCTGCGGAAGAAAAGTCGAATACCGCATTGATCCATGCATTCAAAATGTTGGATGTGAACGTGAATGTCAACTGGCCATTAAGCCATTATAAATCGGCCGTGCGTTATTTGCAAAAAGATCCGGTTGACATCGCTGCTACCGGTGGCACTAACTGGCAGAAATACCTGCCTCCACGATTTCAAAAACGTATTTTTTATCCTTCACTTTGGAATGAACAGGATATAGAAGACTGGGGTAAAGCCTGGGTGAAACGTGAGGTATTTGGACTCTAATCGGATTTACGATTAATGGTTGCAGGGTCTAAGATCTCTACCATACTCGAGCGAGCGATGATGTAGTACTACGATTGGGCTACTTCTCCACCCAATCTCCGTTTTCTCGAATGAGCGTGATAAGTTCGTTTACTGCGGAGTGTTCATCGATGTTCCGTTTCACGACTTCACGTCCTTTGTAAAGTGTGATTTTACCAGCCCCAGTTCCTACATAGCCATAGTCAGCATCAGCCATCTCGCCTGGACCGTTTACAATACAACCCATGATACCTATCTTGATTCCTTTCAAGTGATCGGTACGCGAACGTATTTTTGCGGTAGTTTCCTGCAAATCGAAAAGTGTGCGACCACAAGACGGACATGAAATGTACTCGGTTTTAGAAATGCGCGTTCGTGTAGCTTGCAAGATGCCGAATGCAGTACTATTGATATCGCGTTCCGATGCAATACCAGGCGCTTTTATCCAAACGCCATCGCCCATTCCGTCTAATAACAAACCTCCCAAATCGGTGGAAGCATATAATTGTAATTGCTCGGCAGTTATAGTGGAATAATTACGTTTTAGAATAACCGGGCGTCTGCAATCCCTCCGTATCAATTCACTAACGATATCACGCTCATCGGCCATGCCGTGCTCTTGTATTGTATCAGCAATTAGAACGACGCTTTCATCCAAGTTTTTCAGATCAAACGCTGGATGACTTAGACTCGAACGATCGATAGCGACAAAATTTAACACCGGCGAACGGTGTGTGGCACGGAAATATTCTTGTGCACAGAACAACGGATAATGCCGCTCCGGAACTGATCCGTTAGCAAACGTATCGGAGTTGATGATTACGCCCAGCGTTCCCGGGATTTCGAAGTCGAGTAGGTGATTTCCTGTATAAATGAAATCGCACGCTTGATCGGTGAGGTTCCATTTATCGGTTGGAACGGAATATTGATATCCAACCGGAAACAACGAAGCGTGTGTTAGTTTTTCCTTGTGACTGAAATCAACGATTACACGTGGTACTTGTTTTCCACCAATGTGTAATACCTCTGAAGAATTCCTACGCGCATAGTCATACGGCGAATAAGGCAGTGGAACGGAGTCATTAGATGTCAGGGTGTGGCTGCTAGTTGATGAATTCCGGCCGCGAGCCTCATACCGTTCCGCTAACGCACGAGCAACTGGTATTTCAAATTCGGGGTCTTCGGTGAGTGAAACACGAATGGTGTCGCCCAGGCCATCTTCAAGCAGAGTACCTATTCCTACGGCAGATTTGATGCGACCATCTTCACCGTCGCCTGCCTCAGTAACACCAAGGTGAAGTGGATAGTTCATACTATGCTGTTGCATAGTAGCTACCAGCAAACGATAGGCTTGTACCATCACTTGCGTGTTACTCGCTTTCATCGACAAGACGATGTTATGATATCCTTCGTCTTCACAGATGCGAAGAAATTCCATGGCTGACTCAACCATGCCGAGTGGTGTATCACCATACCGACTTAGTATTCGGTCACTCAGTGAACCATGATTCGTACCAATACGCATCGCAGTGCCATACTCTTTACAAATCCGTATCAGCGGAATAAATCGTTCTCGAATCCGATCTAGTTCGATGCGATAGGCGGAATCTGTATAGTCTATATTTTCGAATTTCTTTTTATCTGCATAATTCCCTGGATTGACGCGGACTTTCTCGACAATCCGTGCTGCTATTTCGGCGGCATTAGGAGTAAAGTGAATATCTGCAACCAATGGAGTTGAATAACCAAGCTGACGGAGTTCCCGTTTTATGTTTTCGAGATTTTTAGCATCGTTAATAGTTGGAGCAGTAATGCGGACTAATTCGCACCCGGCTTCGATCATGCGTATACTTTGAGCTACAGTAGCCTCGGTATTCATAGTATCCGTAGTAGTCATCGATTGCACACGGATGGGATGTCCAGCACCCAGGCATAAGTCGCCAATTCGCACTTCACGGGTTGTGAAGCGGGAATAGTGTAGTAGGTCGTTGCAATAAGCGGGGTAGTTCATGGCCGGCATCGATGGTTAACAAAGATAGTTAACTATTGTTATTCATTAGCCCCGCGCCAACTGCTTCCATGAAAGTCAATGTCACACGCAATCTTTAGGTATTGCATGCCCATTGATGAATGATTTTCTCGAATGATCGAGCCTTGTACATTTTAAGTGTTTAACAAGGAATTACCTCAAATCGATACCCCTGCTCAAAAAAATGTGCGAGTACTTTCGGTAGCGCATACCGCAAGCGTTCTTCTGCTTTCACGCTATCGTGGAAGACAATGATTGATCCTGCTTTAGCATTGCGGAGTACACGCTGAAAGCACTCTTCGCCCGAAACACTCGGATCATAATCTTTGCTGAGCACATCCCACATAATGATTCGAAATTCTTTACGAAGTCGCGCGATCTGCGTCGGGCGGATTTTACCATAAGGTGGTCGAAAAAGATTACTTTTTACTATTCGTCCGCATTGAAAGACATCTTTGAAATACTCCCGATTGTAAACCATCCAGCCGTTCATATGATGTTCGGTGTGATTACCAACCCGATGGCCCTGCAAAAGCAATTCTCGATAGACGTCAGCGTGCTTTCTCACATTGCCGCCGACGCAAAAGAAGGTTGCTTTGGCGTTGTAAGTAGCCAGTTGTTCCAGCACCCACGGAGTGATAATTGGAATCGGGCCATCGTCGAAGGTCAGGTAAAGCACTTTCTCGTCTGTCGGCAACCGCCACACAAGGGACGAGAATAGCTGTTGGATGATTTGCGGCGTACGCATGTTTGCTACCGAGGGAATGCCGTTTACGTGTAAAAGTAAGTAATCTGCTCTCATCCTAAAAGCAAACGGACCCGAGGTGATTCCGCGGGTCCGTGCTTTTAATTATAAAGAAGTGGTCAAAACCCTGATCGCTGTGCTACGTCGTTGAAACGTTTCTCCAGTTTGGCAGAAAGGTCCGCTTGGTTGGATTGTTTTACTACGTTGGAGGTAGCCTGTAAGATGTAGAGTGCTTGATTCATTTCCGTGTCAACCAGTTTGAAATACTTGGTGCCTTTGAGCGATAAGTAATAATCCATATTATTTCCGTAGATTTCACTGATACGTTCAAGGATCTGATTGCCTTTCGCAATTAGCTCTTTGTTACGAGTCTGCTCAGCGGCATTCTGTGTTAATGAATCCTCCATTCCGTACACGCCGGCCGCGCGATAGTAGAGGATAGCCATGTTGATCATGAAGTAGTTGTAAGGAATCGTTTTATCCGGCGTTACTTCGAGGCACTTGTCGAGTACTTTAACAGCGGAATCTTTTTTGCCTTCCATGATCAATGCTTCCGCAAGACGTGAGAAGTTGATGCGAATATTGGTTGTCATTCGCTGATTGTTCTCGTCGAGGTACACACGTTCGTCATTCATGTTGCCCCATACAAAGCGGGACATCACGTTACGGTACATGGTATCTGTAGCTACTCGGCCGATGCTCATTTCATTGTCAGACGGTGTGTAGATAGGAACAACGCGGTAGGTGAGTCCTTCCAGCTGAAAATAATTTTGCAGGTTTAGGTAATTTTCAGAGCCGACCGTCGTGGCGAAATAGATGGGACGTTTCCAGTTATTGTTCGCCAAGATGTTGAGAATCATCAGATCGTTTTTCATCAAGTAACTACCTTCCAGAGTGATGTCCATCTCTTTGACTATTTTCCCTGCATTCTCAGGAGCAACAACGTGATTGGCCATTACTGCGGCGCTGTCAATCGTAATTTTGATATTTTTCGTTGGGAAGTAGTTGATGGTTTCACCGCCTTGCGTGGTGGCTTTGCAGCTTTGCTCATCACTGCCCATGAAGTCGACGAGTTCTTTTAACTCCACTGCACCTTGCACGTTACGATCGTAGAAAGGGATATAATCACGGCGACCCAAGATGTATTGCTCCTGTTTCCAGGAAATATTGATAGCATCGCTCTGATAGTATTTTCGCTTCAGCTGATCGATGTACCAGTCCGTGTTAAGTAGACTTAGGTTTACCACGCGGATATCTGTACGTACGCCTTCCACCTCTTGTGCGTACCACAAAGGGAATGTGTCGTTATCGCCGTTCGTGAAGAGAATGGCATTCTGTGCACACGACTCAAGATAATCTACCGCAAAATCACGCGAGGTATAGCGGTTTGAGCGATCATGGTCGTTCCATTCTGCTTTCGCCATCACGGTTGGTACGGCTAAAGTACACAGGATGGAAGCGATGACAGCACTGGCAGTGCCCGGCAGTTTTTTACGGAAGAATTCATACAAGGCTAATACACCCAGGCCAATCCAAATCGCATAAGCGTAATAGGAAGCGGCATAGGCATAGTCTCGTTCGCGCGGCTGAAGCGGTGTACCATTCAAGTAAATAACGATAGCGATACCGGTCATGAAGAACAGCAGGAATACTACCCATCCATCGAGATTGGCGCGGTTGAATTGATAAACTAAACCAATCAAGCCAAGGATAAATGGAAGGAAGTAGAGAAGGTTGCGTGCCTTGTTGTTGCTCATGCTCTCGGGCAATTTACTTTGAGGCCCGAGACGCATTTCGTCAATAAAATCAACACCACTAATCCAGTTGCCTTTCGTTACACCACCCGGACCTTGCAGATCGTTCTGGCGTCCTGCGAAATTCCACATGAAATAACGCCAGTACATTTCTCCTAGTTGATACACAAAAAAGAACTTCAGGTTGTCTCCGAAACTTGGCGTGCGATCACCTTTGATGTCTGCCCATTTTT
>CANIAS010000055.1 GCA_947465495.1 Candidatus Pollutiaquabacter sp. | reverse complement strand
AGAACGGCCTACTGGAGGTGGGAGAATGGAGAAAATATGACAATGAAAAGCTTCTTGAAATTATGCCGAATTCATCAAATTACACCTACCAACTTATTCAATTTAATTGAATCAAAATTTGACCGTAGCTATCAGAATACGAATAATAATATTGTGAATGAACCTAAGCAGCATCGAGAATAACCTCCTCCTCGCCAAAACCCGGCTTTACAATACACCTGAGTTTGTAGCGACGGACCCGGTGAGTATTCCGCACGGATACACTCGAAAGGAGGACCGTGAAGTGGCGGGGTTTCTGGCTGCTACCCTTGCCTGGGGCCAACGGGTCACCATCCTGCGCAATTGCCAAAAACTACTGCAGCCCATGGACGGCGCTCCTTACGAGTTCGTCCTCCATGCCTCTACCGCCGAACTCCGCCCCTTCCACTCTTTCGTGCACCGTACCTTCAACGGCCAGGATGCCGTCTGCTTCCTCCTCGCCCTGCGCCACGTGTACCGCCACCACGGTGGACTCGAACAAATCTTCTCCCCACTGCCCAACGATGTCCCCGATAGCGGTAGCCACATCACACGCGCCCGCAATCGCTTCTTCGAAATCGCTCACCCCGCTCGCTCCGAAAAACATTTCGCGAACCCCGCCCGCGGATCAGCCGCCAAACGCATCAACATGTTCCTCCGGTGGATGGTACGCCACGATGAGCAAGGCGTCGATTTCGGGCTATGGAAAAACTTCCCCACCCATCAACTCATTTGCCCCCTCGATGTGCACTCCGGCCGAGTGGCACGTAAACTGGGCCTGCTATCCCGCAAGCAAGACGATTGGACCGCCGCCGTCGAACTCACCCAAAACCTGAGACGTATCGATCCAATAGACCCCGTGCGCTTTGATATCGCCCTCTTCGGCCTCGGCGTCTTCGAAGGATTCTAACGCATCCTTGCACGCCCTGACTGATTGCCGAGGGCTTCTTTTTTATATCTTTGAGCTCGATGAATTTTCTGTATCCGCAGTTCCTCTTCGCGCTTTTCGCACTCGCTATCCCCGTCATTGTCCATCTCTTTAATTTCCGCCGCTTCAAACGCGTGCTCTTTACCAACGTCCGCTTCCTTCAGGAAATCAAACAAGATACCAAGCACCGCTCCAAGCTCAAACACCTCCTGGTGCTCGCCTGTCGCCTGCTGGCACTGACCTTTCTCGTGCTGGCATTCGCCCAACCCTACCTGCCCGCCACCAAAGGCCTCGCCCGGTCAGCGCACAATAAAGTAAGCATCTGGGTCGACAACTCCTTTAGCATGAATGCCCGTGGCAAATTCGGTCCGCTCCTCGATGTGGCCCGCGAACGCGCCCGTGACATTGCCCAGTCCTACGGTCCTTCCGACAAGTTTCAGCTAATTACCAACGATTTTGAAGGTCGTCACCAGCGGTTTGTTACCCGCGATGAATTCCTCCAATGGCTCGACGAGGTTCGCCCATCGTCTGCCGTGAGAACCCTACCCGAAATCATCCGCCGCCAGCAAGAAGCGTTTGATGCATCACCCTCCGCCGATAATGAAAAGAAAGAAGCGTTCCTGCTCTCGGATTTTCAACGTTCGCTGGTAATTGACGCCTCCCTTTCATCCGATTCGTCCATTCATTATTTCACTGTGCCTTTCACCGCGCAGCAAACAGCCAACCTCTTCATCGATACGTGCTTCTTGCAAAATCCCTACGTGCAGCCGGGAAGCACCCAGGAACTCGTGGTGCGCGTAAAAAACACCGGCGACGAAACAGCGGAAAATGTTCCGTTGAAACTGAATGTAAACGGCGGACAAAAAGCACTTTCCACCGTAACCGTCAACGCCGGAAGTGTGGCTGAGACACGGCTCCCCTTCACAACTGGAACCACTGGTTTTCAGCAAGCCGCCGTTTCTCTCACCGATTACCCGGTAACCTTTGACGACACTTTCTTCTTTGCATTCAACGTTCGCCCCGACGTGAAAGTCCTTTGCATCAACGGTGGCGATCGCAGTCCATACCTCGATGCACTCTATGGCAATGATCCATATTTCGTGTACCGCGCGGTGTCGGAAGGCCAAATAGATTACAATGCCTTTTCCAACCAGCAGCTGATCGTGCTGAATCAAGTGAATGGTTTCGCCACCGGATTACAGCAGGAGTTACTGCGTTACATGCAAGGCGGTGGCCGAATCCTTATCATTCCATCAACATCGATGAACGCTTCGGCGTATCAACAATTTGCCAACTCCATCAGCCTACCTTCACTGACCGGTCCCGCAGTAGGTGCCGATAAGGTGAGCCGATTGGAAACCGGCCATCCACTGTTGACCGGTGTATTTGAAGGCGGAAAAACACAAGCCGATAACCTCGACTTGCCGCTGATTCAGAAGAGTTATCAGCAAACACTGGTAGCTAGCGCTGGCACCCAAACCGTCCTAAAAGCAGAAAGTGGAAACCCTTTTCTAACCTTAACGCCCGTCGGTAGCGGCGGCTGCTTCGTATTATCGGTGCCGCTCGATCCGGCATTCAGTGGCTTCCAACAACACGCGCTGTTTGTTCCTGTTTTCTTAAAAGCTGTTTTCCTTGGCGCCTCCGAGATAGGTGTTGGGCAGATCACTGGTATTTTCAGCGAATTCAGTGCGGGTGATACAGTGTTATCCGGCGATCAGGTCTTTCACCTCGAAAACAGTGCATGCGGATTCGATGCCATCGCCGATGCTCGCAACGGAAACGGCAATACAATGCTCTCTGTTCAAGACCAGGTGAAAATTGCCGGCAATTACACCATCACTGCCGGAAAGCAACCGGTCAACGTCGTTGCCTTCAATTACGATCGTAAAGAATCAAACTTGTCATGCATGTCCGCTGAAGAACTGGAGAAACTGTTCACCACGTCAGCCCTGGAAGCACCGGTGCTCCTGGATGGCGATAACGCTGCCATTGCCCACTCGCTCGCCCGTTTGCGCGACGGTGTTTCGCTCTGGAAGTATTGTATTCTATTGGCATTAATTTTCCTCGCCGCTGAAGTCTTGCTCATTCGCTTCTTCAAAAACTGATACCGATGAACTTGCTTATCCGATCCGTCCACATCTTTGACCCCGGTTCACCTTTTCACCAAACCATCAAAGACCTGTTGGTGGCCGACGGTCGCATTTCAGCCATCACTGATCATTCGGAGAAAATCCCTGAAGGCTCGACGGTAATTTCTGGGGAAGGCCTATGCGTATCACCGGGCTGGTTTGACCTGCACGTGCATTTCAGTGAACCAGGATTTGAATTCCGCGAGGACCTTCAGTCTGGCATGGCAGCCGCCGCTCAGGGTGGATTCACCGGCGTGCTTTGCATGCCGACAACGCAACCCCCTATTCATTCAAAATCGGAGGTTGAGTTTATACTTAAACGCACCGCCGGTCAGCTTGTGGAGGTGCACCCGGCAGGCTGTATTACCGTTAACCGCGAAGGAAAAGAATTGGCTGAATTGTATGACATGTGGCTTTCAGGAGCCAAGGCGTTTACGGATGATCAACATCCACTTCGTAATGCTGGCGTCTTGGTACGCGCCCTGACTTATTGTAAAGATTTCGGTGGAAGATTGATGGTGTATGCGGAAGACAAAGACTTGTCCGCCAAAGGACAGATGAACGAAGGACCATCAAGCACCTTGCTTGGACTAAAAGGAATGCCGGCCTTGGCCGAAAGTGTGATGATTGCCCGCGACTTACAAGTGTTGGCTTATTCGGGAGGTGCGCTCCACTTCTCGACCGTCTCGACGGCTGAAGGCGTTGCACTGATCCGTGCTGCGAAAAAACAAGGATTGAACGTGACCGCCGACGTAGCTGCGTATCATCTGCTACTGGACGACTCCGTTTTGTCCGAATTCGATACTAACTATAAAGTTAAACCTCCCATTCGGAGCAACATTGACCGCAACGAGTTGATAGCAGGTTTACAAGATGGAACACTGGATGCCATCACCACCGATCACCGCCCCCTCGACATTGAAGCCAAGCAAAAAGAATATGATTTAGCTGACTTCGGCATGGTGGGATTAGAAACCGGTTTCGGTGTATTGAACACCGCCTTGAAAGATAAAATCAGCCTCGAACGAATCATCGATGCCATCGCTATCCAACCCCGGCGAATACTTGGACTGACAACCCCCACCATCCGCGAAGGAAGTACCGCTAACCTGACGGTTTTTTCTCCCAATGAATCATGGACCGTGACGCGTTCAGCCTTAAAATCACGCTCCGCGAATTCTCCATTCATTGGCCAAACCCTTACCGGTCGTCCGGTAGCCGTTATTAATGGCAATAGGTATGCAATCCTTTAGTTCCAAAGTTTGTTTTTCCAGCACGAACTATTGAAGCCGCGAATTTTCGCGTGGTTATACAAGAACGTTTGTTCAAACTTTTCGAAATTGATGCTCGCCGAAGGGATCCTAAGCAAGAACTTTGATCAAAAGCTTTCAATTCAAGTACCATGAAAATACTGATGGTCTGCCTCGGGAACATTTGTCGTTCTCCCATGGCAGAAGGCATACTTCGAAGTAAAGTAGCCAATGCAGGATTAAACGTAATCGTCGACTCTGCCGGGACTGGAGATTATCACGTCGGCGAAGCTCCTGACGATCGGGCCATTGTGACAGCCAAAAAATACGGGATCGATATCTCGGAGTTGGCTGCAAGGCAGTTTCATCCAGGCGATTTCGATGCCTTTGATCGCATCTATGTCATGGACTCCAGCAATCACCGGAATGTGCTTCAACTGGCGACGTTAGACAGCCAGAAGGCCAAAGTACATCGTTTGCTGGACGTTGTTTATCCGGGTGAAGAAATGGAAGTACCCGATCCTTGGTTCGGTGGTATGGAAGGATTTGAAAGGGTTTTTGAAGTCCTGGAAACTGCTTGCGATAAAATAGTTCAAAATATTGATTTTCATAATATTAAAATCAATTAACGAATGTCTTACGGACGGCTTTATTTATTGCCTGTATTCCTCGGGACACCCGATCCGGAACTGCTGTCCAAGCGACTAATTGACACCATTCATGGCCTACGGCAATTCGTAGTAGAGAATGAGAAAACTGCCCGCGCCTTTCTCAAATCGGTAGGTACCCCAATTCCGCAGACCGAACTTTCCTTGGAAATTCTGGATGAACACACCGACATAAAATCCGTTCCGGATTTATTAAAACCGCTTTTAAACGGGAACGACGTTGGCCTGATGAGCGAAGCAGGTTGCCCTGGAATTGCAGATCCAGGGAGTGAATTGGTGCGCTTAGCCCACTTGAATAACATACAGGTGGTACCGTTAGCTGGACCATCAAGTATCCTGCTCGGATTGATGGCTAGCGGCCTCAATGGACAACGATTTCGATTTCTGGGCTACCTTCCCCGAGAAGGAAAAGATCGAATACAAACGCTGAAAGAACTAGAGCGAGAAGTTTACAAAACAGGAGAAACTCAAATATTCATTGAGACACCCTATCGTAATCAGCAATTACTGGAAGACATTTTAAATCAACTGGACCCTGAGCTATATCTCAGCATCGGTTGCGAATTGAATGACCTCGCAGAATCGTGCATCACACGCACCATTGGATCCTGGAAAAAACAACCCCCATCTGTGCATAAACGTCCATGCATCTTCCTAATAGGGAGACCGGTTGCCAACAAAACAACAATTACTTCGACGCCGTCGAAAGGTCGTCGACTCCAGCCACCACGATATCGAAGATGAGTGTGGAATAAGGCGGAACCAAGAATTGTTGGTCGCTATTGTTCATTAAGCCTTGCTGTCCATAGCCATACCTGGAAGGCACAATTAGCGTGAGTCGATCGCCAACGCGAACCTGATGCAAAGCGTGCTCCCACCCTTCAATGACCTCTTTCCTTCCGAGTACAAACTGATAAGGCTTGTCTTTGGGAGAAGCCATAAACACCTTACCATCCAAAAGTCTTCCTCTGAAAAACAGCGTCAGGACTTTACCCGTATCAGCAATGGCGCCTGTTCCATGCTGACTATAAATCGTGTAAATACCCGAGGAGTCAGGGATCGCACTTATTTTATTTCTTTGAATGAATTCCTCCAGGAACTTCTTTTCCTGTTTCTCCAGTTTCGAGTACTTCATCTCCATCTCTTGCTCGGCCGTGACATAATCCTGTACCTGAAGCAGCTTTACATCGTATAAGACAAAAGAACCCTTTTTCAAGAAAGTCTTCTCTTGCGGAAAACTATCCGACAACCCGCCGAAGAGTTGCTTATAGAGGGAATCGGCTGACACATAAAAGGTAGCGCTATCACCCACTTTTAAGTAGGACAATCCTTCTTCGTAACAACCTGCAAATGGAAGCTTCTCCAATCGTAACCGGTAGGGGGAACCAAATTTACGCGTATCGAGTAGCACTGTATCCTGCGTATGGCAGACCAAATCAATGGTCACATAGTCGCCAATAGCCGGTTGTTTTCCTGTACCAGCTGTGTGTAAGATATACTTCATCCCTGAACTGGTATAATGCTCTTTGGAATTTTGGCAAGCGAAAGCCACCGAAACAATCAGCAGCAGAATCAGCAGTTTATTCATGGATTTATTTTTAATAAGCAAAGGTCATAATACAATGGAGTTGCGCCGGGAATCCTTGCCTGATCGCCAATCATGCCATACGCCAGGTGAGATGGAAGTACTAACCGGGCTTTAGAACCTGGTGACATCTGAAACAAGGCATCTTCCAAGCCACGCGGCCGTTGTGCTTCCGCTAAACGAAAAGTATCGGGAGATGATTCGGGATGATCGTAGACTAATGTGCCATTCAAGAAATAGACTTTATAGGCAACTACGACCGCATCGTGAGGCTTTGGCTTCTCTCCCTGAGAATTAAAATAAATATCATAACGCAAACCAGTGCCGGTACTATCCATAATAAACTGATGACGGGAAATAAACGCCGCTATTTCTTCTTTTTCATGATGAACCATCAATTGATTTGCCGCGGCAATGTGATCATTCAATTCACCAGAAGTCAACTCTTCCTGCTTATGGGATGAACGACATGCGCAATAAATCCCAATGACGGCCAACGAAAGGAAAATCGAAATCGTTCGCATCAATAGGTTAATTTCGATTTGTACTTAGGGACAATTGAAAGAAATCGATTCACCGTTTCTTCCAGCGATAACAAGGATCTGCCGCCCGAAGCATTCCGGTGACCACCGCCTTCAAAATAACTGGAAGAAAAATCTTTGACCGAAAATTCTCCTTTCGAGCGAAAAGAAATTTTAACCATCCCATCTCGTTCAATAAAAAAAACGGCAAAACGAATACCATTGATGCTCAAGGCGTAATTAACAATGCCCTCGGTATCACCCGTTTTGAAATTAAACATATCTAACTCAGCGGAAGACATGGCGATATAAGCTGTATTCAAATCATGCAGGACCGTAAGTTTATCCTTTAAAATATACCCGAGCAGCCGCAACCGATTCTCAGAAAAATTATCGTAAACCTGCTCGTGAATCAGGTGATTGACGGCGCCCGATTCCATCAGCGACGCAATGATGCGATGGGTGGAGGCTTTCATCGAACTGTAACGAAATGAATTGGTATCGGTCATGATACCGCAGTATAAACAATCTGCCATGGCGGGTGTAATCAGGGCACGATCGCCCAATCCGTCAATAAATTCATAGACCAATTCTGCCGTGGCACAAGCATCGGTGTATGAAAACACATGATCAAAAGCCGCTTCAGGATCTAAATGATGGTCAATGAGAATTTTAGTGCCTGTCGATTTGCGCACTACCTGTTCCATACTTTCAATACGACTCATCCAATTAAAATCCAAACAACACAAGACATCAGCATTCAGAATTTCGTCTACTAAAGCGGTATCCTGATGATTGAAAATATGAACGTCCGCATGCCAGGGTAACCAATGTAAAAAATCCGGATAATCGGATGGAACGACCACCGTTACTCGATGTCCTTTGGCCTTCAAATAGCCATACATACCCAAGGAAGAACCCATAGCATCGCCATCGGGACGGTGATGCGTGGTAATTAGGATGTTCTTGGGAGTACTTAGTAACTCCCGGACGGGAAGTAGCTGCTCCGTCGGAAAATGATTGGTGGCCATAGCGGGTAAAGATAATAAGTTACCCAGCTGATTAATGAGTTACAGTGAACGATTTCATCGAGAATTGATCACTTTCATGCTCCATCCGGAGGAAATAGGTCCCGGCAGCCAAATCGGATATATCGAGGGTAATTAAATTACCGGAAATACTCCATGTTTTAATTAGTCTACCATCGGGCTGCAAGAGCTCAATTTGACGGAGAAATTGATCAACAGATTTACCAATCGATAGATGTAATTCGGAATTAGCAGGATTGGGGAAAAGAGTTATATCATTGAGAACATCCACCGACATAATTCCTGTTGAACTGCAGGTAGTTAATACACCAAAAGCATCGACCTTTCCATAGCCCCAAGCATTGTTGGGATAAGGCCCCCATGTAAATTGATCCTGAGCCGCGCAATTGTAAATTGCCGATTCTACGGCTTGCCAATCGGCTCCAGGATGCTGTTGCAGGTAGAGTGCTGCCACTCCCGCTACAACGGGAGCGGATGCTGATGTTCCACCACCGGTGACATGAAAACCTCCTTCGGCTACTTTATACGGATACCCGGCAATAAGGCCAGGCAACAAGGTCAAAACTCCTGTAGAAAGAATGTGATGTCCAGGAGCGCAAATATCCGGTTTTACTCGTCCATCACGTGTTGGACCGCGACTACTATTTGACGCCAACTGACGAGGCAAATCGTTCGGAGAAATCTGCAACGTCCCAGTCACGTCAACATGCCGGTCGGTATTAAAGTAATTCCCTACAGTAATGACATTATCCAAGCAAGCGAAACCACTGACAATAGATTGTAACGTATCAGGTGATACATAATCAGCCATTGGTGGATAGGTAGACACTGAAGGGAGATTCTGAAACACCCAATCAAAATTCCAACCGTCGTAATGACCATTTCCGGCCACCATAAACCGCCAATTGTAGTCTATGGAGTCAGGCACGACAAATACTTCCAGCGAATAGACTCCTCCTAAATCAGTACCTGCAATTTGAAGCTGTCCAATACGGTTACCATTCTTGGTTAAGCTCGCATTGATGAGCCCAGCATTTACAGCAGTTGCCACGGAGCGCCAAGTAATATTTCCGCGAAAATCAAAATACGGGGTCACCTTGTCGGCGCCGATGGAAAAACGCATATTTACGATATCGGCAGAATCACCAAATACTTGCATGTAAGCTCCTCCATACCCGGTGTTATACTTAAACCAGGTGAAGGAAGTATCGCCAACTATGGTGGTGTTGCCTATGTGAAACGGATAGACCACACCGACATTGCCGGCAGCGGCGACTAATACACGACCAGGTTGAGCGTTCAAAAGATTGCTGATAAATAGCGACTGTAAATCGCGGCCATCGTGCGAACCGTAATAATCGCCCAAGGAGGCATTGATGACACACGGTTTTCCAAGCTGCGAGGCCTTTTGAAAAATATAATCAACCGCATGCGCGTAGCGAGGCACTGTATCATTTGCCGTAAAATCATAATCCACAATGATCAACTCCGATTCCGGTGCCACTCCCTGAAAGTGTCCTACCGCCCTACCGTTACCGGAACCAATACCGGTTACATAGGTACCATGTCCATACTCCTGCTCACCGGTATGAGCAGACGCAGCGCCCGACATGATATCACTCGCTGTGAATTCCTGTCCGTAACCATATGGCTGAGGCGTATTGACTGAGTCAGGTAGTGTCATGTCCCATAAAAATGCAACACGCGTATTTCCTAAACTATCCAAAAAATCAGGATGGTGCAGATCCAACCCCGAATCAATATATCCCATCAATACACCTCTTCCTTTCAAGGTAGTATTTAAGGGTGATAATCCAGCATGAACTTCATCCACCCTGCAAAGCATTCTCATGGTGTCATTCATTGGAATCGTATGCTGTGGGAAAGCTTCAATACGACGCACCTTCGGCAACGAATTTAGAGCTGCCAAGTGTCGAACTTCAATTTTTAACCATACGATATCACCGGCACTTCGACAAAACTGGGCATTACCAAGTTCCGACCAATGTCGAATTTCAGTTGGGTCACCCTGAACCAATACGTGAATTAATCGATTCTCCGCAGCATCTTCCTGCATTGCCTGATGCAAGGCCAGGTTCATTTTATTCTGAGAGAAGGCGGTGTTGGTTATTACCAAAAAGGCAAAAAGTAGCAGTCGTTGAATCATGAGCGTAATAACGAATAGTTGCCCTTAAAGTTATCACATTATTAGGGTCAACGAAAAGTAGATTCGGCCAGTTTTTAACTGTTCGTTCCAGAAATTATTGATTCCATAAATTTTTCATGTTGAATTGGCCTGTTTCATTACCTTGTAAGTCCTTTAACACCCAATTGGTGCGAATTTCAACTAAATGGTCATGAAAAAAATTATCATCCTCCTGATCCTCGTTTGGGCTACTCGACTTTCTTCCTTCGCCATAACCTGTGGCACTTCGATTTCCCCTACCGCTACTAACTGTTACAACACTTGCGATGGACTCGCATTGTTCACTACCTCATCCGGAAATTCACCATTCACCCTAATAATCGGTACAACTACCTATTCCTTTACAGGAAGCTATCAGCTTGACTCACTTTGCGCAGGTAACTATAACTACACCTTATCCGATAGTTTATCGACGTGTTCGGATATCGGGACATTCACGATTACCAGTCCACCACCACTTACCGTTTCTCCAGTAATTATCGTACAAGCTTTTTGTCCGGGCAACTTTGGAGGCTCTACCGTAATTGCGAATGGTGGTACTCCGCCTTACACATATTTTTGGGACAACGGTGTCACCACTGCTGACAACTTTTTTTTGACGTTTGGCCCACATACTGTAGTTGTGACTGACCAGGCAGGATGCAGTGCCTCACAAACGGTCTTCATTAATCCTCCTATTCCAATCCAGATTACTTATTCGGTCGTTCCTCCAACCTGCAATACTTGCGCAGATGGGTCCATCAATACCTCGGTTTCAGGTGGATCAGCACCATATTCGTTTAGCTGGAATACAGGAGCTACTACTTCATTCCTAACCGGCCTGACTGCTGGCACTTATCAAATTTGCGTAACCGATGCCAATGGCTGTTCAGCTTGCCAGCCAATCAATTGCTACGATTCCACCTTTCATCCGATTTCAGGAACTGTATTCTACGACCTGAACAACAATGGGATATTAGAAGCAGGTGAGCCCGGTGCCAACGGCTTTAATGTCCAACTGCTTCCAGACAGCACGGTTTCGATTAGCCGATATCCAGATGGCTATTATTTATTCATTGCACAAAATGGAATTTATACTGATTCATTACAGGTACCTTTCGGTTGGCATACAACTACACCAAGCATTTATAATGTAACGCTTAACAATTCCAGCATTAGCAACCAGAACTTTGGATTGTATCCTGATAATCCAAACCAAGCATTGGTACAAATAAACATCGTTCCAACCTTGCCGAGGTGTAATACCATCCGATGCTACACCACCCAAATTCATAATTACGGATGGGCGCCTGCCAGCGGTATTGTCAGTTTTACTATGGATTCCTCCATGACGTACAACACGGCATCACCCATACCCGATTCAATAGTCGGTAATACCATTTATTGGCATTATGACTCACTGCTGATTGGACAATCCCTGAACTTCTTCACCTATGCCTTGATGCCTGGTCCAGGGGTTTTCTTGCAGATGCAGGCAGACGAAAAAGTATTAGACAATTTTGGAGGAGTGTTGGATAGTGCTTCAGCATCACTTCAACAAGTAGTTTCCTGCTCATACGACCCCAACGACAAATCAGTTAACCCTATTGGAATGGTTGCCACAACTGGTGGCATTGCATGGAATTTAGTGCAGATGGATACACCGTTGGAATACACCATTCGTTTTCAAAACACCGGCAATGATACCGCCTTTATCGTCACCATTCGCGACACCTTGAGTTCCAACATGGATGTGCACTCGCTTGAAATAGTATCTACTTCTCACCCCATGAATTCAGTCATCGATGCCAATGGAGTTCTAAATTTAACATTTGAAAACATCTTGTTGCCGGATAGTAACGTGGATGAACCAGGTAGTCATGGGTACGTTCAATATCGATTACACCCGAAAGCGAACCTGGTTGATATGACCGAAATATCCAACACGGCCTATATTTACTTTGATGTTAACGCCCCCGTCATCACGAACACAACTAGTAGTTTTTACACAAGCACTGTTTTACAAACGCCGGAACAACTAAAGCCCACCAGTTTTCAGGTAGTCCCTAATCCGATAACACAGGAAGCCACCGTTTATTTCGAATCAACCACAGGCACCACCCGACACCTCTCACTATTAGACGAAAAAGGTCAGCTCGTGCTTGATTTTGGCGAGGTTAAAAACAATCAACAATTCATTTCGCGGAACGGAATACCTGCAGGAATGTACTATTTAAAATGTGTGGAAGGAAAAGGTGGTACAGCATCGCTCAAAAAAGTCATTGTCAAATGACCCTGACAAGCTGTATCTTTATCGGATGAATTCCCCCACACTCCGTGATCGCTTTTTCAGACACGTTGCACAAACCAGCGACAACCCTCCTGGTATAGAATTCGTGCGTGGTAAAGGATGCGAACTTTTTGATCAAACAGGCAAATCTTACATCGATCTTATCGCCGGAATTTCTGTCAGCAGTTTGGGTCATCAACATCCTGAGATTACGAAAGCCATCCACGAGCAAGTGGATCGACATTTGCACGTCATGGTATATGGGGAGTTTATTCTCTCCCCACAAGTGGAAATGGCATCCTTACTGGCCTCCCATCTTCCCGACTCTCTTTCCTCCGTTTACTTCACCAATTCTGGTTCAGAGGCTATAGAAGGAGCCATGAAGCTTGCCAAAAGGGCTACCGGCCGCACTCAATTGGCCGCTTTTCGTCAATCCTATCATGGTAGTACTCAAGGTGCATTAAGCATTACCGGCGATGATGAACTACAGCAAAGCTTCCGACCGTTGTTGCCCGACATCCTTCATCTTCGATACAATCGTCTTGAAGATCTTTCGCTGATCACCCATCGTACTGCTGCCGTATTTATTGAGCCTATACAAGCTGAAGCAGGCTGCCTACTACCCGATCCCGGTTTACTACAAGCCATCCGACAGCGTTGTAATGAGATGGGCACCTTATTGATCATGGATGAGATACAGACCGGCATGGGACGTACAGGCACCTTATTTGCCTTCCAGCAAAGCGGTGTGATTCCCGATGTATTAGTCACAGGAAAGGCGTTTGGTGGTGGTATGCCTTTAGCGGCTTTTATTGGAAGCCCTACTATAATGTCCAAGCTAACGCATGACCCCGTACTTGGTCATATCACCACGTTTGGAGGTCACCCAGTCAGTTGCGCGGCAGGTATTGCAGCCCTGCGTGTACTAGTTCAAGAAAAATTAGCTGAGTCAACAGCAGAAAAAGAAAAACTCTTTCGAGATCTGCTTAAACACCAACGGATCCTTCGTATTAGCGGAAAAGGATTGTTATTGGCTGTCCACTTTGATGATGAAAGTTTTAACCGTCAAGTGATACAACAATGCTTGGAAAACGGACTGGTAACCGACTGGTTTCTGTTTGCGCCTAATTGCCTTCGTATCGCTCCCCCATTAACCATCAGTGAGCAAGAAATTATCCTTGCCTGCGAAATTATTCTACGTTCCATAGTAAAATCCACACAATCATGAATGTTCTAATTGTAGAAGACGAACGTCAGCTATCGCATGAGATAGAGATATTCCTGACGAAGCAAGGATACAACTGCGACGTTGCGTTTACCGGTAAAAGTGCTTCGGAAAAAATATACGTGAATTCCTACGACTTCATTCTAATGGATGTTGGTCTACCCGATCACAACGGGTTCCAATTACTGAAAGAAACCAAAGAGATGGGGAAAGATGCTGCTATTATCCTGATTACGGCGCGCGGTTCTGTGGACGACAAAATCACAGGATTAGATCTAGGAGCTGATGATTACTTACCAAAACCATTTTCGCTGCTTGAGCTGCAAGCGCGCATGCAGGCAATACTTCGTCGAAAACATGGACTGAAAAACAACGTCATTCAGATTCACTCTTTCGCAATGGATATTCAGAATCGAACCGTCTCTCATGATTCCAATCTAATACCATTAACTAAAAAAGAGTTCGACATCCTTCATTATATGGCACTCCATAAAAACCGTGTCATTACACGCGTACAACTGACGGAACACATCTGGGGCGATATTCTAGAAGAAGATTACGAATCGAATTACATCGATGTGCATATTAAAAACCTTCGAAAGAAACTATCACAGTTCGGGAATAGCGACTTTATTGAAACCGTACGTGGAATTGGCTACCGCCTTAATATGCATTGATCTGTTATCCAGCTACGCATGAAACTTCAGATCAAACTGGTCCTTTACAATGCCTTTTCAAAAACGCTGATTATGTCAGCCTTGGCATTCATTATCCCTATGCTGATCCAGAAGATTGTATACAACCACCTGGACAAGCGTCTGCACGCACGTGAAGAAAAAATGATGCGCATGATTCGAATTGGCGGACTGAAAGAAATCGCCATCGACCAGGATTGCAGCTTCGACTCCTACAATATTTTCAAAGAAGAATTTGTCAGCATTTCTCCAATTGCCGCCTTACCGGATGACTTTGGGAAAACTTCCATCACCAACTCAGAGCGAATTGTAGATAATGAACTATTGAAGCACCGCGTACTTAGTCAATCGTTCATTTACGACAATCAGCTTTACAAAATTGAAATTGGCGAGGGACTTTCGTCCGCAGACGCTCTCGAAAATTCCATCCGGAATTTTACCCTGAAATTAATGTTGGCTGTCGTACTCTTTTCCATCTTTTTTGATCTTGGTTTCGCTCAAATTCTATTAAAGCCCTTTAACAAGATCGTTACGGAGAAACTCCGAAACGTAAAGCACCCGAGCAGTTTCAACCTTACTCCGGTTCGAACACACACCTTCGAGTTTCGACAATTGGATCAGTCAGTCAACGAGATGATGTCACAAATCAAAGAGGCCTTTCAATTGGAACGAGAGTTTATCACCAATGTCAGTCACGAACTACTGACCCCTATCTCCATATTACAGAACCGCGTTGAGAACATGATCAACGACCCTGAAGTGCCAGAGGATGTAGTCAATAAACTGGCCGAGTCTCAAAAAACATTGGCCCGACTTTCAAGAGTCATCAAGGCTCTACTCTATATTTCTCGTATTGAAAACGAGCAATACATAAAAAATGAAACCGCAGAATTATCCGTGCTGATTCAAGACGTATTGGAAGAGCTTGATGTGTTGATACAAGACAAAGGAATTACATTACAAGCTGCAGAATTAGAAGCATACACTTTTAGCCCATGCAATCGATCGTTGATACATACGATGATCTTTAACTTGGTATCGAATGCCATAAAATACAACAAGCCGAACGGAAAAATCATGGTACATGGCTCTTCTCAACACGGTAATTATTTTCTACGAATTGAAGATAGAGGCATCGGTATACCCGAAGACCAGCTACCTTTCATCTTCGACCGTTTCAAGCGTCTTCGTCCGGAAGACGACATGGGATTTGGTCTAGGACTACCCATTGTTCAATCTATTGCTGGTTTTCATCAGATATCGATTGAAGTAACCAGCGAAGCCGGAAATGGAACATCCTTCCTCCTATGCTTTCCTGGCCAACTTAGTTCGTGACGCTTTTGATTGGGTTGACTTCTTACCAAAATAATTGCAGGCGGTTCGTAGACCACAATCCATACACTTAGGACTTCTTGCCACACAAACATATCGACCATGCAATATCAGCCAATGGTGCGCCATCGCAATTTCTTTTTCAGGAATGAACCGGACCAATTGTTTTTCAGCTTGCAATGGATTCTTAGCGCGCAACGTAAGGCCAATGCGTGCTGATACTCGAAATACATGTGTATCCACTGCCATGGCCGGCAAATTGTAGACAACAGATGCAACCACGTTGGCGGTCTTTCTACCAACTCCAGGCAGCGTCTGCAATGCGTCAATGGAAGATGGAACGATTCCATTAAAATCGTCCACTAACTTGCGAGCCATACCAGCCAGATGCTTAGCCTTGTTATTAGGATAACTGATACTTCGTATCAATGGAAAAATATCTTCAGCCGTGGCACTTGCCAACTCAAAAACATCAGGGTATCGTTCAAAAATTCCAGGCGTAGTCAGATTCACACGCTTATCCGTGCATTGTGCTGATAATATTACTGCAACTAATAACTCATACGGATTGGTATACTCCAGCTCTGTTTCAGCAACCGGTCGTTCTTTCCGAAAATAGCGTAGGACATGCTCATATCGTTCTTCGCGGGTCATGTAGTAAAGGTATGGATCCATCGTATCTCACCCACATACTGTACAAGAAAAGACGATTTACTAAAGTAAAAGCACTTCACAAACCGCTTGAAACCCGCTTTTGGCAGGCTTTTTGTAAGATTCACATAGATTATTTCGTTAAAAATCAGTTAAAGTGTTTGACGGAATACATCTCATTGATTATATTTGAATAAATCAACAGCGGGTTTTTTATCCGTTTAAAACTAAGGAGATCACTATAGACCAACTGCTACTTAAATAATTGTACGAACAATCAATTTAAGCTAGAACTATGTCTATGGTAAACCACCCTCTGTTGGATGATAAAGACCTTGTGCGTCTTTATCAACAAGGCGATCAAACCGCCATCTCTGAATTAATTAAACGTTACAAAGGCAGGATTTTCTCCTCCATCTATTTCCTGGTCAGGAAACGAGAGGTTGCAGAGGATTTATTCCAGGAAACCTTCATCAAGGTCATTTCCGGCCTTCGCAGCAGCACCTACAATGAACAAGGTAAATTCTTGCCTTGGGCATTGCGAATCGCTCATAACCTGGTGATTGATCATTTTAGAAAAGAAAAGCTAATGCCATTACAGCACGACCAGGAGGAATACAGCGTCTTTGATGTACTTCAAAGTCATGGTCGAAATGCTGCGGATCAACTGATCTACCATGAAAAAATAGCGTTCGT
>CANIAS010000054.1 GCA_947465495.1 Candidatus Pollutiaquabacter sp. | reverse complement strand
TTGGTACCATCAGTTTATTTTGCTATGCCATCGATGTTCCATTTACAGAGAATTTCATCAAGCACATACCTTTAAAAAAGTGGAAAAATTGAATTTTAATAAAATCAACGAAAATCACGTTCACTCGTTGCAGGAAATTGTTGGTTTGGACTTCGTCTTTACCGATCGTGAAGTCTTAGCAGATCATGCTCACGATTATACGGAGGATCTTCGTTATTTCCCCGAAGTGGTTGTCAAGCCAAGATCGGCCGAAGAGATTTCTTCGATTTTAAAGATGTGTAATGACCAACGGATTCCGGTCACCCCGCGGGGTGCTGGTACCGGATTGAGTGGAGGAGCACTGCCGGTTTTTGGTGGTATCATCGTTTCGATGGAGCGTTTTAATTCAATTCTTTCCATCGATGAAAGAAATCTTCAAGCTACCGTAGAGCCGGGTGTAATCAATCAAGTGTTTCAGGATGCTGTGGCCGAGAAAGGATTGTTTTATCCTCCGGATCCAGCCAGTAGGGGCAGTTGTTTTTTAGGTGGTAACCTGGCAGAATGCGCGGGTGGTCCAAAGGCAGTTAAATACGGGGTCACCAAGGATTACGTGCTTAATTGTGAAGTTGTACTTCCAACTGGTGAAATCATCTGGACGGGCGCCAACGTTCTGAAGAATTCTACCGGCTATAACCTGACGCAACTGCTTGTAGGCAGTGAAGGCACCTTGGGTGTGATTACTAAAATAGTTTTCAGGCTGATCCCACTACCAACTGAGAACCTGCTGATGCTTGTGCCTTTCTTTAGCGCCGAAAAAGCATGCGAAGCGGTATCTGCCATCTTTCGTAGTGGTGTTACACCTTCGGCACTGGAATTTATGGAGCGCGATTGCATCGACTACGTCATGCGCCATGTTGATGTAAAAGTTCCCTTGAAAGATGGCATACAGGCACAATTGTTCATCGAAGTGGATGGCAATGATCGTGATGTGCTGTTTAAAGATTGCGAACGGATTTCAGAAGTCTTGTATCAGTATGAATGCGACGAGATCTTGTTTGCTGATACAGTACAACAGAAAGCTGATCTATGGCGAGCTCGCAGGTCAGCTGGGGAAGCCGTGAAGTCACATTCCATCTATAAGGAGGAAGACACGGTTGTTCCACGCGCGGAATTACCAAAATTGCTGAAAGGGGTTAAAGCAATCGGAGATAAATACGGTTTTCGAAGTGTCTGCTATGGTCATGCGGGTGATGGAAATCTACACGTGAATATTATCAAGGAAGCTATCAGCGATGAAGACTGGAATACCAAAGTGCCGATTGGTATCCGGGAAATTTTTCAGTTGTGCGTTAGTCTAGGCGGTACAATTTCTGGAGAACATGGTATTGGGTTGGTACAAAAGCAATACATGGACATTCCCTTTAATCAGGTCCAATTGCAACTTATGAAAGGCATCAAACAATTGTTCGATCCGAATGGTATTCTCAATCCAGGAAAGATTTTTCCTTCCTAATAATTTTCTGCATGAAAAACAAAGTCGTACTCATTACTGGTGCATCATCTGGAATTGGCAAGGCGCTTGCCTTTGAATTTGCTCGCCACGGTGCATCTGTTGTGTTGATGGCTCGAACAGCAGAGCAACTTCAGGCGATCGAAGTGGAGTTAAAAACCATTCATCCAAATGTAATTACACATGTTGGCGATGTAAGTGTTGAAACGGATTGTCGTGCGATGGTAGACACAGCTATCCGTCAATTTGGTCGAATTGATGTTTTGATTAATAATGCAGGTTTATCGATGCGTGCCATGTTCGACGATGTTGAATTGGATGTCATTCGTAAATTGATGGACGTTAATTTTTGGGGGACGGTCTATTGTACCAAATATGCTTTACCTCATTTGCTTCAACACCAAGGAAGTGTCGTGGGGATTTCCTCCATCGCCGGTAAAAAGGGATTGCCTGCACGGACCGGCTATTCGGCTTCTAAATTTGCCATGGAAGGATTTTTGGAAACACTCCGTACTGAGAACTTAAACCGTGGACTTCATGTACTGGTAGCTTGTCCCGGCTTTACAGCGTCCAATATCCGAGCTAGTGCACTGAACGAAGTGGGAGCCAAGCAAGGCCAATCACCACGCAACGAAGGTAAGATGATGAGTGCCGAAGAGGTTGCGCGTCGTATTTTTCTAGGAGTGATTCATCGTAAGCGTGACCTGATTATGTCTACAGATGGAAAATTGGCTGTTTGGTTAAACAGATTTTTTCCTTCTTGGAGCGATCGGCTGGTGTTTAATCATATGGCCAAAGAAGTTGACTCGCCGCTGAAAAAGACGTGATCAAGTAAGCAGTTTGTTGGATGTTTGCTGCGATCAGCGTGTTATGCTGATGTTCACGCGTGCTGTTCCCAGTAATCGTCCGAATTCGTCATACGCATAAACCACATAGGTGCCTGCTTTGTAAAAACTCAATGATTGAGTAAACCATGACCAAGTAGGCTGGACCGATACTTTGATGGTGTTTTCAAAAACTTCATGGTACTTTTCATCGGCCATAAATACATCAACTGTAGCGTTGTTGCAATCAAGTATTTTTGGGGCTTTGACAAGCAATTGAACAGTGCCTCCTTTAGAAGAAATTGCAAAGTGTGAACTGTAATTGGTTGGTGTACCATTAGCAGCTACTTTTTCACAAAAGACCAATTCCTGAGCGTGTGATATGCAAGGAAGGCAGAGCGCAAATACAACGATGAATCTATAAAAGACAGTACCCAAGAAAAAGTGTTGTCCTTTTTTCATCGTGGTCAGAATTTTACATTGATACGAATATTCAGCTGGCGCGCAGTCAAGTAGTTTGGAACGGCGTACTTCCGAGCATTCGAAACATCGGTTACCCACGTATAGGAAGCAACGTTAGAAACCTGAAGTAGGTTAAATACTTCTAGGCCGATCCACATTGACTCGACCTCCTTGAGCGCTCCTTTAGGTTTTTTGACGACGCCTTCACCAATCAATTGTTTCGAAAAGCTGATGTCTACACGGCGGTAAGGTGGTGCACGAAAAATATCTTTGTAACGGTCAGGTCCTGGAGGGCCAAATGGCAAAGAGCTGCCGAACGCAAGGAACAGCGACATCTTGTACGTAGGAGACTTTGGTAAATAATCTTGGAAGAACAGGCTGAAGCTAACACGCTGGTCCGCTGGTCTGGGAATATAACCTGGTTCGATGCGTACACTGTCAACGGCCACTTGGTCGAAGGTATACCCAGGTACTATCTTTTCACCGAAACGATTGTACCGATCGTAGTAGTAATCGCCAATGATGTTCTCTTCCGTTTTTAGGATCGATAAAGATGCCCAGGATTCGGTGCCTTTGACGAATTCACCAAATAGTCGGAAGTCAATACCCGTTGAATAACCGGTTGATCGTTGAGTAGGAAGATAGCGAATACGCAGGTTGTCGATCTTATAGGGGATGAGCAGGTCCAGTGATTTGTAATAGACTTCAGTGGTCAGTTTGAAATTTCTACCCAATGCAGAAAACTTGTAATCGTTGCCAAGGACGGCATGTATTGATTTCTGAGCCGGCAAGTCGGTGTACAATGTTCCATCCAGGTTACGCATTTCCCGGTAAAATGGAGCTTGATAATAGACCCCGCCTGATGCCCGGAAATTCATTTTGTGTGTCCAGTCAGGGGAGTAAGTGATGGATGCCCTCGGACTAATCATTAGTTGTTCGGTCAGAGAATAAAGTAAACCACGAACTCCTGCTGTGAGCGTAAACTTATTATCAGTTCCAAATTGCCAGGAATTCTGCAGGTATCCACTGTAACGTTGAGA
This sequence comes from Candidatus Pollutiaquabacter sp., assembly GCA_947465495.1. Taxonomy (GTDB): domain Bacteria; phylum Bacteroidota; class Bacteroidia; order AKYH767-A; family 2013-40CM-41-45; genus Pollutiaquabacter. The sequence goes on along the minus strand of CANIAS010000054.1, from coordinate 13,629 downwards.
GGTAAGTTGATTGCGGGCAATCACCACGTCGTTCAGTTCGATCATGGGATTGATGGAATCGCGATCAGATGGAATGGAGAAGCCTGCCGAATCGTTATAATTCCATTCGTGTAATTTGTCGTTGAAGGATTCTTGTTGAGCTTTTATGCCCCATGCTAATAATCCATTATCACGAACTTTTTCTCCACGATGTTCCGCACTCATCACTGTTCCTTCCAGTCGATTCCGTGCATGGCTTAAGAAGGAGCCAACGCCGAGATTGAATGCGACATCGCCAAAGTCAGCTTTCCCTAAATCCGTTTCTAATTGATCAAGGAAGTACTGTCCCAGGATATCAAAATTTTCTTCTTCGCGTGTTTTATAGGAAGTAATAATAAGTTTCAATTTGGTGTCATCTGCCGGACGATACGTGGCAGAGGCTGCTCCCGTAAAAGTGATGTAACGATCTACTTCCTGTCCCTCGAAATAAACGGTGAATCGTTTAGCGTCGTTGATTGTTCCAAAATTAGTCTCCCTGTTTTCTGGAATAAGGTTATAGCGGTTGCGCGCATAGTTGCCAAAAATCTCCAGGTTGAATTTAGGGCTGAAGTCGAAGCCAGAAACGATTTGGACATCAGTGAAAGATGGGCGGTATTCGCCTTTCGTCTCGAACGAATTGAGTAGGTATTGATTGGATTTCTGACGCACGCCTGCCATCCAGTAGAACTTTCCATTCTTGCTGCGATTCTCCAATTCTAGCCCGCCACCTAAAAGAGAAGCATACGCTGTTCCGCCGAATTTCTTTGGTTTCTTGTAATGAATATCGAGTACGGAGGACAACTTGTCGCCATACATCGCATCGAATCCTCCTGCTGAAAATAGGATGGTTTCAACCATGTCCGGATGGATGATGCTGATGCCTTCTTGTTGTCCGGAACGCACCAACAATGGACGGTAAACTTCAAAGTCATTGATATAGACGAGGTTTTCGTCGAAGTTACCTCCGCGTACCGAATACTGAGAGCTCAATTCATTGGAAGAAGATACGCCCGGTAGTGTCTTGATAAGGTCCTCAACACTCTGATTGGGAGTTGGTAAGACAGAAATGGACTTTGGGTCAATCGTGATCAGATTCATAGTCTTGATCGATTGTTCCTCGATGGTCACGTCCTTCATCTGGTATACTCGGGAGTTGAGCGTCCGGTTGATGGTTTTAACCTCTCCGTTGTTCAGCGTGATTCGTACCGTATCAGTTTGTAGACCGGTAAATGAAAAGATAAGTTTCAACGGAACACCAGCGGGTACGGACATGGAGAATTTGCCATCGTCACTGGTTGTTACACCGATAGGCTCTCCGAAAACAGCTACTGTAGCACCAAAGATAGGTGCGCGGGTGGAATCGCGAACGACACCATTGACAGTCGCTTGCTGGCCTTTGGTAGCATATGCCAAGGTAGCAAGAAGGATAACGAGCACTAACCGAAGTCGATTCAACATACGATTAATTGTCGTCGTTATTTTTTTTGTATGGATTCTTGCTCTTAAACTCACCGGTCTGCCACATCTGAACAAATTTTGCCCAAGCTACCGGATTGAGTAGGTTGTTAGGCGGTAGTTGCCCGGCATAATAAACACGACTGGATTGTTCTTGCATTTGCCATTTGAAATTCATGCTTCCATCCATTGGCATTACAGAAGCTAGGAAATCAATGGAGCGTTGATCCAGATTTCGTTCGGCTCGAGCCAAGTCATCGTAAGGTGCCCGAAGTCGGATAAATGCCTCTTTGAATTGTTCTTTGGTTGGCCATGGAAAGATGACGATTTCCTTGAGCAGAACTGTATCGGGTTTGAGTAGTTGGATCAGTGAGCAGCGATGATCTTTCAAGGTGTCTGGTATGACAAAGAAATTTCGCTTAAAACCAATAGCTGCAAACTCCACGGTGTCTTTCATTTTGGCAACGAACGAAAAGAAGCCGTAATAGTCCGAAATGGTACCACGGCTGGTGCCTCGAATCATAATGCTGGTGAATGCTATTGGTTGTAGGCTATCTCCTGAAACAACCACCCCTGAGAATTGGACCAATTCGTTTTTTGCCATTGATTGTCCGTTGCCTGGTTTAGCAGATAAAACAAAAAAACACAAAAGAACTAGGTAGGGCGTTTTTAGTAATCTCATCGAGCAGAAGTCTACGGTGTTAAAAGTACCAACTTATTTCGGGGTATAGAACGACATTTGGTGGTAAAAATTGACAATAATTGGTCAATTTTGAGCCTTACATTGCTTAGATTTGTTGCAAAGGTGTCAGGTAAGGCATATGCGTAACTACAAATATTTCTGGAGTTTGCTTCCCGGTTTGTGTACCATTTGGGGGAATTATGCTGGGGGCTGGTGGGTGCTGACGAATCTCATTTTTTCACTGGTCATCCTCGCAGGAGTTGAATGGTTCTTTCCGGAAGATAATACCAATGAAAAGGATGAAAATTCCATTATTCCGGATATGCTACTTGCCATTCATGTCCTTTTTCAAGTAGTTTCATTGTCCGTATTAGTATATTCTATTCAGAGTGGACGCATTGTTGGTGGATTTGTTATCGGTGCCGCATTGTCTACTGGAATTCACTCTGGATCAAGTTCAATTGTCATAGCTCATGAACTTATTCATCGTCGCTCTCGTGTTTGGCAGTTCTTAGGTAAGCTGTTGCTTTTCTCTGCAATGAATGTTTATTTCTTCGTGGAGCACTTGAGAGTTCATCATAAATGGGTTGGAACCGAACGCGATCCGGCAACGGCGCGAAGAGGCGAGTCTCTCTACTTTTTTTTCGTTCGATCTGCGATTGGACAAGCCAGGGGTGCTTGGAAACTTGAAACAGAGCGATTGAAAAAGGAGGGGAGATCAGGGTTTAATCTGCGTAATTTTGTGCTTGCAAGTATGCTTCTACTATGCCTGTTAGTCGTGCTATTGTATTTCGTAGCTGGATGGACAATGGTTTTTGCTTTTCTCGTTCAAGGGTTTTTTGCTCACTTTTTGTTGGAATACACCAACTACATCGAACATTATGGCTTAAAGCGTTCCGAAAAAGAACGTACCACGGAGCATCATAGTTGGCAGACCGACAAGGTGATCAGCCGATTTGTGCTGATTGACCTAAGTCGTCATGCTGACCACCATTATTACGCTTCTAAACCGTACCATACTCTGTTAACCTACAAAGACAGTCCAGTACTGCCTGGTGGCTATGCGTCGGCCCTTTACTTGGCCTTGTTGCCACCACTTTGGTACAAAGTCATCCACCGTCGATTAGACGATTATACGCAACATCATGCTTAATCTTCACGTGCGGACTAATTCACTCAGCTGTTACCCTAAAATGTTCCTCTGGTTCATTGCGGTGTTATTCGTTGCGATTAATACAAGTTGTTCGGATGATGAAACGATTCCGTCAACCCTTCCTGCTTCGTTTCGTTATTTTCCCTTGGATACCAACACGTGGGTCATCTATGATGTGGATTCGATTGTTCACCTGGATAGGGATGATGCGTATGGCGTAGATACTAGCATTGAACGCTTTTCCTTCCAAGTGATGGAGGTAACTGACTCTGCGTATATCGACGGACAAAACGAGACAGCATATCGAATTTCCCGATTTCGCCGTGTCAACGACTCATTACCTTGGCAGTTCCAATCCGTGTGGTCTGCTAAACGTACGGCTTCCAATGCACAGCGGGTCGAGGAAAACATCCGTTTCGTCCGTTTGTCTTTCCCAATCGATAGCCGTTCTACCTGGAACGGCAATGCCTTTAACTATTATCCGGAAGAGCTCTATTATTACGAAGATATTCATCAGCCGTTGATAGTGCAGGGACTTGCTTTTGATTCATCGGTCACTGTTATTCAAAATGATTTTGTCTCAAATGTCAACCGTATCACTAAAATTGAAAAATACGCGGTGGGAGTCGGGCTGGTCGACAAGCAATTGGATAGCCTGCGGTTGTCACTCAATTTCGGGGGCGTGCTAATTCTGAATGGGCTGGAATATTCTCAACGTGTTAATTCTTATAGTCATTGATGATGCGGAAACTGCTTATATATTTTTTGGTCAGTATATGTTCGATGTCGGATAGTTTGGGTCAGACTCGTGACTACTTCATTGGCTTTACCGATCGTGCAAACTCTACTTATTCGCTTCAACAACCGCTTCAGTTTTTGTCTCAGCGCGCTCTTGACCGTAGACTCAGACAGAACATTCCATTGTCAGATAATGATCTTCCAGTGAATGTAAATTACCTTTCTGCTGTTTCTGCTACGGGAGCACTGGTGGTCACTCCGGTAAAATGGTTCAATGGTGTTATTGTTCGTTGTGATTCATCGATACTTTCATCCGTACAGGCGTTACCGTTTGTCAATCAATCAACGCCGGTAAAACGAACAGGTTCTCAGAAGATTCGCAAGGACCTCGATGGATTACCTCCTGAGCGTATAGATCATGCTTTATTGCGTGCCCAGTCGCTAGATTACGGTGCAGGTTATCGTCAAATACATCAGCTGAACGGTGACTTCCTGCACAATCAAGGTTTCGCCGGACAGGGAATGCTAATTGCTGCGATTGATGCGGGGTTCAATTCGTTGGACACCATTAGTGCTTTCGATGACTTGCGAAGCAATAATGGAATTGTAGCTACGTGGGATTTTGTTGAAGGTAATGCTTCTGTGTATGAAGACGATGCACACGGTACTTCGGTGCTTTCGTGCATGGGGGCTAATACCCCTGGACAAATGATTGGTACCGCACCTCAAGCCGCTTATATGTTACTCCGCAGCGAGGATGCTAATTCCGAATACATTGTAGAGGAATATTTCTGGGCCGTTGCTGCGGCATATGCGGATAGCGCAGGAGCAGATATTATTACGTCTTCTTTAGGCTATAGTGAATTTGATGACCCATCCATGAATCACACGTATGCCGAACTGGATGGCCATACTTGCCCGGCTGCCATCGCAGGGAACGCAGCTGCATCCAAGGGGATGCTAGTATTGGTTAGTGCGGGGAATTCAGGTAGCTCTTTATGGCATTACATACTTACGCCATCTGATGCTGACAGCGTGCTAGCCGTTGGGGCGGTGGATTCGTCCGGATATATGGCTAGTTTCAGTAGTTGGGGTCCCGCTTCGGATGGCGATATAAAACCGAATGTAGCGGCGATGGGCCGTCGTACCGCAATTGTTTATTCGGATGGTTCATACACTACCGGAAATGGCACTTCGTTTTCGTGTCCGGTTTTAGCCGGTGCGGCAGCTTGCTTGTGGCAGGCGCATTCCTCCAAAAGCAACATGGAAGTTTTTCATGCCATCGAAGAAAGTGCGTCCTATTATACCAACCCGGGGGATTCATTAGGTTATGGTATTCCTGACTTTTACGCAGCCCATTTGAAACTTGGTGGCAATGAGCTGGAAATGGCTGAGGCTGACAACCTGTTAGGAGTTTCCCCAAATCCTTTTAATGACCAACTCACCCTTCAATATTATGCTGCGACCGGTCATTCTTTGGAGGTAACCTTGAGAGATTTGACAGGGAGGATTTGCTATGCGGATAATTTTATGGTGCAAGGTGGTACCACACGTGCGCTTAAAACAAGTCTGCCAGCATCACTTCCTGCCGGCGTCTACGTGGTAAGTGCAGAGCATGCAGGCCAACAATTTGTTCGAAAGGTTGTCCGAATAAAGTAGGTTTATTTACGTAAAAACAACTTTTGAAAATTGGTATTAAACAACTATTATTCAGTTGTTTAAAGGATTCATTTAAAGTTTATTATAATCTACTTCAGGTTTAGTGGATACCCTTTTCAGCCAGGTATCTTTCTGCATCGAGGGCGGCCATGCAACCGGTACCTGCAGCGGTAACTGCTTGCCGGTAGTATTTATCCGCTACATCTCCTGCAGCAAAAACGCCAGCAACATTTGTTTTGGAAGTTCCTGGGGTAGTTTTTAGGTATCCGGTTTCATCCATGTCAAGCCAGCCTTTGAAAATGCCTGAGTTCGGTTGGTGTCCGATAGCGACGAAAAATCCGGTGATATCAAGTCGTTTTTCCTGACCGGTTTTATGATCCAATAATAATACTCCTTCCACCGTCTTTTCACCCAGAATCTCCTTGGTTTCATGGCTCCAAAGGACTTCAATATTAGGGGTGTTTAACACACGGTGTTGCATGGCTTTACTGGCACGCATTTCGTCACGGCGAACAATCATGTATACTTGCTTGCAAAGTTTAGCCAGGTAGGTAGCTTCCTCGGCGGCAGTATCACCAGCGCCCACTATGGCTACCGTTTGACCACGGAAAAAGAAGCCATCGCAAACGGCGCAAGCGGAGACGCCGTAGCCATTTAGCTTTTGCTCGGAGGGAAGTCCTAACCATTTGGCAGAAGCTCCGGTGGAAATGATAACGGTATCGGCAAGTATGGTTTTGTTTTCGTCAACAACGATTTTGTGTACCGGTCCGCCGAAATCCACGGAAGTGGCATATCCGAATCGAATGTCCGTACCAAAGCGCTCTGCTTGTGCTTTGAAATCCTCCATCATTTCTGGCCCCATTGTTCCCTTGGGATAGCCGGGGTAATTCTCTACTTCAGTGGTGATGGTCAATTGTCCACCAGGTTGAAGTCCTTGGTACAGAACAGGTTTTAAATCAGCACGTGCAGCATAAATCGCGGCTGTGTATCCGGCAGGACCTGATCCGATAATCAGGCACTTGACATGTTCCAATTGCTCGTTCATACGATGAGTTAGTTGATGGGCTGCAAAAGTACGTATTAGTTAAAATTTCAAGGTAATTGTTGAAAGAAATCCCCTGGCGCATAAAGTCATTGATACCCCATGAATAGTAGGCGTTTTATTGGGCGTAAATGGTGTCAAAAGACGTAGAATAGGCACACCAAACACCAAGTCCGCCCTTAATATTACCATAAATCGGACTGACCGAGCCGAAAGGATTGCCGTTGTTAGAGACCTGGGTTTCTTCGCCTCGCCAGAAATCGAAGCAGCTGCGGTCAATGCTGCAAAACTTCACCACGATGGTGTCTCCTCGTTTGAAAAAGAAATTCTCCTCTTTTAAATCGTCTTCTTTGTTGGAGTTATACGTCTTGCCACGCACTACATTGAAATCAAAACTCTGTCCGTTGATAAATCGGTCTTCGAACACCGAGCCCAATGGAGCAATGAAAATGGAGTCTTTCTGCTCCCCGATATTTTTGCCGTAGGTGTACTGGTTGATTCGTTTAGCAAACCATCGGTAACAATTCCCCAAGGTATCCGGATCGGTCAAATGTGCCCATGCAAATCCGAGTGAATCACGTCGACCATCCACTTTCCACCAAACACTATCCAGTGGAATAGGAGCAGACAGGTACGTGGATGAGCTGAGTATTTTTCCCTCTGCCTGAATGGTCAATTGGTAAGTTCTTCCTGGAATTCCTGTCAGTCGATTGCTAAAGTAAACACCAAAGCCGGGAACTTGTATAAGAGTATCCGTGACGAAACCGTCATTGATGGTTACGAGCGCACCTTGTACGGTGTTCTGAGTTACAGTATTGAGGTTTAACGTCCCGAAGTAATCGAGTGATCGTGAGAGGATGACGTATGGTCTTTCTCCGGTTTCTACGTAGCCCTCCACCACCAGTAATTGTTCCACTTCGGGTAATTTTACCGTGACGGTTTTTTCGCAAGCTGAGAGGAGTGCTAGGAAAGAAACCAGGACTGTCGGCCAATAAATGCTACGTGATAATTTCTTTTTCATAGATTAAAATTTGAAATTCCAGGTAACACTTGGTATAATGGGGAATAAGGAAATTTGACGAGCAGCGATGGTTACAGTATTATCTTGGTACGAAGTGTCGAAATAGATGATGAATGGGTTATACCTATTGTAGACATTGAAAATGCTAAAGTTCCAGGATGAATCGAACTTTTTATTGGGTCGTCCATTCAAGGTGGCTGATACGTCCAACCGATGGTAGGCAGGAAGCCGGTAATTGTTGCGCTGGCCGCCATAATCTTCTAGCACGTGTCCGTTGGACAACACATACAACCTTTCGGGAAATGTGTTCAGATTACCTGTTGCATACACCCACGTAGCACCGATTGTCCACCGGGTGGAAATATTGTAAGTGGCAACGATAGAGATGTCGTGCCGACGATCGAACTTCGCATAAAAAGTTTCCCCGTTATTCAAATCAGGAAATGTACGTTCTGTCCAAGCGAGCGTGTAGCCAATCCAGCCGTTGAATTTTCCGCTGGACTTTTTAATGAAAAATTCGGCGCCATAACTACGACCTGATCCAAATACAAAGTTGTTGTCGACGTTATCATTTACGGTATTTTCAGGCAAGAAACCATCTTGGTACTCTACCTGATTTTCCATCGTTTTATAATAGACTTCAACGGAAGTCTCATAGGTATTTGACTTGAAATTTCGAAAATAGCCCAACGCATACTGTGTCCCGAATTGAGGTTTAACTAAATCGGTACTTGGGACCCAGACGTCGGTCGGTAGCGAAATGGAAGAGAGGGAAGCCAGATGGATGTACTGATAGTTCTGCGTATAAGATGCTTTGAGACTTGATCGATTGTTAATGGCATAACGAATCGCCAGGCGCGGTTCAATGTGAGCATAGGTCTTAACGTTATCTCCCTTGTCATAATGTACAGTATCGTTAATCGCTCCGTTCAATGGGTCATGCAGGTAACGATCGAAAGGACCTACTTGTTGGAAGACAGTGCCCCGTAGTCCTCCGCTAATCCTCCATTTGTCGGTGAGGTCGAATTCATCGTTGATGTATACAGCAACGTCATTTGCGTAATTGCGGATTACTTCTCCTAAGTCGAAAACCACATCGCCCGATTGAGCGGATGCATTGCTTGGTACAAAAACATGGTAAATGTATTGTCCTCCGAATTTGACATTGTGTCGAACGTTTGGCAGCCAGGTAAAATCCGATTTTACATTATAATCGGTAATACCCGAGAAGAGTTTGAAACGGAATGTTTCAGCCCCGCCTTCAAACTGAAAATCATAATTGGTGAATATCAACGAGGTATTCATGAACAACTTGTCCGAAAACAAGTGGTTCCACCGTGCTGTGGCTGTTGCGTTGCCCCATGGCACACGAATGCCAAAGTCTGAATTAGTGCTTTGAAAGCTGAATACATCGCGCCCGAAATATCCGCTGATAAAAAGTCGGTCTTTATCACTGAACGTGTAATTCAGTTTTGCGTTAATATCGTAGAAGTAATAACTGTTTCCATACAGGTCGGAACTTTTCGGCGTGAACGGTGGCTTAAAGAAAAGGTCGATGAACGTGCGTCTTGCAGAAACAATGAAAGAACTGGTGTCTTTCTTGATAGGGCCTTGAACAGTCAGACGGCTGGAAACTACTCCCAGGCCACCTTCGACACTTAATTTTTGATTGTTACCCTCTTTCATCTGAATGTCCAGTACAGATGCAAGACGTCCGCCATAATTAGCAGGCATTCCACCTTTGGTCAAGGTTACATTCTGGATGGCATCCGCATTGAAGACGGAAAAGAACCCGAATAAATGCGCAGCATTATAAACATTGGCCTCGTCCAGGAGAATTAAGTTCTGGTCTGGCCCACCACCACGTACATAAAAACCACTGTTTCCTTCGCCCGCACTTGAAACCCCAGGCAGTAATTGTATGGCTTTTAAAATATCAACTTCGCCCATAAAAGCAGGAAGTGATTTCAGCTTTTCAACATCAATTGATTCGCGTCCCATTTGTACGCTCTCAATATTCTTGTCTTCCCGTTCTGCCGAAATCACGACTTCCTTAGTCTCGACCGCCTTGGTGGAAAGTGAAATATTCAGACGAACATCTTTTTGCAAGTTTATCGGCTGAACATCGGTCAGAAAGCCAATGAAGGAATATAAGACAGTGTAGTTGGCTTCCGGTAACGTAATTGAGTAGAAGCCATACGAGTTGGTGGTAGTTCCTTTGGAAACTTCTTTTATAAAGATGGCTGCGCCGGGAAGCGATTCGCCGGTAGCCTTTTCTTTTACATAGCCGCTGATGGTAAACATCTTGGTAGTTTGCGACATTGCTTCTGCGCAGGAAAAAGTAAAAAACAATAGAAACAGGACAATGAACTTGGGCATAGCGTAGAATCGGCTGCAAAGGTAGCAAAGCGGTGTGTAGAATGTAAGGATGGAGAAGAAGTTTAAGGTTAAAAAAGCCGCCCAGGAGTAGGGCGGCTTTGGAATTTCATCGTGAATGCATAAGCCGGGTTCTGTAGCTTACATTGCTGCAAGCCCTGTCATTTATCTGGGACAGGATTCACATCCTGCCTCAATCAACCTACCCGTCAGGTTGCTCCCGAAGGAGCTGGAACGGACCGCTCCAAGCCTGACCTATTTGGTCTTTCAACACCTGAGGTTTACCCGAACACCGAGTTACCTCGTTGCTCCGTGGGCTCTTACCCCACGTTTTCACCCTTACCCTGTTGCCAGAGCGGTATAGTTTTCTGTGGTACTTTCTGTTGCCGGCAAGCCGGCACCTTCCCGTTAGGAAGCAGGTCGTCCTATGTTGCCCGGACTTTCCTCTCTTCCGTTACCGGAAAAGCGACAGGACAGTTCACGAATGAAAAGAACGTTTCGTTTGGCAAAGATAGCCATTTACAGCCTCATTTTCAATTTGATGAGCAGGGTGTCGAATGCGTGGGTAAGTAGTTTATTTCTTGCTATCGACCGACGCTTCCAATGGTTCACAATACGTATCTTTACCACCTATGCAATTGATTACGGAATCGTCGGCCTGGTGGGCCATCGGGTGCTTGCTGTTAGGTGCTGGCTATGCGTTTCTTTTGTACGGTAAATCTTCCATTTTTACTCCATGGCTGCGTCGCTCCTTGGCCTTATTCCGTGCGATCACTGTTGCGCTTATTGCGTTTCTATTACTTTCTCCATTGATTCGCACGATTTCTCGTGAAAAAGAAAAACCGTTGCTCATCATTGCCGCTGATAATTCTGAAAGTATTCGAATGTCGGATACCGCGGTCGCGCTGACGACAATGCCGGCAGCCTATGCTACCATGCGCGAGAAATTGAGTGACAAGTTCGATGTTCATCTGCTCTCATTTTCGGATCGGGTAGATGAAGGGAAGCCAATTGATTATCGCGGTCAGCAAACCGATTTCGGAAATCTAATACAGGAATTGAATGCCCGTTACACCAACCGGAATGTTGGTGCTATCGTCGTAGCATCGGATGGTTTGTACAATAAAGGCGGTAATCCGGTTTATGCCACACTGGATACAAAAGCACCGATTTATACAATTGCATTAGGCGATACAACCGTTCAGAAAGACCTCATTCTCTCCGCGGTTAATTTTAATAAAATCGTTTACCTGGGAAATTCTTTTCCCGTTGAAGTTTCCGTTGACGCCCGTGAATGCAGTGGTGCTAATTTCACTTTAACAGTTTCCCAGGATTCAGTTGTGTTATTTTCACGCGCAATGACTGCTTCTGGAAATCGCTACCGAACCAAGGTGCCGGTACTTCTCGATGCGAAGAAAAAAGGAATGATGCGACTCAAAGTATCACTGACTGAGATTTCCGGCGAAGCTACTACGGTCAATAATGCTAGAGAGATTATTATTGAAGTACGTGAAAGCAAAGAGAAGATCTTAGTGTTGGCGAATGCACCACATCCTGATCTTGGTGCTATTAAATCACTGCTGGAAAGTTCGTTGAATTATGAAGTGGATGTTCATATGGTCGACGATGATGTAAAAGTAGCTGAATACAATTTGGTGATTTCTCACAACCTGCCGTCATCCCGCAATTCATTCGAAAATCGGTACAAGGAAATAAAGTCAACCGGACTCCCAGTGCTGTTCATCCTGGGTAATCAAACCTTGTTACCTGCTTTGAATCAACTTGACGCAGGCTTGAGTGTGGTCAGTTCCGGACCGTCGCGTTCCAATCCTGTTCAAATTGCAATGAACGCAGGATTTTCGTTATTCACGCTCGATGAAAAAGTCAAGGAACGTGTGGGTGCATTTCCGCCATTGTCTGCGCCATTCGGTGAATACAAGCCTACAGGTAATCCATCCGTTCTTTTTTACCAGCAAATCGGTGCAGTTAAAAGTAACGAACCGTTATTGTTCTTTACGCAGCAGGAGCGAACACGCAATGGTTTTCTGTGTGGTGAAGGTTGCTGGCGTTGGCCAATGTCTGAGTTTGCCGAATATGGAGAGCAGGAGGTGAGCCGTGAATTGATCGTCAAGTCGGTGCAATATCTTTCAGTCAAGGATAATCGCAGTAAGTTTCGACTGGCATTGAAAAACAGTTTCAATGAAAATGAACCTGTAGTGGTCGATGCGGAAGTATATAATGATAACTATGAATTAGTCACTTCACCGGAGGTGACCTTTGATATAACTGATCGTAATGGTAAGATTTTTCCATTTGTATTTTCTAAGTCTGATCGATCCTACAATTTGAACACGGGTTTCCTGGCGCCTGGTGACTATCGATATGCCGCTGCCGCTGATTTTGGCGATCATAAACTAACGGCAGCAGGATCTTTTTCGGTGGCCGAAATCAGTGCCGAACAAACTGAAACTGTAGCAGATCATGCCATGCTTGCAGCCTTGGCAAAAGCGCACGACGGTGCCATGTACTCCCCCGGTGATATTGGACAACTAACTCAGCGATTGTTGGCGGATGATCAACTTAAATCCGTGAGTTATTCTCAAGTCAAATTGCAGGACCTGATAAATCTAAAAGCGATATTCTATGTTCTATTAATGTTGCTTTCCGTAGAATGGTTGCTTCGTAAACGAGCAGGTTCTTATTGATCCTTCGATCCGTTGCCAGATGCCTTTCCTTCGCCCGCTACGTTTTTCCTTCAGGCATACGGGTTGTTTATTCGTATTGCTAGTCGCTATTTTTTTTGGCTGTGGAGATTTTCACGTCTCTGAATTCAATCCTAACACCAACATTACATTGTCAGATAACATGATTTTGGAAGTTGTTTGGGATTCAACCTACAGTCCTGAAGGAACGGTGATTCCTAATAATCAGCAATCGGATGACGGATACTTTCATTTTTCGTTTCAATTACAAGGTGATTCGAGTCGCAAGTATTATTACAAGATCTATTACCAAAACGAAGAATTCAAGTTTCCTGAGGCGGTAGGAGATCAGCCGGATTCGATGGGGGAATGTAATTTCTACGGATCATGGGGAGATGGAGATGAAGGATTTCGGTGTATGCCACCAGGTTCGTTGACGCACCAAGATCGTTTTAGGATTATCGGTAATCCAAGAAACGAGCGTAAATTTTTCGGTAAGCCCATGGCAAATTATGTCATCACCGATAGTCAGGTTGATTCCATGATCAAGCGTATTGAAACAATGGACGAATGGTACCGGCAAGTTCAAACGAAAGCCTCATCGATGAAAGTTTCTATGAAGCAACAATTGGAAAGCGATGCTATATATACGTTGATGGACTCCCGAAATCATGGGCCACAAAATCTTCGTTGGAAGCGAAATCCGATGCTGGGATGGTATAGTGCCTTGTTGGTAGTATGCTCGGAAGATGAATGGCGTAAATTGCCGGAATACATTCAAGA
>CANIAS010000053.1 GCA_947465495.1 Candidatus Pollutiaquabacter sp. | reverse complement strand
TATGTTAGGATCTTGTGCTATGTCCCACACGAGCGAATCGATCTGACGGTTCCAGCTGGCGCCACCGTCCACCGATCTGTACAGCCCCGTTACTCCGCAGGCGAGCAGACGGCTCGTATTGGTAGGATCGATGATGATTTTCTTGATCAGCGAACCATCGCCATCGGTGAGTTGGAAGTTCAGTCCGGTCAGGCTCCAGTTTTGTCCTCCGTCCACCGATTTATAGACTCCGAGTCCGTAATGGGTGTTCCGTTTTTTACCGTAAAGCAGTCCGAAACCGACGTATTCAAAATCACACAAGGAAATGTATATCACATCCGGATTCTGCGGGTCAATGGCGATATCCGAAATGCGCGTGATGGGAAGCTGGTCGGTTAGTGGCACATAGCTGTTGCCATGATCGGTAGTTTTCCATAGTCCCCCTTGTGCTACGCCAATAAAGAAGGTGTTGGAGTCCACAGGATGGAAGGCCATGCAGTTGACACGGCCGATGCCGTTCCACATGTAGCCGGTCAGATTATCCGGAATGGTGTAGGGGCCTACGGGATACCACATACCGGTGTTGAGTGACCGGGATTGTACATTTTTCTGCGCAGCGATTTCAGTCAGGGAATTGAGGTAATCAGTTGCATCGGCGGGATTGCCTGAAAAATCACAGTGGAGTTGCATTTCCGATTCCCACCGCTTGAATGATTTCCATCCTTTTTTTTCGTTCAGGTTCACCCCTGATTTCCAGTCTTGGAATTTGCGCTGCAGTTCTTTGAAATCACCCGATGGAGTGAAGCAAGGTGCTTGTTGGGCGGTTGATGAATTGATTGCGGCAATAAATGTCAGTATAGCTATTAGGCGATTATTAAATATCGATGATTTCACGGAGTGCATTAATAGGAAAAACTGGTTACAAGTTAGTCAAGAACTGTAAACAATGAAAGAGCGTGATGGAGGTGGCCTTTGTTTTTATCGGCGTCTTTCGTTCAATTACTTTATTCGCTTTCCCCGACCCTATTGATAGGATCATCCAAGTTTGGAATAAAACGCGAGGGTTCTTAGATAGGCCTGGGATAGAGGATGCAGGTATTGTCTTTTAGGTAATTCGACAACAAACTCTTTACTAGTTGAATCATAAATCATAGGTCGCATCCAAGGAAATAGAGTAACTTGTTATTTGCTAAGCCAATTCATTGAAATCAGAAAAAGAAATCCGACGTAGCATGATTACTGGATTTTTCCTACTAAAACAGTTTCAGCTCCTGCTTTATTGGCACTACATTTGACCCATCGCCCACCAAAAAAAATCCACATGCGTTCTACGTTCTTCATGCTTCTTCTGGTCCTCCCCATGACGGCCTTTTCACAATTCAAGATCAAAGACATCGGCAAAAATGTCAAAGACAACCTCCAGGGTAAGCAGCCCCTAACAGAATCGGAAGTGGTGGCCGGATTGAAGGAAGCGCTGGAGGTGGGTAGTCGTAATGCGGCCGGTAGCGCCTCTAAAACAGATGGATACTTCGGCAATACCTTGATCAAGATTCCTTTTCCGCCTGAAGCGCATTCGATGGAGACTAAACTCCGCTCGCTGGGCATGAATAAGCAGGTGGATGAATTTATTCTGACGGTCAACCGTGCCGCCGAGGAAGCGGCTAAGGAAGCCGCGCCGGTATTCGTCAACGCCATCACTAGCATGACTGTCACAGACGGGTTCAATATCCTGCGCGGATCCGATACAGCCGCTACGCAGTACTTGCGCCAAAAAACTTCCAACGAGTTGCAACAAAAATTTACACCTATCATCCGCGCGGCCATCGAGAAGGTGCAAGTGACCAGTTACTGGAATCCGCTCGTTACGAAATACAACAAGATTCCATTGGTAGAGCCCGTGAATCCAAACTTGGAAGAGTACATCACGCAACGTGCGCTCAGCGGATTATTCACGCTGGTAGCTCAGGAAGAAACCAAGATTCGCAAAGACCCCGCAGCGCGGGTAACCGATTTGCTGAAGAAGGTGTTTGGAAGTTAATCGAGAAAGGGTTAGGTCATGGAGCAAAATGACTTTTTGTTTTCCAGAGAGATGTAGATCATTTTGACTGCCTACCGATGAGGTATAATCTTCGGATCACTTCATCGCTTCACCGACAACCTACCCAAAACTACTTCTTTTCCGCAATGAGATAGATATCCCACGTAGCGTCCAGGTCCTGTTCTTGCAATAAGAAATCACTGGTGGAAATGTCCGTCGTGGTGCTCACTTTTTCCTTGAGCTTGTTGCGCATTAGGTTGGTGATGAAATTGTAGGGAGCCGTCAACCAGGAAGCGGGCAGTCGCTTGTGTAAGCCCAAAATATCAAAGCGAAGAATCATGCGAACGAACTTGTCATTTTCAGCATAGTAAGAATTCACGCGCTGGTTGCCATTCAGCCCCTTGAGCTGGAATGCACTGGTTAAGTCGCTTACTTCTTTGCGCATCTCCTCGAAGGTATACTCATGCACGTGGAACGGATTTCGAGCTAAGGATTTTTTGACATTGGGCGTAGTGACCAATAAGCGTCCTCCGGGACGCAATACACGCAGACACTCGCGCAGAAATTCTTTGCGTGGCACAATATGCTCAATGAACTGAAAAGCCGTAATCACATCGAAGGAGGCATCAGCAAATGGTAACGGCGGTATGGTGCCTTGCTGAAACGTTAAGTTGGTCACGGAAGCATACCGTGAACCATTTTCTGCCACCGTCGCTCCATCGTAATCCAGACCCTTGATGGTAGCCGCGGAGGCCGCCATGAGTGCGGTGCCGTAGGCATTTCCACAGCCTACATCTAGTACATGCTTGCCAGTTATGAAGGGAATGGCGAATTCATAGGCGAATTGACAACGTTGATAGGTTACGTTGTTCGCTTCGTCGTGATGGGCGCGTTCGTGAGTCGACATAGGCTGTAAAAGTAGGAATAATCAACCCAGTGACTATCGATAGGCACCTAAATTCACCTAATCCGGAAATCCGACACCTATTTTCACCCAGTCTAAAAATGAGTTTAAATTACTTTATATCAATTAGTTATACATAAATTCAACGGACACACCCGAATCACTTGAATTCCCTTGATGGAACGTCAAATAGTTTGGTCTTTTGATCACGATATATTGATCGTATCTGATTTAATGCGATCAAAATAGTTCATGCTTTCAAAGTTTGACAACGTATTTAAATTTTGATTTTTGGCTCCAAACCCGTGTTCGGTTAATTCCGGCACGGGCTTTTTTTTCTTTTTTGGCAGTTTTTCAGCCAAATTTTCAATAAAATGGAATAACCAACGGTAACTTCATTAAAACCTCAAGTTTTACTATCTTCGAAATTCAAACATCTAGTTAAAATTTTGGATGTTTATCTAAGCATGATTTTCTATCCATTGTATTTTCTTCTAAAATTCCTGCGTCGAGTTGGTAACCGTTCGAACAGCTCACTTTCTATTTGTTTCTTCTGTTTTTGTTTGCTATGCGAACCGGTAAACGCATCATCAGAAAGCAATCCATTTTGTCGATCCGAATTATACCAGCGGATGCAGCCAATCAATTGTATTCACTATACAGGATTTCCAGATTCGTCTCTATGCAAACAATTTGGAAGCTACGACTTGGTGCGAGATCCACTCAAAGGATGGATGCTGATTGGTAATGCAACCGGTCAGGTTTATGTCCTAACCAAAGATAGTGTCTGGGAACGGCAAGATAGCACAGAGGCTATCGGTTATAATTGCGATGCTTACCTATTGCCCGGACCCTGCAAGTATGGAGGGTATGGGATTTGGAAATCAAATGGTATGTTTCTATTCTATTCTTGGGTGGCGCATGAATGGGAAACCATCCAATTGTCCAGAGAGATTCCAACCGGCGATCGTGCTAATTGCTTCTATAGTTCAATTGACTCAATCCTTTACCAGGTAGGAGCGCATCCAATGAATGCCGGAATCAAAACAGAAAACTACTACGTGGATTCCGTGTATGCACTGGATTTGAAAACAGGTAACTGGAATGTATTAGGTGCAATCAGTTCACAATTCAAAAAACACATCGGTGGACTTCAAGACTTGGGTGTTAGCTTTAGTTCAGAACACGGGCTTTTGTTTCGTGTCAATACCTCTCGAAAATTTGCGTACGTTGATTTGACAAAATTACAAGTATCCATGCTGGATGATAGCAAGGTACTGCGTATGTTGACACTCGACAAAACGGCCTACTCGGAAGCTAAGACACTATTTTCTACGGCCTATGGAATCTATTCCATGCATCCAACGTCCTATGAATTGATTGATAGTATTTCATGGGACGAATTATTGTCAAAACCAATGGCAGTGGTTCCGCTGCTTGAACCTAACTCTAATGTCGGAATCAATTGGAAAACGTGGGGCGGTTTTGGAACGGTGTTTCTCTTAATTTCAGGGATGTGGTATAGCAAGCGTCGACGTTCTAAAGGTAATTCCACCGCCATTCCTCATCTAAAGGTTGTTACTGATTCCGTCGATACAGCAATAGTGACCGAAACTGAAAACATCGTACAAGCACTCGAAGGTCGGGTGTTTTTCAATGGCATAGCCATGGATACACTAACTACGAAAGAAAATCAGTTGTTACTCGTTTTAATTGATTGCAGAAAAGACAATAGTGTCTTGACAACGCAACATATAAACGAATTACTTGGCATTGATCAACGCAGTTTGGATGCACAGAAAAAAATCCGAAGTGAGTTAATCCGCAGTATCAATCGTTCATTCCAAGAACGTGGATTTTCGGGAGAAGCAATCGAACGAAGTCGACAGGAAGACGATCGTCGGTCTGTAGGCTATGAGTTGTCGAAGGAAATTCAGCTACGATAATTATTTCAAAGGTGCCATTGACGTATCATCCTGGCGATTGCTTTACATTACAATTGTACTTTGACAACCCACGCCGCAGCTGATCTCATTAGATCCGGGGTGAAGGGAGGAAGCGTGATTTCTGTTTTCAATCCGTCGGTACTCCACCGCAATGGTGTATGATTCATCAGGAATTCGATCTGTGTGTCTGCACTGAATGCAATATCCTGTAATACGATTTTACCAGATGCCGGGTAGGAGGGAAGAATCAAGTAAAGCGAATTGGTGGTAGGATTATGGGTAAAGAAAACCTGTTTAACCGCGTATCCTGAATCGGGATCAACGGTCAGTTTAAGCATCACATCACCGGATGTCCGCCATTCCATATTCGTATTCGCTTTGGGTGCTTGATAATCTCGACGGCCCTGACTCCATTGACATACGGTGGTCCAACGTTCGGTAGCGTAAATTGCCTCGCCGTTGATGTCCAGCCATTTTCCAATATCTAATAACCGCTCTTGCATGATGGGCGGTATTTTACCATGTGCGTCCGGACCAATATCAAGCAATAGGTTTCCGCCACGACTAACCTTGTCAATCAAGGAAAGAATAAGCGCCTGACTGGACGTATAATCCCAGGCGTCTTCTTCCCGGTTATATCCATAGCTGGTTCCCATGCCACGACTTTCTTCGAAGTAATGATTTTCAAAATCTTTGTCGGGTTCATATTCTGGGGTATACACCATGCCATGATGAAACCTGATATCGATTCCCCATCGATCATATGTCACAACGCGATCTTTTACCGGACTATCATTGTATAGCCAGGAAAGGAATTCACGACTCTTCCATAACGTATCACTGGCCTCCCAATCACCGTCGGTCCAGAAGGCGTCAGGTTGATAATTGTTAATCAATTCCATCAATTGTGGATAGGCATGACGATCTGCATACAGTTGTTTGTCGCGCAGATAAAGCGGATTGTACCATTCGTACAAGGAATAATACAAGCCAGGATGCACCGAGGTTTTTCGAACTTCTGAAAACAATTCACCAACAAGATCTTTATGCGGTCCAGCATCCATGGAATTCCATGGGAAGCCCCACGTATCATTGGCAGTTTTACTGGGCCACAAACAAAATCCATCGTGATGTTTTGAAGTAAGTACAATGTATTTGGCACCAGAAGCTTCAAAGAGTGCAGCCCAATCTTTGGGATTAAAAAGCTCGGCATGGAAATCTTGCGCTAAATCATAATACGAGCTGGTGTCGAAATTGATCTTGTGATAGTGTTGTCGGCTTGTATCATCTGTCTGAAGCCCACGCTGATACCATTCGGCATATTTTCCTTTTTCACACCAGCCGGGTACTGCATAAACACCCCAGTGAATGAAAATCCCGAATTTTGCGTCCTTGTACCATTGAGGTACTGGATGCTGATCCAGACTTTCCCACGTTGGCTGAAAGGTTTGAGCAGCCACTGCCATGGGAATCAATAGAAAAAGGCAGAATCGGAGTTTCATAAAACGAATGTAGTGCATATCCTGATTGAAGTAAACACCTTGCTATCATTGGATTTTTTAGGCCAAATGTTTATACTTGTAATACACTTTGATACTCCCTAACACCTTATTAGATGAATTCCTTACTTAGAAAAGCCCTGTTGCTGATTGGAATAGTATTTTCCTTCCAAGTGGTCTCCGCTCAATCCGCGTTGCGCCAAAAGATTCAAGGCGAACTTTCATTGTCGTCACCCGTCACTCGATTGGCACCTTCCGAACAAGTGCCATTTCAGCCGCAACGTGCCGCTCAACTGATAGGCCTGGAGGCATCCAGCGATTTGAAGTTAGTTCGTGAAGAGCGTGATCAGCTGGGAGTAAATTATCGATTCCAACAGATTATTCAAGGAATACCGGTGGAGAATTCCATGTACATCGTACAAACGAAACAAGGCAAGGCAACTGTCATGAGTGGTGCGATCATTTTGGATTTGAATCCCGATGCGGTAAGTCGTACTACGCCACAATTAACTGCTGAACAAGCCATTCAACGGGGTCTTTCCCTTGTTCACGCGGTTCGCTACGCCTGGGAAGATGCAGCATTAGAAGATCAAGTGATTCGTTCTGGAGAAGCTGGTAATCGACCAACAGCTGAATTGGTTTGGTTCAGCGGAGTTGATCAACTGGACGCCGGTGCCTTGCAATTAGCCTATAAGGTTACTGTTTACGCGCTCGAACCGCTCAGCCGTGCGGCCTATTATTTTGATGCAAACGATGGAAATTATCTTGGCACTAAGGATCTGCTTTTCTTTGCTGATGCCGTTGGAACGGCAGCGACAGTTTATAGTGGCACACAAACTATTCACTCCGATTCTACTGGCTCAACCAATTTCCGACTGCGTGATCTCACAAAAGGGAATGGCGTAATTACCCTTCATGGTGAAACAAGTTCACATCTTGATTACACCAGCACTACTCCCAATTGGTCTTATACGACCAATGATAAGTATGCCCTGGATGCTCATTTCGGAGTCTCTTCCACGTGGAGTTTTTACCATGTTAATTTTGGCCGCAACAGCATCAACAATGCAGGTTTCGCACTAACTAGTTACGTCAACGAAACCGCGACTACAAACAATGCTTATTGGGATGGCTCTACCATGCATTATGGTATTCGCTCTACCACCAATGCAGGAATTACCGCCATTGATGTCACAGCACACGAGTTGACACACGGCATAACACAGTATACCTCCGGCCTGAATTATAGCAGTGAATCTGGAGCAATTAACGAAAGCATGAGCGATATCTTTGGGAAGGCCGTTCAATTCTGGGCCAAACCCACCGACATCAACTGGCTGCTGAGTAATGATATGAACTGGGCCATCCGCAACATGGCGAACCCCAAACAATACTCACAACCGAATTGCTATACGGGTACCTATTGGTATACCGGCACTGCCGATAATGGTGGGGTACACACCAACAGCGGCGTCGGTAATTATTTCTATTACTTATTGGTGAATGGGGGTGTAGCTACCAACGACAAGGGCAATGCATACACAGTAGTAGGTTTAGGACTTACCAAAGCGAATGCCATTATTTATCGTTCTGAAACTTCCTACCTCACACCAACTTCTAATTACGCTGCCTGGCGCACGGCATGTATCAATGCGGCCATCGATTTATACGGTGCTGTATCCAACGAAGTCGATCAAGTGAAAAATGCCTGGTATGCAGTAGGCGTCGGTTCTGCTGCAAATGCTTGCGATGCAGCTACAGGTCTCTCTGCATCCACTCTGACAACTACTTCAGCGACACTTAGCTGGACAGCCTCGACTACTTCGAATTATACCTTGCAATGGAAGCCGACAACGTCCACCTCTTGGAATGTCGTTACCGGCCTCACTACAAACTCTTATAGTTTACAGGGATTGTCGACTTGCACCGGATATCAATTTCAGGTGCAAAATGTTTGCAGCGGCATTGTTTCAAGTGCGTTTTCCACCACGACTACTTTCACTACCACGGGCTGCCCAATACCAGCTTATTGTACGTCTGCAGGTACGAATACAACCACGCGTGGTTACATCAACCGTGTTACGCTTGGTACCATTAGTAATACCAGTGGCAATAACAATGGCTACGCGGATTACACGTCACTGTCTACCAATTTGGTTGGAAGAGCATCTGCCTCCATCAGCATGACTCCCGGTTTCCCAAGCACCACCTCGAACCGCATGTATTGGGTCGTGTGGATTGACTACAATAAAAACGGAGTGTTTACAGATGCAGGGGAGAAAGTGGCCACCGGAAATAGTACAAGCACACTTACCAAGACTTTTACTGTTCCTAGTACCGCATTGAATGGCACCACACGTATGCGGGTACAAATGCAATATAATACAGCGACAACAAGTTCGTGTCAGACGTACACCAACGGAGAAGTCGAGGATTATACAGTGAACATCACGGGCAATGCAGCTTTCGGTTTCGTTCAGGAGCCGATTGGATTCGAGAAAGATGTGCTTGCTCCTAACCCAGCTGACGATCATGCAAGGTGGGAGTATCAGTCGCTGGTGGAGGGAAATATTCGCCTGAATATTTACTCCGCGGACGGCAAGTTGGTTCGTTCATTCGATGAAACGTTGACAGAAGGCATGAATTCATGGTTAATTGACACCAAGGAGCTACCCAATGGATTTTATTTCGTCACCACGGAAGGAGTGGTCCGATTGACTCATCGCATAGTGATTCAGCATTGAGGACTCTGTGTCAGAATTATCAAAGGGTATGCTGTTTGCTGGCCCTTTGATAGTTACTAGTATTCCCTGGAACAGCTTGCATTAAATTTATTTTCATGAAATCGATTTTTACAGTTCTCCCACTTGCAAAAAAGAATTTTTTTCAGCGAATTTTTAATGGTGGTCCGGATGAGAATTCATTCATTGAATTAAACAATCTACTGGCGACTACACCACTTTCTGAGATTACTACGGATGATGTAGCAGAAATTATTGCGCGTTATGAAGTCGATATTACCCGACATTTCAAAGATCGGGTAACCAACTTATTCTTTACTTATTTTGAGCATTGTATCTCCGATAAATCGTTCGGATTAGATGAACAGTCAAATCTTCAGCATTTAAAAAAAATCCTACAACTCACCGATGCGGATGTCAGTGAAGGTCGTAGCAAGATCGAGGAGGGCTTGTTGATTCAGGAATGGAAGAGCGCCGTCGCAGATGGCAGGTTGACCAAAGAGGAAGAAGCTGCGTTGGACCAGTTGGCGGCTTCAATGACGTTGCCTGAATCAATGGTGAAGGAGATCAGTGCATTGACCCGTGAATTGCGGTACCGAGAAGAGCTCAATTCGGCGATGAAAAACCAACGGTTAACTGCGGAGGAAGATGCTGAACTTGAAGCTATCAGTAAGAGCCTTAGCGTGACACCCCAATTCGACCACGCTACGCGGGCTACGCTCGATCGCTTTCGTATGCTGTATCAAGTTGAGAACGGCGTCTTGCCCGAGTTGTCTGCGGACATCAATTTATTCAAAGATGAAGTTTGTCACTTTACTTGTGCCGCGAATTGGCATGAGTACCGGACAGTCACGCGCAGGGTCAATTACGGTGGACCGGCTGTGAGTATCAAGATCATGCGCGGTGTCTATTACAGAGCCGGCAGTATGAACGTGCAGCCGGTTCGCTCTGAAGTGCTTCAGCACATGGGAACCGGACAATTGTATCTGACAAATAAGCGATTGATTTTTGTAGGGGCCAATAAGGCGACTACCATCCGCTATGAGAAAATCGTAACCATGAACCCTTACTCCGATGGGGTCGAACTCATCAAGGATGCAGGTAAGAGCCCAACAATCACCGTAGCGACATCAAATGCCGAGTTGATGAATTTGATGTTGGCTCGACTCATCAGCAATTCTTCAGCGTGATTTACTTCGCTTGTGATAGCGCCACTTGTTGCGCTGGTAGTACGATTTGCTTCTCAGATTATTTTTAAAACGATTCGGATTGTAATTCACGGAATTTCGGAAATGTCCCTTGATGATACGTCCATTTTTATCCATGTGCGGATTCACCCACGCTCCTTTTCGGGGAGCATGGGTGGATGAATCACACGACCAGCAAAATGCCAGCAGGATGATGCTGATGTAAAGTGGTGTCTTCAACTATTTCGAGCGTAAACGGATCACTACCAATCCAGTGCTACGGGCGTTATTCCCATGTTATAAAAGATGAAGCTATAGATGTCAGCCTGCTCTTCGATTACTTTAGATGTAGGTTTTCCAGCGCCATGGCCCGCCCG
This sequence comes from Candidatus Pollutiaquabacter sp., assembly GCA_947465495.1. GTDB lineage: Bacteria > Bacteroidota > Bacteroidia > AKYH767-A > 2013-40CM-41-45 > Pollutiaquabacter. The sequence continues at coordinate 7,225 of CANIAS010000053.1, read as the reverse complement.
CACATCGATTCGAATGAGTGCCGGATTTAGTCCTTTTGTTTTATCCTGCAACGTTGCAGCAAACTTGAACGAGTGAGCGGGTACAACACGGTCGTCATGATCAGCGGTGGTGATCAGCGTAGCAGGGTAGTTAACCCCTTCTTTCAAATTGTGCAAAGGTGAATAATTGTACAGATTACTAAATCCTTCGGGGTCTTCGCTACTACCATATTCAACCACCCATCCCCAGCCAACGGTGAATTTGTGAAAGCGAAGCATGTCCATCACACCCACCTGCGGAATGGCCACTTTGAAAAGAGCTGGCTCTTGTGTCATACAGGCACCTACCAACAAACCTCCATTTGATCCGCCTTGTATAGCAAGGTAATCGTTGCCCGTATATTCATTATCACACAAATATTTTCCGGCAGCAATGAAGTCGTCAAATACGTTCTGCTTATTATTGAGCATCCCGGCCTTGTGCCAGCTTTCGCCGTATTCACCACCACCGCGTAAATTGACCACCGCTAATACTCCGCCATTCTGCAGCCAGAACATGCGTGATGTATTGAAGGACGGAGTTTGACTGATGTTGAAACCGCCGTAGCCATACAATATGGTTGGGTTTTTACGATTCATGGTAATTCCTTTTGCATGAATGATGAACATCGAAATCTTGGTCCCGTCTTTCGAAGGAAAGAAAACTTGCTTCACGTCATAATCGTCAGTTCCGAATTTCAAGTTAGATGCTTTCCAAACGCTGCTCTTGCCACCCGCAATGTCGTAGGTGAAAATAGTAGGAGGATAGTTGAAGGAAGTGTAGGAATAGAAAATTTGACGATCATCAGCATTTCCCGATAAGCCGGATACAGTACCTAGTCCAGGCAATGAAATCTCTTCTTCTAATTGTCCATCCAACGAGTATCGGTAGCAACTACTGGTTGCATTTTTAAGGTAGGTGACGAACAGTTTTCCACCCGCCGTTGATGCTCCTTTGATTAGGTTTTTACTTTCAGGGATTAAATTTTTCCAGTTACTTACTTCAGGGTGCTTCGGGTCGACGATCACAATGCGCTGGTTAGAAGCATACAGGTCGGTTTGCATCAGTAATTTTCCACCAACATTATTGAGAACATCCGCATTCGCCTCGAAGCCGGGGAAAATCATGATAAAGTCTTTATCGTTTGCAGAAAGGTCTTTTACTTGCAATTCGTTTCCACTGGTACCGGACGAAATACTGATAATAAGAAATCGTTCGTCTTCTGTGGTCTGTGCACCAAAATAGCGATTTGGATTAGTCGTATCCTCATAAATTAGCTGATCTGCTGCTTGTGGCGTTCCCAACTTGTGGTAATACACTTTGTGGAATTCATTTTTGGCAGAAAAAACTTTGCCGTCTTTGGGGGCATCGTATCGACTGTAGTAGAATCCATTTTCCTTCCAGGCAGCTCCACTGAATTTTACCCATTCCAATTTATCGTCCAATACTTTTTTAGAAGCAATGTCCATCACATAAATTTCCTGCCAGTCGCTTCCTGCTTTGGCTACGGAATAAGCCATGTATTTGCCATCTTTAGAAGCCCCCATCAGACTAACCGCTGCTGTGCCATCGGCCAACAAGGTATTTGGATCGATAAATACTTCCGGTTCTTTATCTAAACCTTTTTGAAAGTAAATCACAGCTTGATTTTGTAGCCCGTCATTTTTGGTGAAAAAATAATATTCACCGACACGGAAAGGCACTCCATAGCGAGCGTAATTATAAATCTGCGTCAAACGATTTTTAATCTTTTCGCGGTACGGTATTTTTGAAAGATAATCGAACGTTGTTTTGTTTTCCGCTTCTACCCAACTCTTCACGTTGGCAGCCGTATCGTATTCAAGCCATCGGTACGGGTCAGCAACAATTTTTCCAAAGTAAGTATCAGTGACGTCTGTTTTGGCAGTAACGGGATAAGTGATACCACCTTTGTTAAAAGTCTTCTGCGCTTGAACGCATATGATAGCTGTCAATGATAGCAGTAAAGCGAGGGATTTTTTCATAATTAGAAGATACGATTGATGCCTTAAAAATAAGGAATTTAGGTTACGGTGATACAGGATTTGCAGGCTTGTAGTAACTTCGGACAACCTCATGAACTATTTCTCTCAAAATCCCTATACACGCCAGATTCTGCAGGAATTCGAGTGTTGTGACCAATTGGATCTTTCTTTCTATAGGACTCAGTTCCGTTCTTGGAAATCAACTACAATGCAACACCGAATCGAATGCGTAAAGGAACTGATCTCATTGCTAAACAATCGTGTTGAAACCTATGCCAACTTGATTACGGAGGAAATGGGAAAACCAATAACCGAGGCAAACGCTGAAATCAGGAAATGCATAAACGCGACGGAATATTTAATCTCTCAGGCAGATAATTGGATCCGTCCACGCGAACTCGATTGCGAGGCGCTTTATGCTGTGAGTATTCCTGAACCACTTGGTCCCATCCTGGCGATTATGCCTTGGAATTTCCCCTTCTGGCAAGTTCTTCGAGCGGCAATACCAAATCTCCTGGTAGGAAATACAGTACTACTTAAACATGCGCCCAATGTACCAAGGTGTGCAGCTGCGTTGGATCAACTTTTTAAGGATGCTGGGTTTCCAAACGGTGTTTTTTCAAATCACTACTTGTCACACGAAGGAGTCGCACGTCTTATTGCTACACCAACGATTGCTGCGGTAACATTTACAGGAAGCGACGCTGCCGGTTCTATTGTCGCCGCTATCGCTGGTCAATCAATCAAAAAGATCACCTTGGAATTAGGAGGCAATGATCCTATGATTGTATTTGATGATTGCTCGTTGGAAAATGCCATAACGGCTGCGGTAGAGTCCCGCTCCATAAATAGCGGACAAGCGTGTAATGGGGCTAAACGATTTATTGTTCAGCAAGGAATACACGATCAATTTATAGAGCAACTGACTCAGCGAGTGCAAGTGCTCAAGTGCGGTGATCCATCGGATGTTTCTACCCAAATAGGTCCTTTGGCTCGTCGTGATTTGTACGATAAATTATCAGGTCAAGTGCATCAAACTTTGGAGATGGGCGCTGTATGCGTGTTGCAACAGCCTGTGAAGGAAGAAAACTCCTGGATTTTTCCGCCTACGGTTCTCTCGGATGTTCAGCCTGGTCAACCAGCCTTTGAAGAAGAACTTTTCGGTCCTGTTTGGTCGGTGACTTCATTTGCTTGCGACGATGAAGCCATTGCACTGGCAAACGAAAGCCATTTTGGATTGGGTGCATCAGTGTGGACAACCAACGAAGAGCGCATAGCACGCATGATGTTGGAACTGGAAACCGGCAATGTCTTCGTCAATGATTTTGTGCGATCTGATCCACGCTTTCCATTTGGCGGTGTAAAACGTAGTGGACATGGTAAAGAACTCGGTGAAGTCGGATTCTTTGAGTTTGTGAATTGGAAAACTATTTACCGAAAATTATAATTACGCAAATAGGTGAGCGAACACTTCTTCTACTTTTGAAACGGCCTTCACAGTGATGGATTTATAGCGATTTAGATCCAACCCTTTCAAGTTGTATTTGCTAATGATGATCTGCTCGAAACCGAGTTTTTCTGCTTCGCTAATGCGCTGATCTACCCGTGTAACAGGTCGTATTTCACCACTTAAACCTACTTCAGCGGCAAGACAAATTTTTGGAGAAATGGCGATGTCTTCGCTGGAAGATAGTATCGAACAAATAACCGATAAATCGATGGCGGGATCTTCTACTCGAATACCGCCAGCAAGGTTGAGGAATACGTCCTTGGCGCCCAATCGGAAACCGCAGCGTTTTTCCAGCACGGCCAAGAGCATACTCAGTCGCCGAAGGTCGAAACCCGTGGATGAACGTTGTGGGGTACCATACACAGCCGAACTTACGAGCGCCTGGGTTTCAATCATCAACGGCCGAACCCCTTCCATGGTCGCTGCTATGGATGTGCCGCTCAATGCTTCATCCCGTTGTGCGATAAGTACCTCCGAAGGATTGCTTACTTCGCGCAGTCCGCTTCCTTGCATTTCGTAAATGCCCAGTTCGGCAGTTGAACCGAAACGATTTTTCATCGCGCGGAGAATTCGGTAAATATGATGACGATCTCCTTCGAACTGCAACACCGTGTCTACCATGTGCTCAAGGATTTTCGGTCCGGCAATGACTCCATCTTTGGTAATATGCCCAATGAGAAAAACAGGGGTGTTGCTTTCTTTGGCAAAGCGCAATAATTCAGCGGTACACTCTCGAATTTGTGATACGCTTCCTGGAGACGATTTAACATTCGACGTGAAAAGTGTTTGTATAGAGTCGATGATCACTACCGAAGGACTTACTTCGCGTATTTGACTGAATATATTTTCTAACGAGGTTTCGGTGAGAACAAGAAATTTCTCATTCTTCATCTTCAAACGGTCGGCACGCATTTTTATCTGCTGCTCGCTCTCTTCACCACTGACGTAAAGTACCGGGATGTTTTTAAGTTGCAAGGCGACTTGTAAAACCAGGGTTGATTTACCGATACCAGGTTCACCACCAATCAATACTAATGACCCTGGCACTACACCACCGCCAAGCACACGATTCAGTTCGTGGTCTGGAAGAACAAGGCGTTGTTCTGTGCCCGTACTAATGTCACTAAGCAGGTGGGGTTGAGCTGAGCGGACGTTCTTTGAGGTGGTTTTTTTCCAGAGTGTTGAATCGGTGGAATGCGCCACTACTTCTTCCACAAACGTATTCCATTGTCCGCAGGAAGGACAGCGTCCGACCCATTTCGGAGATTGGACACCACAATTTTGGCAGTAAAAGGCGGACTTGGTTTTGGCCACTACAGGAATTTCAAGAGCGGCTAATTTACGAACTAATGTCGATAGGTAGTTGCTTAAAATAAAAGTACTGTTTACCTGACACGGGTAAATTCGCGCTCGAGGATTCCCGTGGAATCGTAATGGTCAGTGGCGATGATGAGGTAATTATCATTCAATTGAACAACCTGCCAATCGCCATTTAATTCATCCAGCGTAAGTTTAAACTGGTCAATAACGACTACCACTTTCATCAGCGACGTGTTGATGGAATACGTCGATGTATCAACCGGTGTCATGATACCGTTGATCAATACACTTCTATAAACGAAATCTTCGTTAAAGGTCCATTCTTCCAAGGGTTTGGTACTTGGAATAGGCACTAGTTGCCAACTTCCGGTGAGCTGGGAGTGTACGTTTTTTTCGGATTGGAAGTACTCCACTTTTTCACAGCTGCTAAGCGATAGTATTGCCAATAATAGAGCCGGAATAATAAAAGTTCGAAGGTGCTGCATCTGGGACATGGATTAGTTAACGAAAAGATATACAAATTGTTGCCCTTGTATACTGCTGCAACTCATTTCTTCATTTTTCGCCTTTAATCCTTGATTCGATGGACGTAGTTGAGTATCCTTGAAGGAAGTCAATGGTCATCACCCGACCGCCGTAGGCTGTTACTACGTCTCCACCCACAATGTTTTCAATCGCATAATCGGCTCCTTTTATCAAGACGTCCGGTTTCAATTTTGTAATCAGTGATAAGGGTGTATCCTCGTCGAATATCACCACTCCGGCTACGAAATGCAGTGATGCAAGAATCATCGAGCGCTGCTCCTCGTTGTTGATGGGACGATGAGGTCCTTTTAACCGCTGCACACTATGGTCTGTATTCACCCCGATGATTAGGAAATCGGCCTCATCCGCTGCTTTCGCCAAGTAATCGATGTGCCCAAGGTGCAAGAGGTCGAAGCATCCGTTGGTGAAGGCGACCTTTTTACTCTTGAAATGCCAGCGTTCAATTTGGAGTGCCATTTCTTCGGGTGAGAAGATCTTGTGGTGGATAATATCAAGGTGTTTCATTTGCTTTTTTTGTTACGCTGCCCATAGAAACCAGTATGAATGCGATGGTGCCCATGATGATGATTAGCAGAGTTTGGGATGTATGCATGAGAGTGGCGAATGCTAATCCGTGAACGGCAGTCATGCCATAGAGCAGCAAGCCACGAGAGACTAAAAGGTGATACGCACCGATACCACCTTGCACCGGGGCCGACATCCCCATGCCGCCAACTACCAATACGAAGAGGCCTGCTTGCCAGGATAGTCCCGCTGTTGCCGGCAATGCTTTGAAGCAGGTGTAAGACATCAGGAAATAGAGGAACCAAATCAGGACGGTATGGAATATGAATTCTCCTTTTCGTTCAATGGTGCGAATGGAACGAAGTCCTTGCAAAATTCCTTTTATCAGCTGGGCGAATTTTCCGTCAGTGGCTACTGGAACTTGACTTCTTTTTCTTACTACTAAAATAGTAGTAATGACAGTTATGCTAAAGACTCCCAGTAGCAGGAGTAATGTCATCAGAGACATCGAAGCTATTTTGTGCTGAATGGGATGGAATATGTTTACCGACATGAAATGGCCGAGGCGGTCGTGTTCAATCCAGGCGGTGAGAAATAGGCAAGCAGACAAGCAGATGACGTCCAACACACGTTCTACGATCACAGTGCCTAAGAGTATGTTGAATGGAACATGGGCAGAGCGTGATAACGTTCCGCATCGGGTAACTTCACCCAATCGGGGAATGGCCAAGTTGGCCAGATACCCAATCATCAGCGCATTGATGGTTCGGAAAATACCAGGTGCATGCCCCAAGGGTTCAATCAATAAGTTCCATCGACGTGCACGACTGAAAAAAGCAATGACGGAAACGAAAATGGAAATCCCTAACCAACCGTAATTGATGGATTCGAACTCAGCAAAGGTTGCACGCCAATCAATACCCCGGAAGGAGAGCCAAAGCAATCCGGCTGCTACCGCCAGGAGCACTAGGTAACGTACAGCTGCTTTTGTTTTTTCCATGGAATAAAACTTGACTTAGTCACGGATTTCAGTGACGCCGCCAGAGATGATGAACTTCATCATGTCAGTTCCGGAAGCATCGATTGGACGTATGTTTTCTTTGGGCAAGATGATCAGTTCGCCGTTAAAACCATAGGAGAACGGTAGGTATACGGCAACTTTGTCCTTTTCGATACCTAAGTCAGTAAGATCTTCTTGAGTGACGAAGCCGATCCGATTTATGTCCGATTCTTTTTCCAATCGCACAAGTACGGGCTTGTTGAAACGGCGTTTCTCTCCTACGAAAGCCTGTATGAGATCCTTGACGGCGGTATAGATTAGCT
>CANIAS010000052.1 GCA_947465495.1 Candidatus Pollutiaquabacter sp. | reverse complement strand
TAAGGAGTTTATTTTCCTTGACAGGATTATTCTCTTTATAGTTGATGTAAAAAATCCCCAATACTGCATTCAGCACGATTAAGGCAGAGAATAAATAAACGCGAAGCTTATTCTTTGTAGATAGCATTGATTGTAATTATTAACGAAACAAAAATGACCGAAGAAATTGAAGACAATATGAAAAACAGTCGAATGGTTGGGGGAAAATCAATACCACGTACTGATTCAACAGATCCTTGTGACCTTCGTATCCTTAGAAAAACAATTACTTGATGCAATTGTTTGGTACGCAAGTAAATTCACACCCGGAGTTTTTCCGATTTCAAAACTACCCAGCTCTTGCTCCCAACCAAAGTAACGCGCAGCATCCAACGTCACCATCTTTAATAAACGATTGATTGTCAACCATGGCGCTGCACTTGCAAGGACTCTAAGTTCATCCAATAGAGACAGCTTATCATTGGATGCAAGGCTATCCGTACCTACCAACACGTTACTTTCCTCCTGAATAAGGGTGGTCAAATCAGGCAGCCGGTTTTCTATGTAAAGATTCGCCTTGGGACATAGACACCAGTAGGTAGTCGGGCGGTGATCTACCGTCCATTGGTAATCAAGTTGATCCGTAAACGTGTTGTGAACTAACAATAATCGGTTAATGGCTGGTAATCGCGACAAACAAGTGCGCAGGGAGGAGATTCCTGTAGGATTCCAAGTATCATATCGTCCGGTTGATTTCAAAAAATCAGCCAACACTCCCGTACCTGTCATGAAAAAGTCATCTTCCGAACCGGTTTCTTGATTATGGATAGACAGTAGCCCATTATGAAGCAAGGCATGTTCACTAATCTTTCGAAATAATTTTTCAGACACTGTATACGGCGCATGCGGAACAATACTGGTAGATAATCCATGATTTCTAAAAGCTTGTTCAACTTGACATGCTTGCTCAAAACGCACATCGGCCATATCAGGATGAAGGTCGAATACTTCCACGAAGGTGTGATAGCGCAACTGGCTTTGACGCTTTACTGGAAGCGAATCCAATCGATTAGAAATATCGCCAACACCTACGATTCCTCCCTGCTGCATTTCATCGTCGGCAGTTTTCATCGCGTCCACTATGCGATCATCCGTTTCCTGTCTGTACTTAGTAACTGATTTTAAAAAATCGGGTAAGCCTTTTTGACCAGAAATTCCGCCTTTCAAATGGGATAGTTCCAGGTGGCAATGTGCATTGATGAACCCCGGCGTCAACGCACCCGAGAAACGTTCAAGCATTGGAGAACCTACTAATTGCCGATGATTGTCTTCCGAAATCAATGGATGAACGATGTCATTAATCCTACCATCGTCCTCCACAACCAAAATTCCATGGGGAATTGGTTCAGTAAGTATGGGAAAAAGTATATCGGCTTGCAGAAATCGCATAGGAGATTACAAAGGTCGGAAATTCAAACCTTCCAGCGCCATCTTCGTATCTTTACCGAAATAATGGCTTCCTCTCCCTCCCTACCGAACATACGGGCCCTTTCGCAGCAAGACCTTACAGAATGGTTCGCTGCCCAAGGCGCTCCCACTTTCCGAGCCAAGCAAGTTTGGGAGTGGCTATGGAAAAAGAGTGCCCGGTCATTTGATGAAATGACCAATCTTTCACTGGAAAATCGCCAGCAACTCTCAGCTGCTTTTTCGATCCTTCCAGTATCCATTGATAACTTCCAGGTTAGCCGTGACCGAACCATCAAGAACGCGTTTCGTTTGTACGACGGCAATCTCGTAGAGGGAGTACTAATTCCGACAGAAACACGAATGACCGCCTGCGTATCGTCTCAGGTCGGGTGTAGCCTTACGTGTAAGTTCTGTGCCACGGGCCGACTGGAACGATTGCGAAATTTGGAAGCAGATGAAATCTACGATCAAGTAGTGCTTATCCGACAACAATCCGAAGAGCGGTATGGAATACCACTCAGCAACATCGTGTACATGGGCATGGGTGAACCGCTCCTTAATTATGCGAATGTATTGCGCAGCATCGATCGCATAACCTCCCCCGATGGGCTCGGCATGTCGCCACAACGCATTACAGTAAGTACGGCCGGAATTGCCAAGATGATTAAAAAACTTGGTGATGATGCAGTGAAATTCAATCTGGCCCTTTCCCTGCATGCAGCTAACGACGAGAAGCGAAATAAAATCATGCCGATTAATGAAAGTAATTCATTGGATGCATTAGCGGAAGCGTTGAATTATTTCTATGAAAAAACAGGAACGAGAGTCACGTTCGAATACATCGTGTTCAACGGCTTCAACGATACCTTGCAGGACGCGCGGGAGTTGGAGATTTTTTGCAGGCGCGTAAAAGCCAAAGTGAACATCATCGAATACAATCCAATCGATGGTGGTGAATTCATCAACGCAAAAGAAGATAAGCTTCAAGCATTTGTAGGTCACCTAGAGAACAAAGGAATTATTGTGAACGTACGAAGAAGCAGAGGCAAAGACATCGATGCTGCCTGCGGTCAGCTTGCCAACAAAAGTAGTGGCAAGTAATATCAAGCACCCTGACGTTGGACTATATTTCAGCATTCTACAGGTCGAAATGACTACATTTGTGGCCCATGTCACTTTCACTGGACGAAATTAAAAAACCCGTTGCCGGTACGCTGGAGGAGTTTGAACAAAAATTCCGTGCGTCCATGAAAAGTCCTGTGCCGCTGCTGGATCGAATCACGCATTACATTGTGAAACGAAAAGGCAAACAGATGCGTCCGTTATTCGTATTCTTCTCTGCAGGACTGTGCGGAGGAATTGATGAAAAAACCCACCGTGCTGCCACACTCATTGAACTGCTGCATACCGCCACCTTGGTGCACGACGACGTTGTCGACGATAGTAACGAACGTCGTGGTTTCTTTTCCTTAAATGCGCTTTGGAAAAACAAAATCGCCGTATTGGTAGGAGATTACCTATTAAGTCAAGGATTGTTGTTATCCGTACGTCACAAAGATTTCGAACTACTTGAGATTGTATCTGAAGCTGTTCGCGTGATGAGCGAAGGAGAACTGCTTCAAATCGAGAAGGCGCGACGTTTGGACATCAGTGAAGATGTTTATTTTGAAATCATCCGCTGCAAAACCGCTTCCCTGATTGCCTCCTGCTGTGCGTGCGGCGCATCATCAACAGGTAGCGATGCAGAAACTGTTAACAAATTGCATCAGTTCGGTGAATGGATCGGGATTGCATTTCAAATCAAAGACGACTTATTCGATTACGGACCTTCAGGAGCTATTGGCAAACCTACGGGAATCGATATCAAAGAGAGTAAAATGACGTTGCCATTGATTCACGCGCTTTCCAAAGCGGATTATTGGGAAAAACGCAAGATTATACACATCATCAAAAGTCGCACAAAGGACACAGGAAAAATTGCTGAGGTAATCCGTTTCGTTCATGCATCCGGCGGCATACAATATGCCGAATCCAAAATGTCAGAATATCAGTCGCGTGCCTTCGAACTACTTGATACATTTCCCGAAAATGAATTCCGCTTGGGGTTGGAAAAGCTGGTACGCTTTACAACAGCGCGCAATTCATAATGCGTATTCATCGTTTATTCAATCTGTTTTTTGCATAGTACTGATGATCGCACGAAAGATCGCACTCAACCCCACCTTCATTCGTGCCGATTTTCATTGTCCACAACAACACGATTGGTTGTATGTTTTTTTGGAACATGGTGCACATTACCTCCATCCGTAGGCAAACCCAACTCTGACTTTCAACGTTGACGCTGAAATTCGTTGGGAAATCTGAGCGAGCATCTGGTATACAGTACAGGAACGACCGGTGACCTCGACAGCCAAAACCCCTGTTTATCAACTTGATTTGAAGGCAATTGCACAAAATAATTCACCTCCAACGTTTTTCATCATTAAGACAAAAGACCAATTAACAGCCGTCACGGAGACATTCCATGTCTATAACAACTTCGAAGCTTACCAAAAAAAGTTACTTTTGATAAAGGAAGCACAACACGGAATGTTATCCGCCAAAGGTGGAGAAACTACTATCATAGCATTTCAGGATTCAATAACTCCGTCATGCCGCGCTTTCAAAAACTATCCAATCGAAAACGATTTGCAATAACCAATGATCAGCCGACAAACCATCGACCGGATTTTCGAGACCGCACGCATTGAAGAAGTAGTCGGAGATTTCGTAGCGCTTAAAAAACGCGGAACCAACCTGATTGGAGTTTGTCCGTTTCACAATGAGAAGACGCCATCCTTCAATGTGAATCCAGTCAGAAACATTTTCAAATGTTTTGGCTGCGGCAAGGGCGGGAATGCCGTGAATTTCCTGATGGAACATGAAAAGCTTTCCTACCCTGAAGCCTTGCGTAACTTGGCGGAACGGTACAAAATTGAAATCGAGGAAACGGCCCCTGATCCGCGCGATCAGCAAATCAACGATGAGCGGGAGAGTCTGCTGATCCTAAATTCCTTTGCGCTAAAAACCTTTTCCGAACAACTGACTCAATCGGAAGAAGGAAAATCCATTGGCTTGACCTACTTCCGGGAGCGTGGCTTCACCGATGAAACTATCGCTAAATTTCAGTTAGGGTATAGTCTTGACGAGTGGAGTGCGTTCTGCGAAACAGCCGTCAAAGCAGGTTATAAAGAAGTATATCTGGAGCGAACGGGATTATGCTTTCGAACAGACAAAGGCCGTTTGCTCGATCGGTTCCGCGGAAGAGTCATGTTCCCAATTCACAACCTATCAGGTAGGATCATTGGATTTGGTGGACGCATCCTTAAAAAAGATGATAAGACTGCCAAGTACCTGAACTCTCCTGATTCTGAAATCTACCATAAAAACAAATCCTTGTATGGCATCTTCCATGCGAAGAAAGCCATCCTGCAAAAAAATGTCTGTTACCTGGTAGAGGGCTATACCGATGTGATATCCTTGCACCAGGCCGGTGTTGAAAACGTAGTCGCTTCTTCCGGGACCTCGTTGACCATCGAGCAGGTGCGAACAATGGCTCGTTACACCAAGCAAGTAATTGTTTTGTATGACGGGGATAGCGCTGGGATTAAAGCGGCAGAGCGGGGAATTGACATGATCCTAGAAGAGGGCATGACCGTCAAAGTGGTGCTATTTCCAAACGGAGAAGATCCGGATTCATTCGCGCGAAAACATTCGGCCGACGAAGTAATCGAATTCATCGAATCATCCGCCAAAGATTTCGTCGTCTTCCGCACCCGCCAATTGATGGGAGAAGCCCACAACGATCCCATCCTGAAAGCTGAAGTGATTCGAAAAGTAGTGACCACCATTGCTAAGATTCCTGACCAGATACTGCAAGCCACATACACCAAGCAATGCAGTTCGTTGATGGACATCAGCGAAACCATATTACTCAACGAATTGAACAAGCTGCGCAGGCAGAAAGTGCGAAAAGAAACCCCGGTTAACGACCTGGAAGAAATTTTACCTGAAACTATTCGCCCGAATCAACCGGCTACTGAACAAACATCCGAAGACCAGGAACGCAATATCATTCGACTTTTACTGCATTTCGGCCATCAGTCATTTATTAATTACGACCTTCTTGACGCTACCGAAGAAACGAGTTCCGAACCCAACGAAGACTACGTTGCAGGGTACCTTGTAAGAGAGATTGCGGGAGATAATATCCGTTTCGAACATCCTGTTTATGATCAGATTCTATCCTTGTATGCCGCTCAGCCCAAGGAAAAACCGTATTTAGAAAACAACTTTTTCCTACATCACGAAGACGCCACGTTGCGTGAAACAGCCATTGATTTACTGAGCTCACGGTATCAGCTAAGTGAGAATTGGGATGCCATGCACGGCATCCGTGTCCCTCTGGAAGAGAACGATTTGCAATCCGCATTGTCCAAATCTGTCCTGCATTTGAAAAAGAAGAAAGTTATGAGACTGCTCGAAGATAATCGTCAAAAAATCAAGGAAGCCGAGGAAAACGGAAGTGACATTATCTCATTATTAGAGGAGCACATACGCCTCGAACGCCTCAAAACAACCATCTCGAAATATCTAGGGATCGACATCCTACGATAGATGAATCCGCCCCATATACTTTAAGTATCAGGAACAGGATTGCCTACTGTTCGTCACGCATTGCTTCACGATACCGCTTCTCCCCTACCATCATTTTAAGATTAGCGACTTCCAAGGGCGTCAGAAATCTCCAACGACCACGAGGTAAGTCTTTCTTGGTAAGTCCAGCGAAAACGGTTCGGTCCAACTTTTCCACTTCGTGTCCGAAATGTTCAAAGATTCGTCGTACGATTCGATTACGACCAGAATGCAATTCAATACCGATTTGTTTTCGGTCATCGCCATCGCCTGCATAAGCGATGTCATCGGCCTTGATAGGCCCATCTTCCAAGTGAATACCTTCTAAGACTTTCTCCATGTCATCCGGCTTGAAGGTCTTATCCAGCGATACGTGGTACACCTTCTGTACTTCAAAACTAGGGTGCATCAGTTTACGCGCTAGGTCACCGTCGTTGGTAAAAAGCAGAACTCCGGTGGTGTTGCGGTCTAAACGACCAACAGGATAAACGCGCTCTTTGCAAGCACCACTGATAAGTTCCATAACCGTTCGTCGGTTACCTGGATCTTCTACCGTGGTAATAAAATCTTTTGGCTTATTGAGTAGCAAATAGACCGGACGTTCGCCTCGCAACAGTGAATTATTGTAGCGTACTTCATCTCCAGGATTCACTTTATATCCCATCTCTGTAATGACTGTTCCATTCACAGAAATAACACCGGCTTTAATCAATTCATCGGCTTCACGACGAGAGCAAATGCCACAATTCGAAATGTATTTATTCAAGCGGGTCGTACCATCCTCTTTGACAGTAGACTTTTCCGATTTATCTGTTGTACGCGGTTTACGAAATGGCTTTCTATCATTGCCAAATGAACTTCGACCGCGACTGGTAAACGGTTTATCTTCACGAGAACCGGATGTACGACGCGAAGGACGATCCGAACTTGCATCGTCCGAACGACGGGGTGCCCGAGATGGACGATCTTCTTTATTTCGTGTATACGCACGCGGTGCCCGCTCGTAATCGCGGCCAGGTCGTTCGCTGCGCTCGTCATCACCGCGTGATGGACGATCATCTGATGAACGTGTATAACTGCGTGTTGGGCGATCACTGCGTTCGTCGTCTCCGCGACGTGGTGCGCGTGACGGGCGATCTTCGGAAGAACGGGTATAACTGCGTGTTGGGCGCTCGCTGCGTTCGTCGTCTCCGCGACGTGGTGCGCGTGACGGGCGATCTTCGGAAGAACGGGTGTAACTGCGTGTTGGGCGCTCGCTGCGTTCGTCGTCTCCGCGACGTGGTGCGCGTGACGGACGATCTTCGGAAGAACGGGTGTAACTGCGTGTTGGGCGATCACTGCGTTCATCGTCTCCGCGACGTGGTGCGCGTGACGGACGATCCTCCGCACCGCGTCGAGGACCGCGGTCAGCAGGGTTATAGCCAGTACGTCCAGCAGGTTTATCAGATCTTTCAAAACGTGCGGGACGTTCACTACGATCAAAGCGGGCAGGCCCCTCTTCGCGGTCGATGCGTGGCCTTCTTTCACTCCGATCACCGGAATCAGTTCGCCGTGGGGGACGATCTCCAGATCCTGTAGAACGTGGACCACGCGAGAAACGAGGTCGTTCCTCTTCACGGTCGGTCCCAGTGGATCGACTTCTGACCGGGCGGTCAGTATTGTTGCCTTTTGGGCGAAATCCGGGCTTTGTAGAACGATCTCCGCTTCGTACCGGTCGTTTTCCGCCGGTAGCTCCCCTACCTACTTTACGCATGTTGCTTGTTTTGAACACGCAAGGTAGTAAAAAAGGAGCAGGGGGCCGAATCAAACCATCGGATAGAAGGCATCCTCGATGTGATTGAGCTTGGTATACTGCATATTATGAACGACAATAACGACATCGAAACGCCCTTGTTCCAGTGTTTTCTGCATTTTTAGAAACGTGTTGGCTAACCGAATTACCTGCTTTTGCTTAGCCATGGGCACTAATTGCAGGGGATCGGTCAAAAAGTCGGATTCCCTGGTTTTCACTTCCACAAAAACAACCATGCCCTGGTGGCGGGCAATAATATCCAACTCACCTTGTCCGATTCGGTAATTGCGATGTAACACCTGATATCCTTTAGCGATAAGGTGCTGACACGCCAGTTCCTCCCCTTTTCGCGCCAAGGCAGTCTTAGCCGAAGTCTCTGTCAAGTTCATGCATGAAACGTTAATTCCATTTTATCAGAAACATTCAAGGTCGCTTCTCTTCCAAGAAGGATGGGATAATTATTAGGGATATGTCCACCGGGAAAACCAAACACGACGGGATAATCGTATTCAGCTACTGCCTCACGGATGATTGCCTCGGCTGTTCGGCCGAACGGAACTTGGTTGTCTTTCATCTCCGTCATTCCTCCGACGATTAATCCGGCCAATCCGTTGAGTTTGCCATTGCGTTTCAGCTGCATCATCATTCGATCAACATGATAGAGATATTCATCGAGATCCTCCAGAAATAGAATCTTTCCATGGGTATCGATATCGGAGTTGGAACCAATTAAGGAATAGAGCATGGACAGATTCCCACCTGTAATGACACCTTTGCATTTGCCGCGGCGGTGCAATTGATCGCTACTGGTTTTTGACTGCCACGTGTATCGGAGTCGCTCTCCGAAAAGCGTGTCTTTCATCACCTTGGTGCAACCGGGCGTCATTTTCGGGAATGAAAATGCCATCGGAGCGTGAAGTGTTTCAATTCCCAGATGGCGTTGTACATGATTGTGAATCACGGTAACATCACTAAAGCCAATCAACCACTTTGGATCCTTGGCAAATCGCTTCCAGTCGATACGGTCAATAATACGAACGGTGCCATAACCACCACGGGCAAACAAAATAGCCTTGCACGTTTTGCTATTCAACGCTTTCTGCAAGTCACTGGCCCTATCATCGTCTGAGCCGGCAAATTGACGGTCTTCCTTAAACAGATTCTTTCCAGGCTGAACCTCCAACCCCCAGGATTTGAGCAAATCGATGGCGGGTTTCATTTCCATACGGGTCACCTTGCGAGCAGTAGCGACGATAGCTACCGTATCGCCGGGTTTTAAAAAATTAGGTCGAATCATATTGTTACCTTTGTGATGCAAAAATCCGATTATAACCTTACTTCGACAACTCTTAATCGAAACTGCGCCTGTTAAATGTCAACATATGCAGGATCCGTTATGTGATAATAGTAAAGTTGAACAGCAGTAAACACACTATGTCCCGACACCTCGTCACCGCAGCACTCCCCTATGCCAACGGACCGGTACACATCGGCCATTTGGCTGGCGCCTACTTGCCGTCCGATATTTATGTGCGTTATCTACGCGCCAACCGCGAAGAGGTAGTCTTCATCTGCGGATCAGATGAGCACGGTGTTCCAATCACCATACGTGCCAAGAAGGAAGGTATTACGCCTCAAGCGGCCGTAGACAAATATCACGCTATCATCAAGCAGAGCTTTGCTGACTTTGGCATCTCGTTCGATATCTATCACCGCACGTCCGACCCGATACACCATCGCACTGCAGCTGATTTTTTTACAAAGCTTTACGATCAGCATGAATTCATCGAAGAGGAAAGTGAACAATATTACGACGAGGAGGCAGGGATGTTCCTGGCTGACCGATACATAACCGGAACTTGTCCGAATTGTAATAACCCCGGGGCATATGGTGACCAGTGTGAGAAATGTGGTAAAAGTCTTTCCCCGCGTGAACTCATTGCACCGCAATCTCAGCTTAGTGGCAAGGCTCCAGTCCTGCGTAAGACCAAGCATTGGTATTTGCCACTGGATCGTTATCAAAAAGAATGGTTGGAAAAATGGATCCTGAGTCACAAAGACGACTGGAAAGTAAATGTGTTTGGGCAGTGTAAATCGTGGTTGGATCAGGGGCTACAGCCCCGTGCGGTCACTCGCGATCTAGACTGGGGTGTACCGGTACCCTTGCCGGATTCAACGGGCAAAGTACTCTACGTCTGGTTTGATGCACCGATTGGATACATTTCGGCTACCAAAGCACTGTTTGAACAAAGGCAAGATCCTGATGGCTGGGAAAAGTATTGGAAACAACCCGACACGAAACTCATTCATTTCATCGGCAAAGACAACATCGTTTTCCATTGCATCATCTTTCCGGCCATGCTGAAAGCGCACGGTGATTTTGTGCTTCCCACCAATGTACCATCGAATGAATTTCTTAATCTGGAAGGCGACAAAATTTCCACCTCACGGAATTGGGCAGTATGGCTTCACGAATACCTGGTTGAGTTTCCAGAGAAGCAGGATGTGTTGCGCTATGTCCTTTGTGCAACGGCGCCGGAAACCAAAGACAATGACTTCACGTGGAAAGATTTTCAATCGAGAAACAATAGTGAACTCGTTGCTATTCTCGGCAACTTTGTAAACCGCACCTTGGTGCTCATTCAAAAATATTACGAAGGGAAAGTCCCTGCCACTGGCCAACTACATCCTTCCGACGAACAGTGCATTGCTGCTATGAAAGCAGCACCTGGGAAAATTGGTGCCAGCATACGTGCTTTTAAGTTTCGCGACGCCTTATTCGACCTGATGGATTTAGCGAGAACAGGCAACAAATACCTGGCTGATAATGAACCTTGGAAATTGCAAGCGAGCGACCCGAAGCGAGTGGAAACGATATTAGCCGTTTCGCTCGAACTTACTGCCCAACTTGCTATTCTCATGGAACCCTTCCTTCCATTCACGGCAAAGAAATTACGAGGTATGCTAGGTCTTGAAGCGACCGACTGGAAAGCGTTGGAAAATGGTGCACTGGTACTACCTGGACACACCTTGAGTGAGCCGACCCTGTTATTTGATAAAATCGAAGACGATGTTATCGCACGGCAAGTTGAAAAGCTCGCTGCATCCAAAGCAGCAAACGATGTAAAAGCCATTGTATTTGAACCTCAAAAACCAGCTACCACGTTCGACGACTTCCAGAAAATGGATATCCGCATTGGCACTATTGTAGCGGCAGAGCGCGTACCTAAAACGGATAAACTTCTTAAGTTGACCATTGAAACTGGTATCGATCAACGAACCGTTGTATCAGGTATAGCCGGACATTATGAGCCCGAGCAAATTATTGGGCAACAAGTTACCTTACTAGCAAATCTGGAGCCCAGAAAAATCAAAGGAATCGAATCAAAGGGAATGATCCTGATGGCGGAGAACTCCGATGGTAGACTTTCCTTTGTTGCGCCAATACAGCCGATTAGCAATGGCAGCACGGTGAGGTGATTCTTACTGACGATTAATTTTATTGAATGTTTTTTTATTTGGCTAACTTCGGGCTTCTTAGAATCCCTCAAGCATGTCATTACGTAAACAGATTTTTCTCTTTATTCTAATCGTCGTTCCATTGGCTGCATTGGTCACTGGCATGGCATTTCTGCTTACCAAGCAGTTGAATCAAGTAGAAGCAGCGCAGGAGCATCGTTTCATTTCCTATCAATTAGCACAGGAACTGTTACAATCATCGGATAAGCTGACACGTTTCGCACGTACCTATGTGGCTACTGGCGACATTAAATTCAAAACGTATTTCAATGACGTTTTAGCCATTCGTAACGGTGATATGCCTAAGCCCTCCGGATATGGAGGCGTTTATTGGGATTTAGTGGTAGCCGGCATTTTAAATCCACCGGATACGCAAAAAGTGACGTCCATTTCACTGGAAAAGGAAATGCTTAATATCGGTATTACCCTGGAAGAATTTGGGCTTTTGAAAGATGCTCAAAATCGCTCCGACGCATTGGTAAGCCTGGAGAACCGAGCCATGAACGATCTCATGGAATTCAAGATTGATGATGATGGCAAAGTGACTCCACCGGATCGAAACCAAGCGATTGCCTTGTTGCATGGCGCCGAATATCACAAGGCAAAAGGTGCGATCATGGAACCAATCGGTGAATTCCTCAAGATGGTAGACCAACGTACCGAGATTCAATTGCTTGGTTTGAATGACAACGCCGAGTGGATACTTTTCATTCTATTACTTTCCAGCGGACTGATGTTAGCGGTATTCGTACTCTTCATTCTAATTTTACGCAAACGATTATTGCTAAGAGGTAGCCAGCTTATTGAGAATGTGAATCGGATGGCGGAAGGTGACCTTTCCATTCGAAATCCAGTTACTTCGCACGATGAATTAGATCGACTTGCGGTAGCCATCAATAGTATGGCTGAAAGTCTGGATAACGCACTAACAGCTTCCAACGAAAAGACCCGTGTCGCTGAAGATCAATCGTTGGAATTAGCAAAACAGCAATCTCATTCCGAAAAATTATTGAACAACATCCTGCCTGTTCTTATTGCAGACCGGCTTAAAAAAGGAGAATCAACCATTGCTGAGACGTTCCCTGAAGTGACGGTGCTTTTCGCGGACATTGTAGGGTTCACGCGGATGTCTTCCCAATTAGGACCGCGTCAGTTGGTGAGTATGCTGAACGACATTTTCGGTCGTTTTGATGAATTAACTGTTGAACTTAAACTGGAGAAAATCAAGACCATCGGCGACTGTTACATGGTGGTTGGTGGTGTGCCCGACCGAAGCCCGACTCACTGTCAGCAAGTAGCCGACTTTGCTTTGCGGGCCATGCAGAAGATCAACGAATATTCCCACGATACAGGTCAGCAATTGAGCATCCGAATTGGAATTCATACGGGCACTGTCGTAGCCGGTATCGTGGGCAAGCAGAAATACAGCTACGATTTATGGGGCGATGTCGTAAATATTGCCTCCAGGATGGAGTCTGCCGGTATGCCGAACATGATTCACGTGACAGAAAGCGTTCGCATCAGACTTGCAGACGATTATAATTTCGAATCGAGGGGAACGGTGGAACTGAAGGGAAAAGGCGCCATGAACACCTATTTTCTGCTCGGAAAGAAAGATCATTAATCGAAAAATACCTACTAGCGCGTTTTTTTGTCAAAAAAATAAAAAACGTCTTTAGAATGGTGCGATAATTCGATACCCCATTGTATGTTAAGCAAATATGCCTATATTTGCATTGTAATAATGAATGAATGAGGGGGACGACAGTCCCCCTTTTTATTGACCTTATGAATTTGCAGCAACAAATACAGGCCTTGGTCGAGGAAAAGATCTCAGGAACAGACAATTACCTTGTCGAGGTAAAAGTGTCGCCTTCCAAGATCATTGTCATTATCGACCATCCTCGTAGTCTAAGTTTGGACGAATGTGTGGCGGTAAGTCGTTTCCTTCAAGATCGGCTTGAAACCACCGACGTCTTCGAAAAACATGAGTTGGAAGTCTCTTCCCCCGGAATGGAAGAACCATTGAAGGTATTGCAACAATACCATAAGCGAATGAACCATCGGGTGGCAGTGGTCACCTTTGACGGTCGGAAGCGCACCGGCATCCTGAAGGAAGCAACAGGTAACGGTATTGTCATCGACGAAGAAGTGACCATCAAAAATGGATCGAAGAAATCCATCGAGCTACGAGAACTTCCACTGGCATTCGAGCAAATCAAAGAAACCCGCGTACTATTCTCTTTCGATAAAATCAATTCACCATCATGAAAAACACACAGACCCGTAACGAACACACCGAACTGGTCGAAGCATTCTCGGAATTCAAAGACCTGAAGAGCATCGACCGCGCCAGTATGATGAGCATCCTGGAAGATGTGTTCAAGAACATGATCAAGAAGAAATATGGCTCAGCCGACAACTTCGACATTGTGATCAACACGGACAAGGGAGATCTTGAAGCGTTCCGCAATCGATTGATTGTTGAGGACGGACAAGTAGAAGATCCAAATACACAGGTCGAATATTCCGAAGCCATCAAAATTGAACCCGATTTTGAGGTTGGCGAGGAGGTTTCTGAAAAAGTACGCTTCAGCGAATTTGGTCGCCGTGCCGTTTTGGCCGCGCGTCAGAATCTCATGGCACGCGTTCAAGAATTAGAGAAAGAGAGCATCTTCCAGAAATACAAGAACCGCGTAGGCGAAATCGTCACCGGAGAAGTGTACCAAGTGTGGAAGAAGGAAATGCTCGTGATGGACGACGAAGGCAACGAACTGTTACTTCCTAAAGTAGAGCAGATTCCATCTGACTTTTTCAAAAAGGGCGATTCAGTACGTGCAGTCGTATTGCGCGTGGAAATGATCAACGGTACGCCAAGCATCATTCTGTCCCGCACATCACCCTTATTCCTTGAAAAACTATTTGAGATTGAAGTTCCAGAAGTATTCGACGGACTTATCACCATTAAGAAAATTGTTCGTGAGCCAGGTGAGCGTGCTAAAGTAGCGGTTGAAAGTTACGACGACCGCATTGATCCAGTAGGAGCTTGCGTGGGTATGAAGGGGTCGCGCATTCATGGTATTGTCCGTGAATTGCGAAACGAAAATATCGATGTCATCAATTACACCTCAAACACGATGCTGTTTATCTCTCGTGCGCTATCGCCTGCGAAGATCACCAGTATTAAGTTAGATGAAGATAAGAAGCGGGCTTCCGTGTTCTTGAAACCAGACCAAGTTTCCCTTGCCATTGGTAAGGGCGGACATAACATCAAATTAGCCGGCAAGTTGAGCGGTTACGAGATTGATGTATTCCGTGAATCAGACGAGGATTCGGACGACGTGGATCTGGATGAATTCACCGACGAAATCGAACCGTGGATTATTGACGAACTCAAATCCATCGGTTGCGACACCGCCAAGAGCGTGCTTGACTTACCGATTGAAGACCTTGTGAACCGCACCGACCTTGAGGAAGAAACCATCAAGGAAGTGATCCGGATCCTGAAGGCCGAATTCGAATGAGACCGGTGATTCCCCAGCTGGCGATACCGAAGATCGGTTAAGCCCGGAGTGCCCTGCGGGAGGGCACTCTGAATTAATCTCCCGCACGAAAATCTACCATGGCAGAAGCAGAAAAAACAATACGTCTCAGTAAAGCGATCAAAGAATTCAACCTTTCGATGGACCACATTGTGGATTTCTTGTCGAAAAAAGGATTCCAGATCGAGAGCAATCCCAACACTAAATTACCGGGAGATGCTTACACGTTGCTTCAAAAAGAATTCCAGGGAGACAAGATCCTGAAAGAAGAGGCACAACAACTCACGCAGACCAAACTGAAGCGAGAAACGCAAGTGGTGGTGGATGCTGAGGTTACTAAAAAACCTGCTTCTAAGAAGGACGTTGAATCCCCTGAGATTCTGATTAAAAACGTCTCTGTTTCCGAT
This sequence comes from Candidatus Pollutiaquabacter sp., assembly GCA_947465495.1. GTDB lineage: Bacteria > Bacteroidota > Bacteroidia > AKYH767-A > 2013-40CM-41-45 > Pollutiaquabacter. The sequence goes on along the minus strand of CANIAS010000052.1, from coordinate 2,552 downwards.
TTCACAGGTGAAAAGAAGAAGAAATCAGAAGTTGAACCCGAGCCTGTTGAGGAAGTCAAGGAGAAACCGGAAAAAGTAGATACCGTTATCAAAGCCAAGGCCGATAAAGTTGACGGTCCAAAAGTACTGGGTAAAATCGTCATCGAATCGGAGGAAAGTAAGGCGGAGAAGAAAAAAGCGAGTAAAAAGAAAGCTGAAGCCGAAGCAACTCCAGTTGTTCCAGAAGCACCGGCGCCAGCGCTAGTTGTTGCCGCGGTGACCCCTGCAGTCGAAGTGAGCCCTACACCTCCTCCTCCTCCTCCTGTAGCGCCGGATGATAAAGCAGCAGCGCCGGATGACAAGGAGATACACCGCGTCCAATTCAGCAATCTGACCGGACCTACCGTATTGGGTAGAATTGAGTTGCCGACGGAATCGCGTAAAAAACCAGTTGCCAGTTCTGGTGCTGGAGCTGATAGTAACGAGAAAAAGAAACGTAAGCGTACCGACCGTAAAGCCGGCAGTCAACCGATTCCGCAAGACAAACAACGCGGACCAGCAGGTGCTGGTACAGGACGTGGCGGCAAGAATGTCGCATCTACGGATCGTGCAGCGCTTACCGATAAGGAAATACAAGAAAAAATCAAGGCTACCTTGGCTCGATTGAGCGGAGGTGGAAAATCTAAATCTTCCAAAATCCGCAAACAGCGTCGCGAAGAGCGGGCCGAAGAGAAAGAGCAATTAGCAGCGGAACAATCTGGCAAGAAAACCATCAAAGTAACCGAGTTCGTTACCGCCAATGAACTTGCCAAGATGATGGACGTGCCTGTCACGAACATTATCTCCACCTGTATGTCGTTGGGAATGTTCGTTTCCATTAACCAGCGTCTTGATGCGGAAACTCTTAGCGTAGTAGCCGGCGAATTTGGTTACACCGTTGAATTCGTATCCGCTGACGTACAAGAGACCATCAATTCCGATGAGGATAGTGCTGATGACTTAATTCCACGTTCGCCCATTGTTACCGTGATGGGTCACGTCGATCACGGTAAAACAAGTCTTCTCGACTATATTCGTAAAGCAAATGTTATTGCCGGAGAAGCTGGTGGTATCACCCAGCACATCGGTGCTTACAATGTAGAACTGGAGAATGGAAAACACATTACCTTCTTGGATACTCCGGGTCACGAAGCGTTTACCGCTATGCGTGCACGTGGTGCAAAGGTAACGGACATCGCCATCATCGTGATTGCGGCCGACGACAGTGTCATGCCGCAAACCGTGGAAGCTATCAATCACGCGCAAGCAGCAGGAGTACCGATGGTTTTCGCGATTAATAAAGTGGATAAACCTGGTGCTCAACCTGAACGAATCAAAGAACAACTTGCCAAGATGAACATCCTGGTAGAAGATTGGGGAGGCAAATTCCAGTGTCAGGAGATTTCGGCCAAGAAAGGCATGAACATCGAGAGACTACTTGAAAAAGTATTGCTGGAAGCTGAAATGCTTGAATTGAAAGCCAACCCAGATCGTCGTGCCAACGGAACAGTTATCGAGTCTTCACTCGATAAAGGCCGTGGTTACATCATGACCATTCTGGTACAAGGCGGTACGTTAAAAGTAGGTGATGTATTGATCGCTGGCTGTTATTCCGGCCGCGTGAAAGCGCTTTATAACGAACGCGGGTTCCGAATCAAAGAAGCGGGCCCTACCATGCCTGCCCAAGTATTGGGTATGAATGGCGCACCGCAAGCCGGTGATCTTTTCAACGTTATGGACGACGAACGCGAAGCTCGTGAAATCGCCAACAAACGCTTGCAATTGCAGCGTGAGCAAGGCATCCGAACGCGTAAACACATCACGCTTGATGAAATAGGTCGCCGACTTGCGATTGGAAACTTTAAAGAGCTTAATGTCATCGTCAAAGGAGACGTGGATGGTTCTATCGAAGCCTTGGCTGACTCCTTACTCAAACTTTCTACAGCTGAAGTTCAGGTAAACATTATCCATAAGTCGGTCGGTGCTATCACTGAATCGGATGTGTTGCTGGCCTCTGCTTCCAACGCTATCATCATTGGTTTCCAAGTTCGTCCTTCTGCCAATGCACGTAAGCTCGCAGAAAACGAAGAGATCGAGATCCGCCTCTACTCCATCATTTACAACGCTATCGAAGAACTGAAGCTCGCGATGGAGGGAATGCTTGCTCCGGAATTCCAAGAGAAGATTGTCGGCAACATCGAGATTCGCGAAACCTTCAAAATTCCGAAAGTCGGCACCATCGCCGGTTGTATGGTACTCGACGGCAAATTCAACCGCAACACGAAAGTACGTGTGGTACGCGACGGCATCGTAGTATTCAGTGGTGAGCTCGGCTCTCTGAAGCGATTTAAAGATGATGTGAAAGAAGTCTCTGCCGGATACGAATGCGGTTTGAGCGTTCACAACTTCAACGATATTCAAGTGAAGGACATCATTGAAGGCTATGAACAAGTGGCTGTAAAACGTACACTGGCGTAATCAGCAAAACATGTTTTAAAGAGAAAGGCGGCAAGTAGTTCTTGTCGCCTTTTTTA